>CALWXZ010000013.1 GCA_944385625.1 uncultured Flavonifractor sp. | reverse complement strand
CCCATCGGCATCGCCCTGTTTGCCAAGGAATTTTTCATCGTGGGCCGCACCTTCCAGGAGACGGTGGTGTCCACGGTGGCCGCCCTCATCGGCATGATCCCCGAGGGACTCTACCTGCTGACCAGCGTGGCTCTGGCGGTGAGCATGATCCGGCTGGCCCAGGGCAAGGTGCTGGCCCAGGACATGAACTGCATCGAGACCCTGGCCCGGGTGGACGTGCTGTGCGTGGACAAGACGGGCACCATCACCGAGCCCCGGATGGAGGTGGGGGAGGTGGTGTATCTGGACCCGGAGCAATACGCCGAGACCGAGGTCACCGAGATCCTCAACGCCTTCTATCAGGCCGCCGAGGCGGACAACGACACCGCCCGGGCCATGCAGAAGAAGTTCCACGGCCGCTCGGCCTGGCACGCGGAGCTCACCATCCCCTTCACCTCCGCCACCAAGTGGAGCGCCGCCGTCTTTCCCGGTCACGGGGCCTATCTGGTGGGAGCCCCCGAGTTCATCCTGGGTCCCCGGTACGGGGAGCTGAAGGAGACGGTGGACCCCTGGTCGGCCAAGGGGTACCGGGTGCTGCTGGCCGCCGAGTACCAGGGGATGCCCGACCAGAAGGGGCTTGACCCCCGGCGGGTGTGCCCCATGGCCCTGGTGCTGCTGTCCAACCGGGTGCGGGAGTCGGCCCCCAGAACCTTCCAGTTCTTTGCCGAGCAGAAGGTGGCCGTCAAGGTCATCTCGGGGGACAACCCGGTGACGGTGGCCGAGGTGGCCCGCCAGGCGGGCATCCAGGGGGCGGAGCGCTATGTGGACGCCGCCACCCTCCGCTCCGACGCCGATATGGACCGGGCGGTGCGGGAGTACGCCGTGTTCGGCCGGGTTACCCCCGACCAGAAGCGCAAGCTGGTCCAGGCCCTCCAGCGGGCGGGCCACACCGTGGCCATGACCGGCGACGGCGTCAACGACGTGCTGGCCCTGAAGGACGCCGACTGCGGCATCGCCATGGCCTCGGGCGCCGAGGCCGCCTGTCACGCCGCCCAGCTGGTGCTCCTCAACTCCGACTTTGCGGCCATGCCCAAGGTGGTGGCCGAGGGCCGGCGGGTCATCAACAATATCCAGCGGGCCGCCGCCCTCTATCTGGTCAAAAACATCTTTTCCTTTTTTCTGTCCATCATCTCCCTGTTTGCCACCTTCCCCTACCCGGTGACCCCCCTCCAGATTTCCTTCCTCAGCGCGGTCACCATCGGGGTGCCCTCCCTGTTCCTGGCCCTGGAACCCAACCACGCATTGGTGAAGGGAAAATTCCTCACCAATGTGTTCCGGGCGGCCCTGCCCGGCGGACTCACCGACCTGTTTATCGTGCTGGGGCTGGAGGCCTTCTATCTGGCGTTCGGCTTTACCACCGACGAGCTGTCCACCATGTCCACCATCCTGCTGGTGGCCATCGGCCTGCTGGTGCTCTATCAGGTGTGCAAGCCCTTTGACTGGAAGCGGCGGGTGCTGATGATCGCCATGTCCGCCTCCTCCGCGGTGGCCATCATCTGGTTCGGCTCCAGCTTTGGCCTGAGCGGGCTGACGGTCCAGTCCTTCCTGGTGCTGGCGGTGTTCCTGGGGCTGTCCTACCCGGTGATGCGGGTACTGCTGCAGGTGTGCCAGTACGGCGCGCTGCTGTGGGACAAGGCCCGGCATCTGAGGCGCCGGAGATAGGGGGCCCGGCGGGCCGGTGTGACAAGAATTGCCTTTACTTTTCCCTACTGCCCTGCTATAATAAACGAAGATTTAAAATGTATCCGCAGTTGCGGCAATGCCGCCAAAGGGGAAGCCGGTGAAAATCCGGCGCAGTCTTACCTCTACTGTGAGCGTGGACAAAGGCGCAAAGACCATTGGCCCGTGGGGCTGAGAAGGTGCGCCGGAGGAGGAAGCGCAAGCCAGGAAACCCGCTGCAGGGATACCGTTTTGCGTAGCTCTGAGGTGGAGAGGTGCGGCAGTTTTTCGACGGAAAAAGGCCCTCCCCAGTTTGGGGAGGGCCTTTTTGCATGGAAGGAGGCGGGCCGGTGCTGGAACTGTATATCCCGGTGGGGAACAAAAAGCTGCGCTGCGGCTATACCACCGGCACCTGCGCGGCGGCGGCGGCGGCGGGGGCGGTCCGGCTGCTGCTCACCGGGGAGGCCCTGCCTGCGGTGCGGGTGGACACCCCGGCGGGGGTGAGCGTGGAGGCCGAGCTGCTGGACCACGCCGCCGGGCCCGGCTGGGCCAGCTGCGCCGTCCGGAAGGACGGGGGAGACGACCCGGATGTGACAAACGGCACCCTGATCTTTGCCCGTGCGGAGAGAAGCGATACCCCCGGGGTCACCATTGACGGCGGCGCCGGGGTGGGCCGGGTGACCCGGCCCGGTCTGGACCAGCCGGTGGGCGCCGCCGCCATCAACTCCACCCCCCGGCGGATGATATGCCGGCAGACGGAGGCGGAGATGGTCCGGGCGGGCTATCCCGGCGGGGTGGCCATCACCATCTCTGTGCCGGAGGGGGAGGCCCTGGCCGGGCGCACCTTCAACCCCAGGCTGGGCATTGAGGGGGGCATCTCCATCCTGGGTACCAGCGGCATCGTCCGGCCCATGAGCGAGGCCGCCCTCATCGACTCCCTCTATCTGGAGCAGGACATAGCCAGAGCCGCGGGAGTGGAGAACCTGCTGGTCACCCCCGGCAACTACGGGGATACCTTTGCGGAGGAGACGCTGGGCCTGGACCTGACCCATCGCTGCACCTGCAGCAACTACCTGGGCCACGCCATCGACCACGCCGCCGGGCTGGGTTTCCGGTCCCTCCTGCTGGTGGGCCACCTGGGCAAGCTGATTAAAGTGGCGGCGGGGAGCATGAACACCCACTCCAAGGTGGCCGACGGACGGCGGGAGACCCTTACCGCCCACGCCGCCCTGGCGGGGGGAGGGCCGGAGCTGCTGCGCACCCTCTTTGCCTGTCCCACCACCGATGCCGGGGTGGAGCTGTTAAAGGAGGCCGGGCTGCTGGAACAGGTGATGGGCTCCATCGCACGGGCGCTGGAGGAGGTACTGAAACACCGGGCCGGGCCGGAACTGGCCATCGAGGCGGTGTTTTTCTCCAACCAGTACGGACTGCTGGGAAAGACGACCGGGGCTGATCACTTGCTGGCCCTGCATCAAGATCAATCGTAGGGGCGACCTTTATAGTCGCCCGCCGGTACAGATAGGAGTTTCGATTATGGTACATTTCATCGGCGCGGGTCCCGGCGGGGCCGATCTCATTACGGTGCGGGGGGCAAAGCTGCTGGGGGAGGCGGACGTCATCATCTATGCCGGTTCCCTGGTGAATCCCGCCCTGCTGGACTACAAAAAGGAGGACTGTCAGGTCTACGACAGCGCCAGAATGACCCTGGAGGAGGTCATCGAGGTGATGAAGGACACCGAGGCCAGGGGGGGCACCACCGTCCGGCTCCACACCGGCGACCCCTCCCTGTACGGCGCCCACCGGGAGCAGATGGACGAGCTGGATAAGCTGGGCATCCCCTATGACGTGACCCCCGGTGTGTCCTCCTTCTCCGGTGCGGCGGCCGCCCTCTGCGCGGAGTATACGCTGCCCGACGTATCACAGTCGGTTATCATCACCCGCATGGCGGGCCGCACCCCGGTGCCTGAGGGGGAGCGGCTGCGGAAGATGGCCTCCCACGGCTGCACCATGGTGCTCTTCCTGTCCACCGGTCTGCTGGAGCAGGTGGAGGAGGAACTGATGGCGGGGGGCTATGCCCCCGACACCCCGGCGGCCATCGTGTACAAGGCCACCTGGCCGGATGAGAAGGTGTTCCGCTGCACCGTGTCCACCCTGGCCCAGACCGCCAAGGAGAACAAGGTCACCAAGACGGCCCTCATTACCATCGGTTATTTTCTGGGGGACAATTACCAGCGCTCCAAGCTGTATGACCCCACCTTCACCCATGAATTCCGGGAGGCCAGCCAGTGACGGCGGCCATCATCGCCTTTACCCGGCGGGGGGCGGCCCTGGGGCGTACCCTGGCCGACGCGCTGGGGGCCACCCTCCATGTGCCCGCCCGGTTTGCCACGGAGGCGGGGGCGGAGGCCTACGACAGCCTGGAGGGCTGGACGGGCCGGATGTGGGGAGAGCGGGAGGCCCTGATTTTCGTAGGGGCGGCGGGCATCGCCGTCCGGGCCATCGCCCCCCATGTGAAGGACAAATTTACCGACCCCGCCGTGGTGAGCGTGGACGAGGCGGGCCGGTTTGCCGTCCCCCTGCTCTCCGGCCACGTGGGGGGCGCCAATGAGCTGGCCCTGAAGGTGGCCGCCCTCACGGGCGGTCAGGCGGCGGTGTCCACCGCCACCGACGTCAACGGCCTGTTCGCCGTGGACCTGTGGGCCAGGGAGCGGAATATGGTCATCACCGACCGGGTGCTGGCCAAGGAGATCTCCGCCGCCCTGCTGGAGGGGAGGGCGGTGGGCTTTGCCAGCGACTTCGGTCATCCCCGCCCTGGGGGGCTGGCGGAGGGTCCGGCGGAGCTGGGGGTGTGGGTCACCTATCGGAAGGAAACCGGCCCCTTTCCCCGCACCCTGCGGCTGGCTCCAAGAGGGCTGATCCTGGGCATCGGCTGCCGGAAGAACACTCCGGAGGAGGCTATTCGGGCGGCGGTGGAGGAGGCCCTTACCGGCTATGAACCCCAGGCGGTGGCCCAGGTGGCCACCATCGATTTAAAGAAAAACGAACCCGGCCTGCTGGCCTTCTGTGCCGCCCGGAATCTGCCTCTGTCCGTCTTTTCGGCGGCGGAGCTGGAACAGGCCACGGGGGAATTTACCCCGTCCGCCTTTGTGAAAGGGGTCACCGGGGTGGACAACGTGTGCGAGCGGGCGGCGGTCTGCGCCGGAGGGACCGTACTGGTGCCCAAGCAGGCAAAAAACGGCGTCACCGTGGCGGTGGCGGGGAGGAAGAACCTATGAAAGTAACTGTGATCGGACTGGGTCCCGGCGGAGGGGCCGATCTGACCGGGCGGGCCCGGGCCGCCCTGGCGGGATGCGACCTGATTGTGGGGTATACCGCTTATATTGAACTGGTCAAGCCGGATTTCCCGGAGAAAGAGGTGCTGTCCACCGGGATGCGCCGGGAGGTGGACCGGTGCCGGGCCGCCGTGGAGGCCGCCCTCACCGGAAAAAATGTGGCGGTGGTGTGCTCCGGCGACGCCGGGGTGTACGGCATGGCGGGGCTCATCTACGAGGTGGCCCAGGAGTATGACCCCATTGAGATCGAGGTCATCCCCGGCATCACCGCCGCCTGCGGCGGCGCCGCCGTGCTGGGGGCTCCCCTGACCCACGACTTCGCGGTGATCTCCCTGTCCGATCTGCTCACCCCCTGGGAGAAGATCGAAAAGAGGTTGACCGCCGCCGCCCAGGCGGACTTTGTCATCTGCCTCTACAACCCCGCCAGCAAGAGCCGGCCCGACTATCTCCAGCGGGCCTGCGACATCCTGCTGCGGGACAAGGACCCGGATACCGTGTGCGGCTATGTGCGCAACATCGGCCGGGCGGGGGAAGCGGGGGTGCTGTGCCCCCTGTCCCGGCTGCGGGACGCCCAGGTGGATATGTTCACCACCGTGTTTGTGGGCAACAGCCAGACCAAGGTGCTGGGCGGTAAGATGGTCACTCCCCGGGGCTACCTCCAACGGGGGGAGTGAGATGGAGGTTTTGCTTTTTGGCGGCACCGCCGAGGGAAGGGAGCTGGCCCAGTGGCTGCTGGAGCGGCAGATTCCCGCCCTGGTGTGCGTGGCCACCGAGTACGGCGAGACCCTCCTGCCCCCTGAGGTGGAGGCCCATGTGGGCCGCATGGACCGGGGGGAGATGGAGGCGCTGATGGCCTCCCGCCCCTTCACCCATGTGGTGGACGCCACCCACCCCTACGCCGTGGAGGTGACCGAGAACATCCAATCGGCGGCGGAGGCCGCCGGACTGCCTCTGCTGCGGCTGGTGCGCCGGTCCGAGGAGGGGGAGGGCTGCCTGAAGGCGGAGCATATGGCGGCGGCGGCGGACCTGCTGGAAGGGCTGCCGGGCAACATCCTGCTCACCACCGGCAGCAAGGAGCTGGACGCCGTTGCCCGGCCCGGCCTGACCGAGCGGTGCTACCCCCGGGTGCTGCCGTCCCTGGACTCCCTGGGCCGCTGCCTGAAGCTGGGCTTTCCGCCCAAAAATATCATCTGTATGCAGGGCCCCTTCACCAGGGAACTGAACGTGGCCCTTTTGAAGCAATATCACATTCAGACCTTGGTGAGCAAGGACACCGGGGGCTACGGCGGATTTCAGGAGAAGGCGGAGGCCGCCCGGGAGGCGGGCTGCACCCTGCTGGTGGTGGAGCGGCCCCGGCGGGAGACCGGCCTGACCCTGGAGGCGTGCAAGCGGCAGCTGTTGGGGGAGGAAAAAGCATGAAAGTTTATCTCATCGGCATGGGCATGGGGGCCCCCGAGACCATGACGGTGTGGGCGCTGGAGGCGCTGAAGGAGTGTACCGTGCTGGTGGGGGCGCCCCGGCTGCTGGAGCGCTTCCAGGAGAGCCGCACCTGCGTGCCCCTCATCGCCGGGACCGACATCGCCGAGTATATCGAAAAGCAGAAGGAGGGCCCCATCGGGGTGCTTCTGTCCGGGGACACCGGCTTTTACAGCGGGGCTAAAAAACTGTGGACCCTGCTGGGGGACCACGAGGTCATTACCATCCCCGGCGTCTCCTCCCTCAGCTACTTCTGCGCCAGGCTCCACACCAGCTGGCAGGACGTGAAGATCGTCAGCGCCCACGGCCGCAGCCACAACGTGGTGGGGGAGGTCCAGCGCAATGCCCGCACCTTCGCCCTCACCGGCGGGGCCACCAAAGCGGAGGATCTCTGCAAGGAGCTGACCCGCCGGGGCCTGGGTGGGGTGCAGGTATCGGTGGGGGAGCGGCTGAGTTACCCCGACGAGCGCATCGTCACCGGCACCGCGGCGGAGCTGGCGGGGCAGTCCTTTGCAGACCTGTCGGTGGTGCTGGCGGAAAACCCCGACCCGGTGGTACGGCCCTTCAACTCCCCCGGCCTGCCCGACGGGGCCTTCCTCCGGGGGGACGTGCCCATGACCAAGGAGGAGGTGCGCGCCCTGGCCCTCTCCAAGCTCCGGCTGGAGGAGGACCATGTGGTGTGGGACGTGGGGGCGGGCACCGGCTCGGTGTCGGTGGAGTGCGCCCTGGCCTGCCCCGCCGGGCAGGTGTACGCCGTGGAGAAGAAGCAGGAGGCCCTGGCCCTGCTGGGTGAGAACAAGGTCCGCTTCCATGCTGGCAACTTGGTGGTGGTGCCCGGTGCAGCTCCCGCGGTCCTGGAGGACCTGCCCGCCCCGGACCGGGTCTTTCTGGGGGGCACCTCCGGCCAGCTGGAGGAGATTTTAACTCTTATCTTCCGCAAGAATCCCGCCGCCCGGGTGGTGTGTACTGCCGTCACGTTGGAGACGGTGGCCGAGGCCGCCCGGCTCTTTGCCCCCCTGGAGGGGGCGGACATGGTGCAGGTGTCCGCCACCCGCACCCGGCAGGCGGGCCGGTATCACCTGATGGACGCCCAGAACCCGGTGTGGATCTTCTCCGGGGAGGGGCGGCCATGAGCGCCCCCCGGCTGCTGCTGTGCGCCAGCGCCAGCGGAGGGGGCAAGACCACCATGACCTGCGCTCTGCTCCAGACCCTGGCGGACCGGAAGGTCAATCCCGTGGCCTTCAAGTGCGGCCCCGACTACATCGACCCCATGTTCCACAGCAAGGTCATCGGGGCCAAGAGCCGCAACCTGGATCTGTTCTTCCTGGGGGAGGACCGCACCCGGTCCCTGCTGGAGGAGAACAGCGCCGGGTCCGGCCTGGCCCTCATCGAGGGGGTCATGGGCTACTACGACGGCATCGCCATGAGCCAGCAGGCCAGCGCCTACCACCTGGCCAAGGCCACCGCCACCCCGGCGGTGCTGGTGGTGGACGGCCGGGGGAGCGCCCTCACCCTGTCCGCCGTGATTCACGGTCTCAAGACATTCCGGCCGGACAGCGGTATCCGGGGTGTGCTTTTGAACCGGGTGTCACCCATGCTCTATCCCCGGCTAAAGGAATGTATCGAGGCTGAGACTGGCGTCACGGTGTACGGTTTTCTGCCCGGTCTGCCCGACTGCGCCCTGGAGAGCCGCCACCTGGGGTTGGTCACCGCCGACGAGGTGGCGGGCCTGAAGGAGAAGCTCAAAAAGCTGGCCGCCCAGGCGGAGCGGACCATCGATCTGGACGGCCTGCTGGCCCTGGCCTCCTCCGCTCCCGACCTGAACGCCGGGCCCATGGCCCTGCCGGAGCCGGTGGAGGGGGAGCCGGTGGTCGCCGTGGCGAAGGATAAGGCCTTCTGCTTCTACTACGCCGACGGCCTGGCGCTGCTGGAGAAGCTGGGGGCCAGGCTGGTGGAGTTCTCCCCCCTGGAGGACCAGGCCCTGCCGGAGGGCACCTGCGGGCTCTACCTGGGGGGCGGCTACCCGGAGCTGCTGGCGGAGGAGCTGAGCCGAAACGCCGCCATGCGCGCCGCCATCCGGGACGCGGTGGCGGGGGGATTGCCCACCGTGGCCGAGTGCGGCGGCTTCCTCTACCTCCATGAGAGGCTGGAGGATGCCGATGGAACAGACTGGCCTATGGCGGGCGTCATCCCCGGCAGGGCCTGGAATACCGGCAAGCTGGGCCGGTTCGGCTATGTGACCCTGACGGCCAGAACCGGCGGCCTGCTGTGCGGGGCGGGGGAGGGGCTCCCTGCCCACGAGTTCCACTACTGGGACAGCAGCAACCCCGGCGACAGCTTCCGGGCTCAGAAGCCGTTGAGCAACCGGGGGTGGGACTGCGGGATTCACACCCCCACTCTGTACGCCGGTTTTCCACACTTTCATTTCTGCGCCCGGCCTGAGATGGCCCGCAATTTTGTGGCGGCGGCCCGCCGCCGACAGGAGGCATCGCTATGACACTGGAAGAAGTGGTCCGTTCCATCACTCCCGCCGACCAGAACGCGGCGGCCCAGGCCAAGGCCCGCTGGGACTCCATCGCCAAGCCCCTGGGCAGTCTGGGGGCCCTGGAGAGCGCCATCATCCGCATCGCCGCCATCACCGGCAGCCCCGACGTGGATCTCTCCAAGCGGGCGGTGGTGGTGATGTGCGCCGACAACGGCGTGGTGGCCGAGGGGGTCACCCAGACCGGCCAGGAGGTCACCGCCATTGTGGCGGAGAATATGTCCACCGGCGACACCAGCGTGTGCGCCATGGGCCGGGCCGCAAGGGTGGAGATCGTGCCGGTGGATATCGGCGTGGCTACCCCCCTCCACGGGGAGAAAATCCTGAAGAAGAACATCCGCCGGGGTACCGCCAACCTGTCCCAGGGTCCCGCCATGACCCGGGAGGAGGCGGAGCGGGCCGTACTGGTAGGTGTGGAGGTGGCCCGTGACCTGTGCGGCAAAGGCGTACGCCTGCTGGGCACCGGTGAAATGGGCATTGGCAACACCACCACCTCCTCCGCCGTGGCTTCCGTGTTTCTGAACCGTGAGCCGGAGGTGATGACCGGCCGGGGCGCGGGCCTGTCCAGCGAGGGTTTACGGCGGAAAATCCACGCCATTGAGCGGGGCATCGCCGTCAACCGGCCCGATCCCAACGATCCCCTGGACGTGCTCCATAAAGTGGGGGGGCTTGATCTGGCGGGGCTGGCGGGCGTGTTCCTGGGCGGGGCCATGTGCCATGTGCCGGTGTTGGTGGACGGCTTCATCTCCTCGGTGGCCGCCCTCATCGCCGCCCGGATCTGCCCCGACAGTCGCGACTATATGCTGGGGTCCCACGCCTCCGACGAGCCGGCCAGCAAGCTGGTGCTGGCGGATCTGGGCCTGGAGCCCTTCCTCTATGCCGGGATGCGGCTGGGGGAGGGTACCGGCGCCGTGGCGGTGATGCCGCTGCTGGATATGGCCCTGGCGGTGTACCGGGAGATGGCCACCTTTGAGGCGGTGGACATTGAGGCCTATCAACCGCTGACCTGAGGAAATATTTTTGTAGGGGCTGGCGTCCCCGACGGCCCGCGGGACGTCCAGGAGGCCGTCCCCTACAGGAGAGGAGGAATCACCATGTTAATCTTGGTATCCGGCGGCTCGGCCAGCGGGAAGTCGGAATTTGCCGAATCGCTGGTGACCGCCTCCGGCCTGGAGAACAGAATTTATCTGGCCACCATGCAGGTGTGGGACGCCGAGAGCGTCCGCCGGGTGGAGCGCCACCGGCAGATGCGCGCCGGCAAGGGGTTTGAGACGGTGGAGTGTCCCACCGGTCTGGCGCAGACCGCGCTGCCCCCCGGCTGCGCCGTGCTGCTGGAGGATCTGTCCAACCTGTGCGCCAACGAGTATTTCTCTCCCGGCGGCAAGGAGGGCGCCCTGGACCGGGTGCTCTCCGGCCTGGTCCGGGCGGCGGAACAGGCGGCGCTGCTGGTGGTGGTCACCAACGAGCTCTTCTCCGACGGCATGGACTACGATCCCGTCACCCTGGATTACCTGTCGGTGCTGGGGGAACTGAACCGCCGGGCGGCCGCCCTGGCGGGACAGGTCTACGAGGTGGTGTGCGGCATCCCGGTGGCGTGGAAGGGAGTTTTTGCGTGAAAAGCCTCATCATTGCCTTTGCCATGTACTCCAAGCTGCCCATGCCCAGGGTGGACTGGGAGAAGAAAGCCCTGGCCTGGGCCCTGTGCTTTTTCCCCCTGGTGGGGGCGGTCATCGGGGCGGTGCTGTACGGCTGGATGGTTCTGGCCCGGTACCTGGGCTTTGGCCCCCTCTTCTTCGCCGCCTTTGCCCTGCTCATCCCCATTGCCCTCAGCGGCGGCATCCACCTGGACGGCTTCTGCGACACCTGCGACGCCCTGTCCTCCCACCAGAGCAAGGAGCGCAAGCTGGAAATTTTGAAGGACTCCCACACCGGGGCCTTTGCCATCATCTGCTGCGGGCTCTATCTGCTGGTGTTTTTCGCCTGCTGGTGCGAAGTGGCGGCGGTGGGGCGGGCCGCCCTGGTGCTGGCCCTGGGGCCTGCTCTCTCCCGCAGCCTGTCCGGCCTCTTCGCCGTCACCCTGCCCAACGCCCGGGGCACCGGTCTGCTGGCCACCTTCACCGGGACCATGGATACGGCCAGGGCCCGGGGGATTCTGGTGCTCTGGGTGGTGGCCTGCGCCGCCGCCCTGCTGTGGCTGGACCCGTGGACCGGCGGGGCCGCCCTGTTGGGGGCGGGGCTGGCCTGCCTGTACTACCGGGTGATGAGCGCCCGGCAGTTCGGCGGCGTCACCGGCGATCTGGCCGGCTTCTTTCTCCAGCTGTGTGAGCTGGCCATGGTGCTGGCGGTGGCGGTGGCCCAGAAAATCGAGGTGTTGGTATGATCCTCATCATCGGCGGCGCGGGCCAGGGCAAGCTGGACTATGTGCTGCAAAAAACCGGATATACCCCCGACCAGGTGGCCCGCACCCCGGAGGAGGCCCGGACAAAACCGGTCTTTGACGGGCTGGAACAGTGGCCCCACCTGGACGAGGAGGAACTGCTCTCCGTGAATCCCCGCCTGATCCTCATCTGCGACGAGGTGGGCTGCGGCGTGGTGCCGGTGGACCCGGCCCAGCGGGCCTGGCGGGAGGCAGTGGGGCGGCTGTGCTGCCGCCTGGCAGCCCGGGCGGAGCGGGTGGAGCGCATCTTCTGCGGCCTGCCCATGACCCTGAAAGGAGACAAACCATGGAACTGATCCTGATCCGCCACGGAACCACCCAGGGCAACCTGGAAAAACGGTTCATCGGCACCCTGGACGTGCCCCTGGCCCCCCAGGGGGAGGAGCTGGCCCGTCAGGTGGGGCCCACCCTGCCCCGGGTGGAGCACATCTACCGCTCCCCCCTGCTGCGCTGCCGCCAGACGGCGGAGCTGCTGTGGCCCGGTGTGGCCATGACGGTGATCGACGAGCTGCGGGAGACCGACTTCGGCCCCTTTGAGGGAAAGAACCACCAGGAGCTGAAGGACGACCCCCTGTACCAGGCCTGGATCGGCCAGGGTGACCACCTGAACTTTGCCGCCATGCCGGTGGGGGAGAGCGCCCAGCAGGTGGTGGACCGGATGTCTGTCGGTCTTGCAAAGCTGGTGGAGGACGCCGCCGCCCACGGCTTTGCCCGGGTGGGGGTGGTGTCCCACGGCGGGGCGCTGATGGGACTGCTGGCCAAATACGGCCGCCCCGAGCGGGAGTACTACGGCTGGATGTGCCCCAACTGCGGCGGCTTCCGCATGGCGCTGAACCCCCACACCCTGGAGCTGACCATACTGGAGGAATACAAGGGATGAACTGGTGGATCGGCCATCTGACGGCCCTGCTCATCGGATTCTGCCTGGACCTGCTGCTGGGGGACCCCCACTGGGCCCCCCATCCGGTGCGGGCCATCGGAGCGCTCATCTCCGCTCTGGAGAAGGTGCTGCGGCGCATCCTCCCCAAGTCCCACGGGGGGGAACTGGCGGGAGGCGTGGTGCTGGTGGTGCTGACGCTGCTGATCCCCACCGCCCTGACGGCGGGGGTGCTGTGGGGGTGCTGGCTCATCAGCCCCTGGCTGGCCCTGGCGGTGGAGAGCGTGGTGAGCTACCAGCTGCTGGCCACCCGCTCCCTGGCGGTGGAGAGCCGGAAGGTGTACGCCGCCCTCAAGACCGGGGACCTGGACAAGGCCCGGTACGCTGTCTCCATGATCGTGGGCCGGGACACTCAGCGCCTGGACGAGGCCGGGGTGACAAAAGCGGCGGTGGAGACGGTGGCGGAAAACGCCTCCGACGGGGTCATCGCCCCCCTTATCTTCCTGGCCATCGGCGGCGCCCCTCTGGGGATGTTCTACAAGGCGGCCAACACCATGGACTCCATGGTGGGCTATAAAAACGACAACTATCTCTACTTCGGCCGGGCGGCGGCCAGGTGGGACGATGTGCTTAATTTCATTCCCGCCCGCATCGCCGGGGTGCTCATGTGCCTGGGCGGGGCGGCGGCGGGATACGACGGGAAGAACGCCTGGCGCATCTTTCGCCGGGACCGGAAAAACCACAAGTCTCCCAACTCCGCCCACACCGAGGCCGCCTGCGCCGGCGCCCTCCAGCTCCGGCTGGCGGGGCCCAGCTGGTACTTCGGCAAGCGGGTGGAGAAGCCCTACATCGGGGACGACCAGCGCCCCCCGGAGCCTCTGGACATCCTGCGCGCGGGCCGAATTTTATATGCCACCGCCTTTTTCGCCCTGCTGCTCTTCTGCGGGATGCCTCTGCTCATCCTATTGTTTCCCTGAGGGCGGATGCCCACATTGTCCACAAAAAGGAGCGTTGTTATGCCAGTGTACACCCACGGCGGGGATATCCTCACCGCCCAGGCCGCCTATGGCGGGGCGGTTCTGGACTTTTCCGCCAATCTCAACCCCCTGGGGATGCCCGCCCCGGTGGCCCAGGCGGTCCGGCAGGCGGCGGACCAGTGCGGCCGCTACCCCGATCCCCTGTGCCGGGACCTGCGGCGGGCCATCGCCGCCCACGACTCAGTGGGGGAGGAGCAGGTGGTGTGCGGCAACGGCGCTGCCGACCTGATTTTCCGGCTGGTGTTTGGACTAAGGCCCCGAAAGGCCCTGGTCACCGCCCCCACCTTCTCTGAATATGAGCAGGCCCTCGCCTGCGTGGGGTGCCAGGTGGCGCGGTACGCCCTGGACCAGGACAGGAACTTCGACCTGGACAGGGGCATCCTGGACGCCATCGGGCCGGACACCGACCTGGTGTTTCTGTGTACCCCCAACAATCCCACCGGACGGCTCATCGACGGGGCGCTGCTGC
Organism: uncultured Flavonifractor sp.; assembly: GCA_944385625.1. Lineage (GTDB taxonomy): Bacteria > Bacillota > Clostridia > Oscillospirales > Oscillospiraceae > Flavonifractor. The sequence goes on along the minus strand of CALWXZ010000013.1, from coordinate 17,260 downwards.
TGGAGATCGCCGGGCGGTGCGGGGCGGCGGGGGCGGTGCTGGCGGTGGACGAGTGTTTTCTGCCCCTGGCCGCCGGCGGGCCGGGGCTGGCCCCCTGGCTGGAGGAGCATCCCAACCTGGTGCTGCTGCGGGCCTTCACCAAAAGCTACGCCATGGCGGGGCTGCGGCTGGGCTACTGCCTGACGGCCAATGAGGGCCTGCGGGAGACCCTGGGCAGGTTTGCCCAGCCCTGGAGTGTGTCCACTCCCGCCCAGGCGGCGGGATTGGCCGCCCTGACCTGCTGCCCCAATTGGGCGGCGGAGGGCCGGGGCTTTGCGGAGGGGGCCCGGCCCGGTCTGGCCGTCGGTCTGGCGCAGGCGGGCTGTACCGTGGTCCCCGGACAGGCCAACTACCTGCTGTTCCGGCTGCCCGGCGTGGCCGATTTAAAAGAGAAGCTGCTGGAGCGGGGGATACTCATCCGCTCCTGCGCCAACTACCACGGTCTGGGTCCCGACTGGTACCGGGTGTGTGTCCGGGGCGAGGTGGAAAACCGGCGGCTGCTGGCCGCCCTCAGGGAGGTGCAGTGATGGCAAAGGCAATTATGATCCAGGGCACCGCCTCCAACGCGGGCAAATCCCTGCTGGCGGCGGGGCTGTGCCGCGTCTTTCGGCAGGACGGCTACAGGGTGGCCCCCTTCAAGTCCCAGAACATGGCCCTTAACTCCGCCATCACCCCGGATGGGCTGGAGATGGGCCGGGCCCAGGTGATGCAGGCCCAGGCGGCGGGGGTGGCTCCCGACGTGCGGATGAACCCCATCCTGCTGAAACCCACCAGCGACGTGGGCTCCCAGGTCATTGTCAACGGCATTCCCCGGGGTACTATGAAGGCGGGAGATTACTTCAAGTATAAGAAGAATCTCATTCCCGACGTGATGGCGGCCTATTCCTCCCTGGCGGAGGAGTATGATATCATCGTCATGGAGGGGGCGGGCAGCCCGGCGGAGATCAACCTGAAGGAGGACGACATCGTCAACATGGGCATGGCCCGCATGGCCCGCGCCCCGGTGCTGCTGTGCGGCGATATCGACCGGGGGGGCGTGTTCGCCTCCCTCTACGGCACGGTGAAGCTGCTGGACCCGGACGAGCAGGCGCTGATAAAGGGACTTATCATCAACAAATTCCGGGGGGATGTGGAGATTCTGCGCCCCGGCCTTGCTCAGCTGGAGGAGCTCACCGGCAAGCCGGTGCTGGGGGTGGTGCCCATGCTGGCGGTGGACGTGGACGATGAGGACTCCCTGTCCGCCCGCCTGTCCAAATCCGGTAAAGTAGGCCTGGTGGACATCGCGGTAATCCGCCTGCCCCGGCTGAGTAACTTCACCGACTTCAACCCCCTGGAGCGGATGGAGGAGGTCTCCCTGCGCTATGTGGGGAGCGTGGGGGAGCTGGGCCACCCCGACCTCATCATCCTGCCCGGCACCAAGAACACCATGGACGATCTCCGCTGGCTGCGGCAGAGCGGCCTGGAGAGCGCCATTTTGAAGCACGCCGCCAAGGGCGGCGCGGTCATCGGTATCTGCGGCGGCTATCAGATGCTGGGCAGCACCGTCTCCGACCCGGACGGGGTGGAGGGGGGCGGAGCCCTGGCGGGGCTGGGCCTGCTGCCCGCTGAGACCGTGTTCCAGGGGGAAAAGACCCGCACCCAGGTGGCCGGCGCTTTTGTCCGGGCGGAGGGCATCTTCGCCCCCATGGCCGGGACGGCCTTCGAGGGCTATGAGATCCACATGGGCAAAACGGAGAGCACCGCTCCCCCGCTGATGAAGTTCTCCACCCAGACCGGGGAGGCCCGCACCGACGGCCTCAGTGAGGGCAATGTGTGGGGCTGCTACGTCCACGGCGTCTTTGACAAGGCGGAGGCCGCCGCCGCTATGGTGAACTGTCTGCTCAAGGCCAAGGGCCTGGAGGCGGAGGCCGCCAGCGTGGACTGGCAGGCGTACGCCCAGCGGCAATACGACAAGCTGGCGGACGGCCTGCGCTCCAGTCTGGATATGGAGCGGATCTACCGTATTCTGAACGGGGAGGAATGACCCATGAAAAAAGTGGAATTACAGCGGGTGGCCCCCGCCGAGATCGAGGCCAGAAGTATGGAGATTATCACTCAGGAGCTGGGCCAGCGGGTGTTTCCGACCGACCAGCTGCCGGTTATCAAGCGGGTGATCCACACCAGCGCCGACTTTGACTACGCCCACAACCTGGTGTTCTCTCCCGGCGCAGTGGCGGCGGGTATTGCCGCCATCAAGGGGGGCTGCACCATCGTCACCGACACCCAGATGGCCTTCTCCGGCGTGAACAAAAAGGTGCTGGAGAAGTTCGGCGGCCGCGCGGTATGCTTCATGTCCGACCCGGACGTGGCCGCTGAGGCCAAGGCCCGGGGGGAGACGAGAGCCACCGTGTCCATGGAGCGGGCCGCCCAGCTGGAGGGCCCCCTGGTGCTGGCCATCGGCAACGCCCCCACCGCCCTGGTGCGGGCCTGTGAGCTCATCGAGGAGGGCAAGCTGGCCCCCGCCCTGGTGATCGGGGTACCGGTGGGCTTCGTGAACGTGGTGGAGAGCAAGGAGCTGATGCTGTCCATGGACACCCCCCACATTGTGGCCAGGGGGCGCAAGGGGGGCAGCAACGTGGCCGCCGCCATCTGCAACGCCCTCTTGTACCAGGCCAGCAACAACGTACGGGAGTGAAGGATATGAAACCACAAGCCCTTCTGGCGGTGTCCTTCGGCACCAGCCACCGGGACACCCTGGAAAAGACCATCGCCGCCATCGAGGGGGCCCTGTCCGCCGCCTTTCCGGCGCGCACCCTCCGCCGGGCCTTCACCAGCGGCATGATTTTGAAGAAGCTGGAGGGGGAGGGCACCCACATCGACAGCGTGCCCGCCGCCCTGGAGAAGCTGGCGGAGGAGGGGTACGCCGACGTGCTGGTCCAGCCCACCCACATCATGAACGGCGACGAGTACGACAAGCTGATGGCCCTGGCCGCCCCCTTTGCGGGCCGGTTTGAAAGGCTGGCCTTCGGCCGTCCCCTGCTCACCGAGACGGGGGACTACCTGGACGCGGTGCAGGCCCTGCTCCACGACCTGCCGGCGCCCAAGGCGGGCAAGGCCATCCTATACATGGGCCACGGCACCGAGCACTTTGCCAACTCCTGCTACGCCCTGCTGGAGTATGTGTTCCATGACCTGGGCCGGAAGGACGTGGTCATCGGCACGGTGGAGGGCTACCCCGGCTTTGGGGAGGCGGTGCGCCGCATCCAGGAGCTGGGAGCCACCGAGGTGGAGCTGCGGCCCCTGATGATCGTGGCCGGGGACCACGCCAAAAACGATCTGGCGGGGCCGGAGGAGGACTCCTGGAAGTCCCTGCTGGAGGGGGAGGGGTACGCCGTCACCTGCGTGCTCCAGGGCCTGGGGGAGTTTCCCAGCATCCAGGCCCTCTTCGTCAAGCACGCCAAAGAGGGAGAACAACTCCAGGCGTAAGCCTGTTTTGCATAGATAGCCGGGAAAAGGGAAGCCGGGTGCAAGTCCCGCGCAGTCCCGCTGCCGTAAGAGAAGAGCCGCCGGGCACCATGTCACTGGGGAGACCTGGGAAGACGCGCGGCGGCAGAGAGGCTCAAGCCGGAAAACCTTGCCCGGCCCGACAACCACCCACCTACGAGTGATAGGAAAGGATGAAACAACCATGACAACTGTAACTGCCAACAAAACCGTCCGCGCCGGGGCGGTGCTGGTGGGGCTGCTGGGTCTGATGACCATGAGCGCCTCCGCCATGCACATCGCCGAGGGTATGCTGCCGGTGGGCTGGGCCATCGGCTGGGGGGCGGTGTGCGTCCCCTTCCTGGTGGCGGGCTTCTTCGCCATCAAGAAGAAGATCGACCAGGCCCCCCGGGCCAAGATCCTGCTGGCCATGTGCGGCGCCTTCGCCTTTGTACTCTCGGCATTGAAGATTCCCTCGGTGTCCGGCTCCTGCTCCCACCCCACCGGCGTGGGCCTGGGGGCCATCCTGTTCGGGCCATTGGTCATGACGGTGCTGGGGCTCATTGTGCTGCTTTTTCAGGCCCTGCTGCTGGCCCACGGCGGCCTGACCACCCTGGGGGCCAACACCTTCTCCATGGCTATCGCCGGCCCCATCGTGTCCTGGCTGGTCTACAAGCTGCTGCGCAAGGCCAATGCCCCCGCCTCCGTGGCGGTGTTTGCCGCCGCCGCCCTGGGGGATCTGTTTACCTATGTGGTCACCTCGGTACAGCTGGGGGTGGTCAACGGCGGCATGGTGAAGTTCCTCACCATCTTCGCCGTCACCCAGATTCCCCTGGCCATTGCCGAGGGGCTGCTCACCGTGGTGATTTTCAACGTGCTGGAGAAGTACAGCAAGAGCGAGCTCACCGAGCTGCGGGTGCTGTAAGGAGGGGACGGATATGAAAGTTTGGCAGAAAAATCTGATTTTGATCCTGTTGGTGGTGGTCATCGCCGCCGTACCCCTGTGGCTGCTGCCCAACGCCGAGTTCGGCGGAGCGGACGGCCAGGCGGAGGAGGCCATTATGGAGCTCAACCCCGACTATGAGCCCTGGTTCCAGCCCATCCTGGAGCCCGCCAGCGGCGAGGTGGAGTCCCTGCTCTTTGCACTCCAGGCCGCCATCGGCGCCGGGGTGGTGGGCTTCATCCTGGGCCGCATCACCAAGAAACCGGATGGAAAAGGGAAAGGAACGGACTGACCATGGGCACCGACCGCTACGCCTACCAGTCCCGCCTGCGTCGGGTGTCCCCCATGCCCAAGCTGCTGCTGACGGCGGTGGTCCTGGCCATCTGCCTGTGCTGCGACAGCGTGGCGGTGGGCCTGTTTACCCTGATCCTGATGGGGGTGCTCATCACCGCCCTGGGGGGCCTTTCCCCCCGGGTCTACCTCCACTTTCTCAAGGTGCCCCTGATCTTCCTGGTTATCGGCTGCCTTACCATCGTGGCGGGGGCCTACCCCGCCGGAACGGAGATGGCGGCCGCCATCCCGGTGGGGGACAGCCTGTGGGGCTTCACCCCGGACGGCCTGTGGCTGGGGGGGCGCATCTTCTGCAAGGCCTTGGGGGCGGTGGGGTGTATGTACTTTCTCTCCCTCAACACCCCCGTCACCGACCTGACCATGGCCCTGGAGAAGCTCCATGTGCCAAAGCTGCTGGTGGAGCTGATGGAGCTCATCTACCGCTTCATCTTCGTGCTGGGGTCGACGGCGGCCAACATCCACACCGCCCAGGACTCCCGGCTGGGCTACCAGGGCTTTCGCCGGTCGGTGTCCTCCCTGGGGATGCTCTCCTCCATGGTGTTCCTCCGGGCCTGGCGAAAAGCCGAGCGGATCTACACCGCCCTGGAGTCCCGGGGCTATACCGGCAGCCTCACCACCCTGACCGACGCCTACCGGCCGGGGTGGGGGCTGCTCCCCCTCACCGCCCTGCTGGGGGCGGGACAGGTTGCCATTTGGTTTGCGGAAGGGAGGCTGCTGCCGTGAAGGCCATCCAGGCAGAAGAACTGTGTTATACTTATGAGGACGGCACCGTGGCTCTGGACCACATCACCTTCGCCGCCGAACAGGGAAAGGTTACCGGTATCCTGGGGGCCAACGGGGCGGGAAAATCCACCCTGTTTCTCAGCCTCAACGGAGTGCTGACCCCCCAAAGCGGCAGGGTGCTGCTGGGGGGAGCGCCGGTGGACTACCACAAAAAGGGCCTGCTGGAGCTGCGCCGCCGGGTGGGCATTGTCTTTCAGGACCCGGACGACCAGCTTTTCTCCGCCGACGTGTACCGGGATGTGTCCTTCGGCGGAGTGAACCTGGGCCTGCCGGCGGAGGAGGTCCGCCGCCGGGTGGAGAAGGCCCTGGAGCGCACCGGCGTGTCCCACTTGCGGGATAAGCCCACCCACGCCCTGTCCTACGGCCAGAAGAAACGGGTGGCCATCGCCGGGGTGCTGGTGATGGAACCGGAGGTGCTCATTCTGGACGAGCCCACCGCCGGTCTGGACCCCCAGGGGGTGAGCGATATTATGAAGCTGCTCACCCGGCTGCGCAATGAGCTGGGCATGACGGTGCTCATCGCCACCCACGATATGGATATCGTGCCCCTGTACTGCGACTACGCCTACCTGCTGGGGGGCGGCAAGGTGCTGCTGGAGGGCACACCGGAGGCCCTCTTTGCCGACCCGGCGGCCCTGCGGGCCAATCATCTCCGTCTGCCCCGCATTGCCCACCTGATGGAGGTGCTGCGGGACGTGGACGGGCTGGACGCCGACCGGTCCGCCGCCACCATCGGGGCGGCCCGGCGGGAGATCCTGCGAATGCTCAAGGAGGAGAACCAATGAGAGGAATGTTGTACGGCGTGGGGGTTGGCCCCGGCGACCCGGAACTCATCACCAAAAAGGCCGAGCGCATCATCCGCCAGGCGGCGGTGCTGGCCGTGCCCGATGCGGGGCGGGGGGAAAAGACCGCCCTCAGCATCGTGGGTGAGCTGGCAGAGGGCAAGGAGCTTCTGACCTGCGCGGCCCCCATGGTGCGGGACCACGCCGCCCTGGACGAAGCCTATGAGCGCAACGCCGACCGGGTGTGCGCCGCCCTGGACCAGGGCAAGGACGTGGCCTTCATTACCCTGGGAGACCCCACGGTGTACTCCACCTATCTCTACCTCCACAAGAAGGTGGCGGCCCGGGGATATGACGCCCAGATCATCCCCGGGGTGCCCTCCTTCTGCGCGGTGGCCGCCCGGCTGAATATGGCCCTGTGCGAGAAGAGCGAGCGGCTGCTCATCGTCCCCGCCTCCCACAAAGATGTGTCCGACTGCCTGGACCTGGACGCCAACCTGGTGTTTATGAAGGCGGGCAAGGAGATCGGGGCGTTAAAGAATACCCTGGCCGCCCACGGCCTGCTGGACAAAGCATCCCTGGTGGCCAACTGCGGCATGGAGGGGGAGCTGGTGTGTCCTCACTTTGCCGAGTTGGAGGAGGGCAGCGGCTACTTCTCGGTGGTGCTGGTGAAAAAGGGGGGGCAGGCGTGAGGCTCATTATGACCGGCCTGGACTGGCACCGGGCCCCCATCGACCTACGGGAACAGCTGTCCTTCACCCGGGGTCAGGTGCTGGAGCTGGACCGCCGCCTGTGGAGCCGGGACGGGGCGGAGGGCTGCGTGCTGCTGTCCACCTGCAACCGCACCGAGCTCTACCTGTCCTGGGGGGAGGGTCTCCTCCCCGATCCGGGGCGGCTGCTGTGCGCCGCCGCCGGGGTGGACCACGGCCCCTTTGAGGCCGCCTTTGTCACCCGGACGGGGGAGGAGGCGGCCCGCCACCTGATGGAGGTGGCCGGGGGCCTGCGCTCCCAGATCTGGGGGGAGGATCAGATCGTCACCCAGGTGAAGGGGGCGGTCCAGACCGCCCGGGAGGCGGGGACGGCGGACGGGGTGCTGGAGACCCTGTTCCGCAACGCCGCCGCCGCCGGCAAGGAGATCAAGACAAAAGTGCGCTTCGTCGGGGTGCCCCGGTCGGCGGCCCGCTCCGCCGTGGACAGGCTGTCCGCCCATCTGGGGGGGCTGAAGGGCCGGAAGGCCCTGGTTATCGGCAACGGGGAGATGGGCCGGCTGGCCGCCTCCCTCCTCCACCAGGCGGGGTGCGCCGTCACCGTGACCCTGCGCAGTTACCACCACGGGGAGACGGTGGTGCCCGCCGGGTGTACCGTCACCCCCTATGAGGGGCGCTACAGGGCCATGGAGGGCATGGACCTGGTGCTCTCCGCCACCACCAGCCCCCACTATACGGTGACGGCCTGGGAGCTGGCCGAGCTGTCCCGGCCCCCCCATGTTCTGGCCGATCTGGCCATCCCCCGGGACATCGAGCCCCAGGTGGCCACCCTGCCCGGCTTCACCCTCTACAACGTGGACGACCTGGGGGTGGACACCAGCCGGGAACTTCCACCGGAGGCAGCGGAAATTGTGGAAAAGTATCTGGACCGGCTGCGCCAGTGGGAAAACTACAAAAACTGCCTGCCCGGCCTGGAGCGGGTGAAGCAGGCGGTGGCCGCCCGGGTGCTCTCCACCGATCTGGAGGGCCCGGAGGACCGGGCGCTGGTGGAACTGGCGGTGAGCCGGGCGGTGGACCTGCTGTCCGGCGGGCTCAAGGACAACCTGACCCCGGAGGACCTGGAGCGGTGTGCGGCCAAGATCGAGGTCCACACCGCCGCCAGGCCCCGCTGGGCCCTGCCCCAGGAAAAACACTTCCGTTTTCCACTTTTCATCGACCTGATGGGGAAAAACGCAGTGGTCATCGGCGGGGGCGCGGTGGCCTGCCGCCGGGCGGAGGTGCTCTCCCGCTTCGGCGCGGAGGTCAGAGTCATCGCCCCCAGGTGTAAACCTCTGGACGGCTGCATACAGTGGGAGGAGCGGCCCTATACTCCCGGCGATCTGGCAGGCGCCGCCCTTGCGGTGGCCGCCACCGACGACCGCTCGGTCAACCGGGCGGTGGGGGAGGAGGCCCGCGCCCTGGGAATCCCGGTGAGCGTGGCCGACGCCCCGGAGGAGTGTACCTTCTTCTTCCCCGCCATCTGCACCGGGGACAACATTGTGGCCGGGGTGGCCGGGCGGGGGGACGACCACGCCCGCACCGCCCGGGCCGCCAAGGCCATCCGGGCCGTACTGGAGGGATTGGAATGAGAACCATACGGGTGGGCAGCCGGGAGAGCAGGCTGGCTGTCATCCAGTCGGAGCTGGTGATGGAGGCCATCCGGGCCCGTCACCCGGAGATGAAGCTGGAACTGGTGACCATGAAAACCACCGGCGACAAGATCCTGGACCGCACCCTGGACCAGATCGGAGGCAAGGGCCTCTTTGTCAAGGAGCTGGACGCCGCCCTGCTGGACGGACGGGTGGATTTGACGGTCCACTCCTGCAAGGACCTGCCCATGGAGGAAAATCCAGCCATCCCCCTGGCGGGGTTCTCCAAACGGGAGGACCCCCGGGACGTGCTGGTGCTCCCCCAGGGGGTAACGGAGCTGGACCCCACCAAGCCCATCGGCTGCGCCTCCGCCCGGCGGACGGTGCAGCTCAAAGACCTGTTCCCCCACATGGCGGCGGCCCCGGTGCGGGGCAACGTGCTCACCCGGCTGCGCAAGCTGGATGAGGGCCAGTACTCGGCCCTGGTGCTGGCCGCCGCCGGGCTGAAACGGCTGGGGCTGGAAAGCCGCATCACCCGGTTCTTTACCGTGGAGGAGATGATTCCGGCGGCGGGCCAGGGCATTATGGCCCTCCAGACCCGGGCCGGGGAGGATCTGAGTTATTTAAGGGGCGTGGCGGACGAGGCGGGCGCCCTGTGCGCACGGGCCGAGCGGGCCTTTGTCCGGGCCCTGGACGGGGGCTGCTCCGCCCCCATCGCCGCCCACGCCGTGCTGGAGGGGGAGACCATCACCCTCGCCGGCCTCTATGTGGATGGGGCCGGGCAGGTGTTCCGGGACAGGGTTTCCGGACCCAAGGAACAGGGAATTGTGCTGGCGGAGATGCTGGCAAACCGCATGAAGGAGGGAAATCCATGCCTGGAACAGTGACGTTGGTGGGGGCGGGCCCCGGGGACCCCGGCCTGCTGACCCGGAAGGGGCTGGAGGCCCTCCAAAAGGCGGAGGTGGTGGTGTACGACCGGCTGGTGAGTCCCGCCATCCTGGCCCTGATGCCCGAAGGCGCGGAACAGATTGACGTGGGCAAGCAGGCCGCCCGCCACCCGGTGCCCCAGGAGCAGATCAACCGGATTTTGCTGGACAAGGCCCTGGAGGGGAAGAACGTGGTGCGCCTCAAGGGGGGCGACCCCTTCCTCTTCGGCCGGGGGGGCGAGGAGCTGGAGCTGCTCTCGGAGCACGGCGTCCCCTTTGAGGAGGTGCCCGGCATCACCTCCGCCATCGCCGCCCCCGCCTACGGGGGTATCCCGGTGACCCACCGGGACTGCTGCTCCTCCCTCCACATTGTCACCGGCCACCAGCGGGCCGGAAAGGAGCTGGACATTGACTTTGAGGCCCTGGTGCGGACACATGGCACTCTGGTCTTTCTCATGGGCGTGTCCGCCCTGCCCCGGATCTGCCGGGGACTGCTGGAGGCGGGGATGGAGCCGGAGATGCCCGCCGCCGTGGTGGAGCGGGGGACCACCCCCGCCCAGCGGCGCATTTCCGCCACTCTGGGCACCCTGCCCGCCGTGGCGGAGGGGGCCAGGGTGGTCAGTCCCGCCGTCATCGTGGTGGGCAAGGTGTGCGCTCTGGCGGAGGACTTCGACTGGTTTGATAAGCTGCCCCTGAAGGGACGGCGGGTGGTGGTCACCCGGCCGAAGGAGCGCTCGGGCACCCTGTCCGCCCGGCTGCGGGCTCTGGGGGCCGACGTGTGGGAATATCCCTGCATCGCCACCGTGCCCCTGGACCCCTGTCCGGTGGTGGACGGGGCCATGGAGCGGCTTTGTGACTATGAGTGGCTGGTCCTCACCAGTCCCGCCGGGGTGGAGGCCCTGTGGCGGTGGCTGGAGGGCCACGGCAGGGACGCCCGAGCCCTGGGTGCCGTAAAGCTGGCCGCCATCGGCCCCGGCACCGCCCGTGCCCTGTCCGCCCACGGCCTGAGGGCCGACTATGTGCCCCAGGTGTACGACGCCGCCCACCTGGGGGAGGGCCTGCCTGCCAGCGGCAGGGTGCTGGCTCTTCGGGCCCAGGAGGGCTCCCCCGCCTTGACAGAGGCGCTGGCAAGGCGTAACATTGCCTGTGATGACGTGGCCAGCTACCGCACGGTGCATGAAAATCCCCGCTCTCAGGAGCTGCGGGCGGCGGTGGAGGGGACGGACGGCCTGATGGTGACCTTTACCTCCGCCTCCACAGTGAAGGGCTTTGTCTCCTCCGTGGGGGAGGACGCGGACTTCTCCCGCATGGTGGGGATGTGCATCGGGGCTCAGACCGCCGCCGAAGCGCAGAAGTATGGCATTCCGGTGCGGGTGGCCCGTGAGGCCACCATGGACGCGCTGACAGACATGATTGTGGAAGGTGTTTGATATGGAACTGATCCAACGGCCCCGCCGTCTGCGGGGCAACGACGCGGTGCGCCGCCTGTGCCGGGAGACCCGGATGTCCCCCGACGGACTGATTTACCCCATCTTTGTGGATGAGACCCTCCGGGGGGTGCGGCCCATTGAGGCCCTGCCCGGCCAGAACCACTACGGCGTGGACAGTGTGTGCCAGGCGGTGGAGGCGTGTCTGGAGGCCGGGGTGAACCACGGCATCCTCTTCGGCCTGCCCGCCACCAAGGACGCGGTGGGCACCTCCGCCTGGGCGGAGGACGGGGTGGTCCAGCAGGCCATCCGGGCCATCAAGCAGAAGTACCCCGACTTTTATATCATAACCGACGTGTGCCTGTGCGAGTACACCGACCACGGCCACTGCGGTATCCTCTGCGGCCATGAGGTGGACAATGACAAGACCCTGAAGGTGCTGGCCAAAACCGCCCTCAGCCATGTGCAGGCCGGGGCGGACATGGTGGCCCCCTCGGACATGATGGACGGCCGGGTGGCCGCCATCCGGGCCACGCTGGATGAGCACGGCCATCAGACCACCCCCATCATGGCCTACTCCGCCAAGTATGCCTCCGCCTTTTACGGCCCCTTCCGGTCGGCGGCGGGCTCCGCCCCCTCCTTCGGGGACCGGAGAGGCTACCAGATGGACCCCCACAACCGGAAGGAGGCTTTGAAGGAGTGCGCCCTGGATATTGAGGAGGGGGCCGACATTATCATGGTCAAGCCCGCCCTCAGCTATCTGGACGTAATCCGGGAGTGCTCCGACGCCTACGACCTGCCCATGTGCGCCTACCAGGTGTCCGGCGAGTACGCCATGATTAAGGCCACCGCCGCGGCGGGGCTTATCAACGAGTATAAGGTCATGTGCGAGGCTGCCCTGTCCGTGTTCCGGGCGGGGGCCAATATGCTCATCACCTACTTTGCCAAGGAACTGGCCCAGGCCATCCGGAAAGGGGATATCGGCTGATGGGACGCTCGGAGGAACTGTTTGAGCAGGCGGTGAAGGTGCTGCCCGGCGGGGTCAATTCCCCGGTGCGGGCCTACCGGGCGGTGGGTATGGCCCCCCGCTTTATCACCCGGGCCGACGGCCCCTTTGTCTGGGACGAGGACGGCCGTAAGTATATCGACTATGTGTGTTCCTGGGGCCCCATGATCCTGGGCCACAACCACCCGGTGATCCGGGAGGCGGTGGAGAAGGCCGTCAAAGACGGCCTGTCCTTTGGCGCCCCCACCCGCCGGGAGGTGGAGATCGCCCAGCTCATGATCGACCTGGTGCCCAATATCGAGATGGTGCGCATGGTCAACTCGGGCACCGAGGCGGTCATGTCCGCCGTCCGGCTGGCCCGGGGGGCCACCGGCCGGGACAAGATCATCAAGTTTGAGGGCTGCTACCACGGCCACTCCGACTGCCTGCTGGTGAACGCCGGCTCCTCCGCCCTGGCGGGGGGACACCCCTCCTCCGCCGGGGTGCCAGAGGACATTGTGAAGCACACCCTTACCGCCCAGTTCAACGACCTGGGTTCGGTGGAGGCCCTGCTGGATGCCTGGCCCGGCCAGATCGCCTGCATCATTGTGGAGCCTGTGGCCGCCAACATGGGCGTGGTGGGTCCCGCCCCCGGCTTTCTGGAGGGCCTGCGGGCGCTGTGCGACAAGTCCGGCGCCCTGCTCATCTTTGACGAGGTCATCACCGGCTTCCGGCTGGCTCTGGGGGGCGCCCAGGCCTATTTCGGCGTGAAGGCCGATCTGGTCACCTTCGGCAAGATCATCGGCGGCGGGATGCCGGTGGGGGCCTACTGCGGCAGCCGGGAGCTGATGGAGCAGGTGGCCCCCTGCGGGCCGGTGTACCAGGCGGGCACCCTCAGCGGCAACCCGGTGGCCATGGCCGCCGGTCTGGCCCAGCTCAACTATCTCAAGGACCACCCGGAGGTCTATACCGACATTGCCGCCAAGGGAGAAAAGCTGGCCGACGGCCTGCGGGCCGCCATCGCCAAAACCGGCGCGCCGGTGGTGGTTAACCAGATCGGCTCCCTGCTGGCCCCCTTCTTCACCCCCACCGCCGTTACCACCTTTGTGGACGCCAAGGGCAGCGACGTGGGCAAGTACGCCCGCTACTTCCAGGGGATGCTGGAGCGGGGCGTGGCCCTGGCCCCCGCCCAGTTTGAGGCCATGTTCGTCTCGGCGGCCCACGGGGAGGCGGAGCTTCAGGCCACCCTGACCGCGGCGGAGGAAGTGTTCGCCGGGCTGTAAGCATTAGGAGCTGCTGCATCCAGTTGCAGCAGCTCCTTTCTGTTGCCCATTCTTGACATATGCCGGAAATCTGCTACACTGAGAGCAGAACAAGGAGGGAGCGCCCATGCCCAGACCCAAGAAATGCCGCCGCATCTGCGCCCTGCCCCGGCACAGCACCTTCGGCCCCCTGGAGGGACCGGCATCCGGCGCGGTGGAGATGGCGGTGGAGGAATATGAGGCCATCCGCCTGATGGATCTGCTGGGCTGTACCCAGGAGGCGTGCGCCGCCCAGATGGGGGTGGCCCGGTCCACAGTGCAGCAGGTATACGATACCGCCCGGAAAAAGCTGGCTCTGGCCCTGGTGGAGGGGCGGCGGCTCCACATCACCGGCGGCGACTACGCCCTATGTCCCCGGGGAGAGGCCTGTCCCGGCCGGAATTGCGCCCGGCGGGATTGCGGCGGCGGCCGCTGCGGCTGCCGGGGGTGTCCGCGCCCGGAGGGGCCGGTGGAGGATGGGCATTCTTCACAAAGAGTTTTGAAATAAGTTGTGACAATCTGCGTACGTCGTGGTATAATCAAAGCAGGGAACCGGTCCTGTCCGGCGACCCAACCCCTCCTCGGAGGGTGGAAGGAGTTGAAAACGATGAAGTTCGTGTTTACTGACAAGAAGATCAATCTGCCCAACAAGGTCCATGCCTATGCCGAGAAAAAGGTGGGCAAGTTAGACCGTTATTTTAAGGCGGATACGGAGGCCGCCATTGTCTTCAGTGTGGAAAAGGACCGCAACAACGTGGAGCTGACCATCCGCTCCGGCGGCACCATCATCCGCGTGGCCGAGAGCACCTCCGATATGTTTGCCACCATCGACGCGGCGGTCTCCTCCGTGGAGCGCCAGCTGCGCAAGAATAAGAGCCGCCTGGAGAAGCGGCTTCGTCAGGACGCATTCTCCCGCAGCGTGGACGCCGAGGAGATCTCCTCCTTCGCCCCCGAGACCGACGAGGAGGAGTTCAAGATCGTCCGCACCAAGCGCTTCCCCATCAAGCCCATGACGGTGGACGAGGCGGTGCTGCAGATGAATCTGGTGGACCACACCTTCTTCGCCTTCAAGGACACCGATCAGGACGGCCGGTTTGCCGTGGTGTACAAGCGCAACGACGGCGGCTACGGCCTCATCGTGGACGAGGATTGACCGGACAGACATAAAAAGGGAGCGGCGTGAGCCGCTCCCTTTTTATTGCCTATTCCAGGGGGGTGAATTCTCCGCTGACCGCGTTGACGTAGTAGGTGCCGGTGTCGGTGACAAACCGCCACACCGGGGTGAGCTGGACCTGCCGGGTGGTGTTGCCGGTAAAGAGATAGCCGGAATCCATGGCGTCGATGCGGCTGCACACATAGCCGCCCTCGTTGATCCCGGCCAGAAAGCGCACCAAAATGGTGGGGGTGGACAGCAGGGTCTTGCCGGAGGCCGGGGCGGCGGTGCCGTCCAGCCGCTGGCCCTCCACCTGGATCAGATCGCTCCCCTGCCAGTGGAGGCGGACGGAACAGGAGAACAGGGGGGCGCCCTCCCAGCTTTGACAGTAGGTGAGTACGGTCTCATCGCCGTTCCGGCTCAGGTCGGACAGAGCGCCGGTAAAGCCCATGGCGTCCAGACAGGCCTGGCTGGCGTCCTCGTAGGCCTGGCCCTCCTCCAGGGTCCAGGTCCCGGGCGTGAAGGTGATGATAAAGCTGCCGTTCATGGAAAATTCGGCGGTGCCGCCGGGACCGGTGTATCGGGGGCGCACCTCGCTCTCCCCCTCCGGGGTGACCTCCCCCAGCAAGGCGGCGGCGATACCGGCCTCCCCGGACCGGTCCCGGGTGACGGTGGTCACCGGCAGCGTCAAATCGTCGGGAATCTCATCCAGGGCGAAGGAGATGCCGCCCTGCTCCAGAACAGCCCGGGCGGCCTGTCTGGTCTCCGCCTGGTAGCGGCTGTCCTGACCGGCCTGGCTGCCCACCAGAAGCAGGAGGATGGCGTTGACGCACAGCAGCATCAGCAGGATCACATTTTTGAGTTTAGACCATTCCATAGCAACCTCGCTCTCGTGTTCGGCGGGGCTATTTTGCCACCCAACCGGCCTGGACGGTATCCCCGCCGCTGTCGCTGTAACACAGCACCAGCTCCCGGCCCTCCGGGTTCAGGGCCTCCAGGGCGGCGGCGGCCATCCGCTCCCCCAGCACCAGGCTGGTCTGGCCGCTGTCCTCATACCGCCGGAACCGGAGGGTAAAGGCGGTGACCTGTCCGTCCTGGATGGTGAAGGATGAGGCGGGGCCGCCGGTGAGGCTGACCTCCGTGCCGTTGAGGCTGTAGCCGTAGCGGACCTCCAGGCCGGCGTCGGTCTCAGCCACCTCCATCAGGTAAAGCCGGCCGGCACCGCAGTAGCGGCCCACCGTGTCGGCCGCCAGGCGCCGGGTGGTCTCCACCACCTGGGTCAGATTGCTGCCGGACTGGCCGCCCACCGGATAGCGGGAGGCGGTGCCCGCCGCCGTGGTGTAGGAGACGATGCCGCTGCTGCTGATCTCCAGAGTCTCCTGCCCCTCCCGGATTCGGATGCCGTTGGGGATGGCATAATAGGAGGTCTGGAAGGAGAGGGCCTGCTGCAAATCGCTGATAAGGGCGTCGTCCAGACCGGCCAGGGGGTTGGCGGCCCGATAGACGGTGGGGGTGGGGGGCGAGGCCGAGATGAGCACATAGGGGTCCAGCCCCTCATAGCCGCTGTCCGCCCCCAGCTCAAAGGCGAAGGGGACGCCGTTGCCGCCGTAGCCGGCGATCAACCCGTCCATATGCCCCTCGTAGGTGACCGCCGTTTTGCAGGTATAATACAGGCCGTCACTTTCATTATGATAGTATAGCCGCACTCCGTCCTCCGCCAGGGCCACGGCGATCCGCCGGGCGGAGCCGGACAGGGCGGTATTGAGGCTGCCCTCGCCGGTCCAGGCACTGAGGGTCTCCAGGGGGATGTCCCCCAGAAAATCAAACCAGACGCCGGGGGCACGCAGGGCGGTCTGCCAGACCGCCTCGGTGGTGGTCTGGGGGGAGTCGGCGCTGGACAGCGCCTCCCCCAGCAGGATGCCCACGCTGTCATACAGCTTGTCGGTCTGGGCGGTGTTGTACTGCAGGGCGTAGCGGTTGACCCCGTCGCACACCGCGATGCGGACCGGCCGGGCGGCGGCGGTAAACTGTCCGGCGCCGCCGGAGTCGGCGCTACCCGCTGCGCTCTGGGGGTGGAAGAGGGAGAAGATCCCCCCCAGCAGGCCCTGGGAGCCGGAAGCCACCCGGTTTTGCACCAGGGCCAGACCGGTCAGATAAACGGCGGAGAGGGAGAGCAGCACGATGAGCAGGGTCTTGAGCCGCTCCAGTCCCCGGTTGCGGCGGCGTCTCGGTTTACTCCTTTCCATGGCGGGGCCCCTCCGTCAGCAGGGTGATGCGTACCGTCAGGCCGGGACCGGGCCGGTCCAGCAGCTCGATGGTGCCCTCGTGCCGGTCGATGATCTCCTTGGCGATGGAGAGACCCAGGCCGGTGCCGCCCGACTCCCGGGAGCGGGCCTTGTCCACCCGGTAGAACCGCTCAAAGATACGGCCCCGGTCGGCTTCGGGGATGCCGATGCCGTTGTCGGCCACCTCCATCCACACCTTGCCCGGCCACTGGCCGGCGGAGATGCGGATATGGCCGCCGTCGGGGGTATATTTGATGGAGTTGGAGACGATGTTCATCATCACCTGGAGGATGCGCTCCCGGTCCCCCACGATGTGGGGCAAGGCGGGGGGCAGCTTCAGCTCCACCTGATGGCCGTGGCGCTGGGCCTCCATCAAAATGGCGTTGTATACGTCCTGGACGGCCTGTCCAAAGGAGAAGGGGGCCAGCTTCAGCTCCGACCGGCCGGAGTCGAACCGGGACAGGGTGAGCAGATCCTGGACGAGGTGG
>CALWXZ010000012.1 GCA_944385625.1 uncultured Flavonifractor sp. | reverse complement strand
GACCAAGCCTGGGCGGATGAGGACCTGGAGGCGGTGTATCTCCACGAGGCGGGGGACTACCGGCTGCTCTTTGAAAACCAGGAAGATTAGAACATGGCCATGAATTGATGTCCAGCAAATGTACTCACTTAAAGCCCGGTATCCTCAGCAATAAAAACGGCGGAGGCAACTAAATTGTTGCTTCCGCCGTTTTCATTTGAGCGCCAGCCAGGAGGAGCGGAGGGTAAGCAAATGGAAGATCAGGAAAAAACGATAGTTTTGCCCCGCCGGTACACTCGGATTGGTCGTTTGCTTCAACCATCTGCTCCAAAAGGCAAGCCGGTTCCGGACACCTGTCCGTGCCCTCCGCTCAACGGCTCATGCGGTGGAGAATCATTTCCTGGGCAACCTGGGCCGGGATGGGCCGGTGAAAGCGGAAGCCCTGTATGACGTCGCAGTAGATGGCCTGCAGCGCCTTGACCTGTTCCTCACTCTCCACCCCTTCCGCCAGGATGGTCAGCCCCAGCTCATGTCCCACCTGGACCATGGCCCTCAGAATTGCCATACCGGGTTTGGTGGAAATGCTTGTGACCAAGCCCTTGTCCAGTTTGAGTCCATCCACCGGATACTGCTGCAGATCGTGAAAGGAACTGAACCCCTCTCCAAAGTCATCCAACGCAATGCGCACCCCGTAATCCTTGAGGGCCAGCATATTTTGCCTGATCTGGGCGGCGTGCTTTTCCGACACGCTCTCCGTCAATTCAAAGATAAGCAGTTCCCTGGGGAACCGATGGGGCTCTATAATCTGCTTGCACCGGCGCACAAAATCCTCTGCCGCAAAGGTATCCCGGGAAAAGTTGCAGGATACGAAAAACCGGTCGATTCCCTTCTCCATCAGCTCGTCCAGGAACCTGCACGACTCCTCCAGACAATAGTAGTCCAGCTTGTAGATGACACCCGTCCGCTCCAGCATCGGGATAAAGACATCCGGCGACAGGACGCCTTTCTGCGGGTGTTTCCAGCGGGACAGCGCCTCGCCCCCCATGATCTGGAAGTTGTGGGCGTCTACATAGAACTGGAGATACAATTCAAATTCATGCTGTGCCAGCGCCCCGTCCAGGCTGTTTTGCAGGTTCCGCTCCTCTGCAAGTTTTTGACGCATCTGGCTGGTGCAGAGCACCAGGTCCTCCTTATTCCGCCAGGCCTCACGGGCGCCCTGAGCGGCGCTGAAAATCAGATCCTTCAGATTCTGATCCTCCTGTTTCAGCTGGCAAACCCCCGCCGACAGGTTAACCTCAAAGGATTTTCCATAAGTCTGGGAATATCCATGGACCTGCTCGAACAGAGGACGCAGCTCTTCTTGCAAAGTGTCCTCATTGCTGGAATATTTCAGCAATACAAATCCCCGGTCGGAAACCCTGGCCAGTATATCCGCGCCGGCCGTACAGTTCTCCAGCAGCCTCCCGCAGTAGTTCAAAAACTGGTCGGCCTCCCCGTTGCCGCCTGAGCGGCGCAGGCTGTCCAGGTCCACATAGAAATAGACCAGGCTGTAGAGCACCCTGTTGTGCGCGTTGATGCGCTTTTGATATTGGTGGAGCAGATAGTCATAGTTACCCAGCCCGGTGACCTCGTCCGTCTTTACCATGCGTTCCGCGTTGCGCAGCCGCTTCCGATACCGGCGCACCGCCAGAATCAGCGCACAAGCCAACAGGGCCGCGCCCAGGGCCAGTCCGCCTATAGTGAGATAGAACCCCGTCAAATCCCGGGGCTGACTTGCGGATTGCTCCATCAGAATTCCGCTGATCTCCTCCTGGGGTACCGCTTGAAAGAAGGCCTCCAGATCCCCCTTCAACTCAGGCGGCGCCGCCTGAGTCAGGCAGAGGCAGTAGTTCTGCCGCTGCCCCTCATACACGGTGGAGAAGATGACTACCTCCTCCCTGTGGTCGGGAAGGACCTCCCCTTCCCGATAACCGGACAGAAGATCCACCTGGAGATTTTGGGCCAGATGCTCCCGCTGGTCCCCGCCGTCCGGGCTGTAATACAGCACTTCGTAGTCGCTCCCGGCGGAAAACTTTCGAAGCAGCTGGGGGATCACGCCCTGGTAGCACTCCGCGGCAGGATCGTAATACTCCAAGGGGTACCCGTCTGGATTGCCTGCCACATAGATCACAATCTTTTCTCCCACGTCTCTCTCCCCTGATCCTATGCCGGCTGTTCCGTCTTACGTTGGAACAGCGAAAGATTATGTTCGGGACAGGCCTCCTGCACGCGCTCCAGCTGCTTGTCCAACGCCTCCGCCTTCCCGTCCACCTCGGCCAGCATGGCCCGGAACATCTCCCGCATCTGCTCCACCTGGCGGCGGTATTGGGCCAGCAGCTGGCTCTGCTGTTGAGTCTCCTCCTGCAAGCGGAGCTGTTCCTGCCGCTGTTCCGCCTCGGATTGCTGCCGCTGCTCCTCCGCCTGGAGCAGGAGCTGGCACTGCCGCCTGGCCTCGTCCCGCTCCTGCTCCAGCTGCCCGATCCGGCGCTGATACTGCGCCTCCAGCTTCCTGGTGTTCTCCCCCATCGCCTCCAGCTTCGCGGCAAACTGCTCCTCCAGTTCGATGATATACTGATACACGCCGGCCTTCCGGTATCCAAAGAAACCGCCTTTCAGCTCTCCCAACGTCATTTGAAGCGACCTCCTCACTCAAAATGGATCTTCTTGCGTTCAATCTTTCCCCAGGTCTGCTTTTTCTTTTGATACCCGATCAACGATCTGGCCCGCACCCACGCCAGGATAAACCGCAGACAGGAGACCTCCAGGACGCACAGTCCAATGGCTTTGAGCACGTCAGAAAACAGCAGCTTCAAATCGATGGTGTGGATGCGCGCAAAAAATGCGGTCAGGGACAGAATCGCGGAGTACAGCACATAGATGCCGAAAAACAGAATCATAAACGGCACGTTTATCAAATCCAGCCCAAAGGCGATGAGGATGGTCACCACGCCAAAAATCTCAATGTAGGGCGACAGCAGTTCATAGATGAGAAAGTACAGATAGGATATGATGCCCACCAGGCCGTACTTGGGATTGGCCAACATTCTTCTGTGGCGCATCATGCTCTGGAACAGGCCGATGTGCCACCGCCTGCGCTGCTTGCACAGGTCCTTTAGTTTTTCCGGTGCCTGGGTCCAGCAAACGGCATCGGTGGCGTATCTGACCCGGTAGGGAATCCCATGCTCCCGGCAGAACGCGTGGAGCTTGACCACCAGCTCCATGTCCTCCCCCATGGTGTTGGGGTCATAGCCGCCCACATCCACCACAACGCTCTTTTTAAACAGGCCGAAGGCGCCGGAGATGATGATGCTGCCGTTGAAACGGTCAAACAGAATCCGGGCGGCCAGGAAGGAGCGGTCATATTCCAGCACCTGCATACAGGGCAGAACCCGGTTGGGCAAATGGTAGGACACCACCCGTCCATTTTGGATCTCCGCCCCGTTGCAGGGCCGCACGGCGCCGCCTACCGCCACCACGTCGCCCTCCTCCACCACGCAGCGCACGATTTTCTCCAGGGAGTCATACTGGAGCACCGAATCGGCGTCCATGCAGATAAAGTAGGGGTAGCGGCAGGCATTGATCCCCATGTTCAGCGCGTCGGCCTTACCGCCGTTTTCCTTCTGAATCAGCGTGATGGGCACTTTGAAGTCCCACGCCTCAAAGACGGCCCGGGCCTGCTTGCAGGGGATGCTGCGATGGATCGGGCGGGTGATCTGGCGCATATGAAAGGTCTCCCGCAGGATCTGGGCGGTATTGTCTGTCGAGCCGTCATCCACAACGACAATCTCATAGATGCGGTACTCCAGACTAAGCAGAGACCGGATGGTGGAGCAGATGGTAATCTCCTCATTATAGGCGGGGACAATAATGCTCACTGGCACATAGTAATCCTGGAGCAGCTCATTTTTCAGCTGGTTGCGGCGCCGCAGCTGATAGAGGGTTGTGGAGCCCACGGTAACGGATAAAAACAGGAAGCTGGCATAGCCGATCATATAGAGGATAAAGAACACGCCCACACCGCTAAAAAACAACTTGAAGGCATCCATCATGGGTCAAACACTCGCTTTCTGCATCTTGCCGGATTCCAGCCGGTACATCATCATCTCTCGGGCATACCGGTCGCCGCCTGCGATCACGCCCAGCAGGCTCTCGTAGTCCACATTCTGGGCCTCCAGGCTGGCCGCCGCTGCATAGCGCACATACCAGTTGGCGCTGTGGAGGGCCTGCTTGAGGGTTTCGATTACCCGCTGGCCCGGATATCGGGCCAGGGCGGAGACGCTGACCGTGGCGTATTCCCACAGCTCCGGATCGCTCTGTCCGGCAAAGGCCAGCAGTGTCTCCAGCGCCGGCTCGTAGCAGTAACGCCCGAAATAGCGGATGGCAGACAGCCGCAGCTCCTTGTCCCTGGTCTCGTCCAGCAGGACCTCCAGCATCTGCCCGGTATACTCCCCCGTCTGAAAGCGGATATAGTTGGAAATGGCCAGCTGGGTCCGGGCCGAAAACTGGCCCAGCCTGGCCCACAGGGTGTCAATCAGCTCCCTGTGGTCGCCGGTAAAGGTCAGCAGGCCCTCCGTCAGGATCTTTTCGTGCAGGAATACCTGACCCTCGTCCTGGATCTCCAGGGCGGTCACGATGCTCTCCGCATTGCCGAACCGGTAGAGCGCCCGCAGCCCATTGACGCGGCAATACAGGTTTTCCTTTCGGATGTAGTCCAGTAAAATGCCCTGGATGGAGTGGATGGGCATATGTTTGGGCGCCATATAGCGGGAGAGAAAGTAAGAGAAATAGGCCGCGTTTATGTTGCTGCGTTTCTGATAGACCAGCGCCAGATGCAATATGACAGGCTGGATCTGGTCCAGATAGCGCAGCTCCCAGGCCTCCTGCTCCTTTTGGAGATACTGCCTCAATATCTGATCGAAGGCGATCAGATTCTTTACCCGGCACAGCCGGTGCCGCAGATAGGCCAGGTGCTCCTCCTGGACGTGCTCTCCCCGGCGGAGCAGCTTCAGCTGGGGCGCAATTCGGGCCTCCAGCCGCCGGCACCGCTTGCCCAGCCGCAGCTGGCTGCGCTTAAGCAGCGTATTGTAGATCAGATTAAAGGCGATCATACTGACGCAGACAGCTCCGTAAAAATAGAGCATCGTCTCAATTCCCATATCCGCCCTCCTCTCTTGCAGCACTCAGCCGCTCCAGTAGGACTGGAGCATATAGTAGGATTCCTTCAGCCGCTCATGGTAGGTAACCGTCTTTCCCCAGCCCTCCAGCGGCACGGCCGCCATGGGCACCCGGTGTTCCCGGCGTTCCCGGTCGGTGAGACCCACATACATGGTATCAATCTGGAGGTACTCCACCCCGTAGTGCTCATAGTAGTCATCGTGAATCTCCATCTCGGATGGATTGGCGAAATTGAGCAGCTGCCAGGGCAGCTTCAGCTCCACATAGTCCCCGGCAAAGATGAAGTCGGCCAGGGAGTTGAACGCCTCGTCCTGAGGATTGGCGTTGCCGTAGGTCAGCTTTCCGGTCTCGTAGGTCTCCGCGGTGGCCTCCCAGTTTCCGGTGAGCAGCGGCGTCGCCGTCTGGAGCATGAGCATAATGGGCTTGAAGATGGGCGTATCCTTGTCCACCGGCTCCAGGTAGGGGTCCCGGTCCTCGATCTCATGGAGGAACATGGCCCTGATTACCTCATAGCGCTCCTGCACCAACACCCGGCTGTTCTCCTCCCCGTCTATGACAATAAGGAAATCGCAGGCCCGCTCAAAGCTGATGTCGTAATTCTTGCAGTAGGTGCTGCCCGTCTTGGGCGTGGTATCTATGGGAAGATAGAGCGTATCGGTCTGGGGGGAGAAACCCTCCTTCCGGATGAGAAAATAGAGGAACTTCTCGTCATACTTCATGGAGAGGGAGAGCCCCTCCTCGGAGAACACCAGATCCTCCTGCGTCCACTCTGAAACGTCCCCATCCACATAGCATACGCTGCTCTCCTTTCCCGGGTCAAAGGACAGCAGGCCAAAGTACTGCTCGTTGGTCTGATAATCGCTCCAATAGGGGGTTTTGTCCAGATCCACGGCGTGCATGGTGTTCCAGGTGCGCTTGAACCACTCGTCCTGCCAGGAAAATACGCAGCTGCCCGCGCAGCCCGCGGCCATAATGTCCTCATAGCAGTCGATGATCGCCTGACCCTGGTCCTGTTCGGACATATTTCCCTGGTTGCGCCCGGTATTGTAATCCCGCTGGGCCATTCCCCGGCCGGTGGACACCCCGTACTCCGAAATGACCACCGGTATGGTGTGGTAATTGGTCAGGGCTTTCAGATAGGTGTAGTAAGTATTGGGCTGTCCGCTGTCATCCAGAAAGCTTGCCTGGGCCCCGCCTGGGAGATAGGTCTCGATGGGCACCCCCTGATCCCAGGTAATCGGGTCCTGGGCGAGGGGCTGCTCCTGCTCCTCTTCCTGCCCCGCCTCCGGCGTGTGCAGCATATAGTTGAGGTAGTCCGGATAATAGGGGTAGACGTGATAGGAGGCAAATTGCCCCGCCAGAAAGTCATCCGTCGCCCGGATGTGCTCCACATCCACCTTGGCGCATTTCATGAAAAAGCGGGTGATTTCATCGGGGTAAGCGAAGGGATCGGTGGTGGGCCAGTTGGAGAAGGCCAGCAGGCGCTGCTGCTTATAGCGGCCCGATTCGTAGGCGATGATCTGGTCCCCCACCTCGCACAGCATGGCCTCAAAGGGCGAGGCATCCTCCGTCGTGTACAGATAGTCTCCCACATACTGATTTCTGTCCGGATACTTGTGGTCGGTGTAGGTGACGGTCACATCCTCCCACTCCACGCCAACGATGTAGGCGATCACCCACTGCGACACGTCCCGCCGGTAGGAGCCGGACCCTGTTCCTCTGCCCAGGGACACGGTCTTCTGCCCATGCAGAATGTCCACCACCGTACGGCAGTCGTCGATCAGCGTCTGCCGGAAGTCGTCGTCATAGGCGTCCCGGTGGGAGTTCTGGATATAGTCGTTGACCCAAACCCCGTGGATGAGCCACAGAGGCTCCTCCCCGGCCTCCTCCCGCCGGGTGTTGTATGTATAAAAGGCATTATAAAAGTCGTCGTGAAGAATGGTGTAGACCCGGATGGTATTGGCGCCCATCTCCTGAATCCACCCAAACCAGCGCAGGTAGGTCTCCTGGTCGATGGCGTAATCTGTGGACCACTCCCCCGGCAGTCCCACACCCATATTGACGCCACGAATCTCAAAGGGGACCTTTTCCCCCTCCCGCTCCATATATATGGTGTCGGAATCGGTGGTCATGAAGGTGGTCACCGGGGCGTCGGGATTGAGATCGATATAGATGCCCAGCTGGTAGTAGGCAATGTTCCAGGTGATGAGAAGGAGCACCACCGCACACGCCCCTATGATAAACTTTTTCATGGCGCCCGCCTCCCTTCCCGGTCAGTGGTTGAATTTCTTGATCTTGGACTCATGGCAGTATTGCAGCAGGATTTCAATATTTTCGTCCATCCAGTCGCCCCGCTGACGGAGGAAGTCCTTCAGCTGCTGTACCGCCGCCTCATAGTCCGCCGGGTTCCGGTCAGTGGGCCACAGCGGAGTGTACTCCTGAAAGGAATACCCCCATACCTCAAAATTCCGGTCGATGGCGGGCCCCAGGTAGGCGACAACCTGGTCAATATAGGCGTCCAGATACTCCGGGCTGAGATAGCTCTCCCGCAGTTCCCGGTACCGATCAATCACCCGGTTGACAAAATGCTCATCCTTGCACAGCATATAAAACCAGGTGATATTTTGCATCTGAAAGCCCTGGGGATCTGTCTGGCTGAAATGGAAGTTGTCGCAGCTAGCGTTCATATCCCAGAGGCACATCTTGAATTTGCCCCTGATATCTTTATAGATATAAGTGGATCGGGAGCCCACGTCATAGTTGCAGGTGAACTCGTTGAGGATGAAGTAGTCCACCAAACTGTCCATATCAGCGTCATTCCACCAGGCATAGGGTTCCGTATCGTAGTCGTAGGAGTACAGGCTCTTCTCAAAGTCGGAAAAGTCCTGACGGATATACTCCACGCGCTGGGGGGTCAGGTTCTCTGTGCCCGGGTAGACGATATCAATGATATTGTGATTGCGCATGGCGTACATACTGAAGGTCTCGATGTTTTTGAACGTATTGCTGCTCCCCCGGTCCAGACGGATCACATAGCTCACTTTTGCCGTGCTGTCCCCCGGCATACTCATGTCCAGCCGGCCGTCTTCGGCGTTGGTGATGGTCTCCGTCAGGACATACAGGCCCTGATATTCCCCGTTGATGACCAGCTCGCAAAAGCGCACATTGGGGGCGTAGTCCATAATCTCCCCGGCGATGTTGTACCACATATAGTTGCGCATCAGGCTCTTGTCCAGAAAGGGGCCGTGCAGCGCCCACTGGTGGTGGGGCGTCATCCCCGCCAGACTCACGTCCTTGTTCTCCACGCCGTCGTCCCCCGTGATGTTCAAAAGGTAACCTTTCTTGTCAAACATACGGGAGGTATTGCCCCGAATCCGCACCCGGGCAGTCAGCTCCTGGGAGGGCGTGTCGGTCAGATGATGGTTCTGGTTCTCTCCCTCCATTACCTGTACCTGGCATACGATGGTGGTGCTCCCGTCGGGCGCCAGGGTAACATGGTTGTACTCGTAGCCCACGTCTCCCCCCTCCTCCAGGGTCAGCCCGTCCTCCGACAGCGGCTCGCCGGGGATCTCCTGTCCCTCCGTGTCGATTACCAACAGGGGCAGATGGGTACACAGCTGCGTGCCGTCACAGTCACAGCCGGCGTCCGGCTGGCGGGCTGTCAGGTGCTGATGCACCCGGTTGTTGGGGTTTTCCCGGTCCAACGCGGTGACGGTGGCCGCCGTCAGCACCACCAGAACCGCCGCGGTCACACCCAGGATACGGTATTTCATCCAATCCCCCCTTCCAATCCCACGGCGTCAGCTGCTGATCTCATCGTTTTGTGCCACAAGATTGCAATATTCAATGTTGCCCAGGTCATAGATCGCGCTTGTAATGCTCTTTTTGGGGCCGCTCCCCTTCTTCCCTCTGGCCCCCGCCTCCACGGTGCGCCTGCTCAGCTCATAGATAAACTCCACGCTGGTTTCGGTGGTGTTTTTTACCCGCAGGTTGGCCTTGCGGTTGTAATACTGGTAGATCAGCGCCTCGATCCGCTCCTCGTTGACTCTGGAAGCGCGGATAATCAGCAGCATCCGTTCGTCATTTTTGATCCGTCCGAAGATCAGCAGCACCAGGAAGGTGAATGCGCTGCCCACGGCGGCAATCCAGAAATCTCCCGCGCCGCAGCAGATACCCACCACGATGGTCCAGAAAATATAGACCGTGTCTCTGGAATCCTTGATGGCCGTCCGGAAGCGCACGATGGAAAGGGCGCCCACCATGCCCAGGGACAGCGCCACGTTGTTGCCGATCACCACCATCACCGAGGTGGTAATGACGGTGAGCGCCATCAGGGACACATTGAATTTCTTGCTATAGATGCTCCCCTCGTGAGAGATCTTATAGGACAGGGCGATAAAAAAGGCGATGACGGTGGCCATAATCAGCCGGATCAGAATACTCCGAAGATCCAGCTGGCCTGTGTTTTCAAACAGCTCATAAAGCATTTGCCTCATTGGGTTTACTCCTCTTCTTTCTCTGCTAGAATCCAAATTTCAGCGTGGCGCTCCGGGCCATACAATATTTGCTGACCGACAGCTCAGAGCGGTTGGCGCCGTTAATCAGGTCTTTGATGTAACTGAGCAAAAA
This sequence comes from uncultured Flavonifractor sp., assembly GCA_944385625.1. Taxonomy (GTDB): domain Bacteria; phylum Bacillota; class Clostridia; order Oscillospirales; family Oscillospiraceae; genus Flavonifractor. Next base: position 25,962 of record CALWXZ010000012.1, on the reverse strand, counting down.
GCCGTTAAATTTGACCTCCAGCACTCCGTTGAAGGCATCCAGCACGGGGTAGAGGTTCAGCGCCGGGGAAAACAGATCCCAACAGGTTTCCGTCGCCCGGATCTGGTGGTCAAAGGTGATCCGGATGCGGTTTTCCTTGGCAATAAAGGCCTTCCGCCGGTATTCCACAATGGTCTTCGGCCGGTAACAGCACATATTCATCAGGCCATAACACTCCACGGCAAAGGGCTCATCATAGCCCAGCAGGCAGTCATACCGCCCCCGGGCAAGGGTCTGGGCGTCCTGCCGGCTCACCCGGAGGGAGCGTTTTTTCTGGTATCCCCCCTCCTTCTGCTTCATCTCCAGCATGGCAAAATCCGCCGCCGGGTCATAGATCCGCAGGCGGATTTTCCGCCGGAGGAACACCCCGTCAATCTTGTTCTCATAGTCGTCGTCATTCATTGTATCAAAGTAGAGCGACCGGATGTGATAGCCCTGGGCCCCATTGTGGGGGTCGGGGTGCAGCACCCTTTCCAGCGACCAGGCCAGCCGCTGCATATCGGGCAGATTCATCAAGTACTTTTTTTCCTGACGAAATACTTCATTCATGGCCTTCCTCCCAACAAAAAAGCTGCAAAGAATCCGATGATAAAACCGAATATTCTTTGCAGCCTGACAATCATAGCAGTTTCCTGCCGTAGACCCACAGCTTTGCGTCACCGTCTTTCGGCGGTTTTGCCCCGCTATTCCGTTGTGCTGGCCCCCTGCCCGTGGTCCCCAATGGCCCGGAGCATCTCCAGATACCGCTGCTCCAGCTCCGGCAGCCGGTCTGCCGCCCCGGCCAAGTCGTCCCCTCTCAGCTGCTCCACCATACCGCTCGCCGCTTCAAACAGCCGCTTCATGGACAGGTTGCCCGCCACGCCCTTCAAGGCGTGGGCCGCTTCATAAGCCTCCTCCGCCCGGCGATGTTCCAGCGCCCGCTTCAGCTTGGAAAAGTTGGGGTCCTGGGGAAAGCGCAGCAGATATTTTTCCAGCATCTCCTCCAGGTTCATAAACCGGCCCAGGGCCTCATCCACATCCATTCCGGCCCGGGTCAGCGTCTGCCGCCATTTCTCATCCATGTTCATCCATCCCTTCCCCTGTGGCATAGAATCTGGCCAGAACCGGCTCCACCTGCCGGAACCCCTCCAGCAGCCTGGGGTTAAATACGCCGCACTGCCCGCCCAGGATCATATCCGCTGCCGCGCGGGTGGAGTAGGCGTCTTTATAGCACCGCTTGCTTACCAGTGCGTCGTACACATCGGCCAGCGAGACCACCTGCGTCCAGATGGCCGTCTCATCGCCCTTCAGTCCGTCGGGATACCCCCCTCCGTCCCACCGCTCATGGTGGTGCAGCGCAATATCATAGGCATAGCGGTAGGCCGCGTTTTCCCGCATCTGCGGAATTTTGGACAGCAGCTTGGCTCCCATCACCGTGTGGGTCTTCATCAAATCGTATTCCTCCGGCGTCAGGCGGCCCTTTTTATGCAGAATGGCGTCTGGAATGGAGATTTTTCCCACGTCATGGGTAATAGCGGCCACGCCGATCAGCCTGATCTCCGCTTCGGACAGTCCCTCCCCCAGGGAGGTATTGCGCAGCAGATAACAGGTGATGTCATGGATACGCCGGACGTGCTCCCCCGACTCATCGCTGCGAAATTCGATGGCGGTTGACAGGGCCTCCACCATGCCCATACTCATCTCGGCCAGCTTCTGCGTCTGGCAGAGCAGCTCTCCCCGCTGCCGCTCCACCTCGGCCCCCAGCAGCCGTCTGGCTCGAAACAGCTCCACCACCGAGTGGACCCGCCGCCGGACAATGTAAGGGACCACCGGTTTGAAGATGACGTCCATAACCCCCAGCTCATAGGCCTCCCGCATGGTATCGCTTCCCAGGTCCGCGGTGATGAGAAAGACGGGCAGCTTCTGCATCAGATCCCGCTGGCGCAGCTGCCGGAGCACCTCGATGCCGTCCATCTTGGGCATGACCACATCCAATATCACGGCGCTCAGGGACTCCCTTCTCGACTCTATGACCGCCAGACCGGTCAGGCCGTCCCCCGCCTCTATAATATCATATTCCGGACAAAATATGTTTGCCAGAATGGCACGGTTCATCTCTTCGTCGTCCACGATCAGGATGGATTCTTCTCTACAACCGTCCACAGCCATGAGGCCTCCCGTCCTGCGTACTATTGCCGCATCCGGGGTGCTTCTCCCCGCTCCTGCGTCAACTTCTGCATAATCTCACTCAACACACTCACATCAATGGGTTTGGAAACATGGTCGTTCATACCGGCCGCCGTGGTGCGGTCGATGTCCTCGGCAAACGCGTTGGCGGTCACCGCGATAATGGGCACCCAACCGGCGTCCGACCGGTCCATGGCCCGGATGGCGCTGGCCGCCTGGCAGCCGTCCATCTCCGGCATCTGGATGTCCATCAGGATGGCGTCAATCGTATACTCCGGCGCGGCGGCAAACAGGCGGACCGCCTCCCTGCCGCTGGCGGCGGGCAGTACCTCCGCCCCCAGCGTCTCCAGAAGTTCGGTCAAAATCTCACGGTTGAGCTCATTGTCCTCCGCCACCAGAATGTGCCGTCCGGCCCAGTCAAAGCTGCTCTGGGCGTGTTCAGGCCGGGACCGCTCCGCCTCCCGGCTCCGGCCGGCGGTTTTCAGCGGGATGGTGACCGTAAACCTGCTCCCCTTCCCCAGCGTGCTCTCCACCGATATCTCGCCGCTCATCTGCTGGACCAGGCTCTTGACAATGGCCATGCCCAGTCCCGTGCCCGTGGCGGACTGGGAAGAAAAGGTGGTCTCTCTGCTGTAGGGCTCAAACAGGTGCTTTAGAAAGCTGGGAGACATACCGATGCCCGTATCCTCCACAACCAGCTGATACTTGCTGTGCTCCTGGAAGTTGAACTGGCGGACCTCCAGCCGGATTTCATCTCCCGGGCGGCTGTACTTGAGGGCGTTGGACAACAGGTTGTTGAGAATCTGGCTGAGTTTTTTCTCGTCTCCCATCACCTGCGTCTCCTGCAAATCCAGACTGACGGAGAAGCGCTTGCCCGCCTCCTGGGCGCAGTCGCTGAACATATTGGCGATGGAGGTAATCAGGTTTTTCAGGTCCAGCTGCTTTTCCTCCAGCCGGTTCTTTCCAGCCTCCATCCGGGACAGCTCCAGAATATCGTTAATCAGCTCCAGGAGCTGGCCGCCGGCAAACTCGATTTTTTTGATGTCATCCCATACCTTGCCGGTATCCCCGGCCATATGGTGCTTCTCCGCCAGGCCGCAGCAGCCCAGAATGGCGTTGAGCGGCGTGCGCATATCGTGGGACATCCGGCTGAAAAACTCGGACTTGGCTCGGGTGCTCTTCTCCGCCTCGTTGAGGGCCTCCTGCAAGATGAGGGTGTTTTGCAGCTCCCGCCGCTTCTCCGCGTCCACATTCCGGAAGCAGAGGATCACCTCATGGGGCAGCAGCTTGGGGTTGTAGAGGGTACGGATATTCACCCACTGATAGGTTCCGTCCATAAGCCGCTGATAGTCGCCGCCGTAGTCCGCCACCCCCTGGTTCACCCGCTCCCGGATCTGTTCCAGGGAAAAGCTGGCCTCAAAGGTCCGATAGGTCTCTGAGGGCACCACCTCTTTGATGGCTTGCAGCAGCTGCGGGTAGTCTCCGCACCTGGGCAGGCCCTCCTGCATATCGTAGCTGCGCTTGAAGGCCTCATAGGTTCCGGTCTTTATGTTCACGCTGAAGATGGCATAAAAGGAGTCGCCCAGCAGATGGGCCGTATCATCCGCCCGTTTCATCCGCCGGCTTTTCACCATATCCCGGATGGTCATGAAGGCCAGCATCCCGAAGAGCAGCAGCCCCGCCCCGGCGATACAGAGTACCACAATATTCTTATCTCCCATCAGGATGGAATTGATGGGGATGGTCATAATCACCGTCCAGCCGTTGTCCATCTCCTGATAGTAGGCGCCCCGGGATACCCCGTCCAGATCCTCAAAGGACGCATCGTAGGCCTCCAGGGAGCCGTCTCTGATCCGCCCCATAAAGTAGTCGGCGTAGGCCTGAAGCTCGGCTTCGTCAGACTCCCACTTGACGCTGGAATAGAGCAGGTTTCCGTCCTGGTCGCACAGATAATAGGAGCAGTCCTGAGGGAGGGTATGGGCGGTGTTGTGAAGGGCGCGGTTTTCAACGTAGATATCCATGGCAAAGACGTCTCCGCTATCGTTGAGCTGCTTGGAGATCGTCAGAATACGCTGGCCGGTGATCGCGTCCTCATACACGTCGGTATACGCCACGTCCCCATTGGCCTGGATGGCCCGCTGGTACCACTGGGTGTCCTCAAAGGGATAGTCGGTATCCCCTTCCCACGGGACGGCAGCCACAATTTTACCGTCAATCACAGCATAGGGGTCCACCACGCCTTCGCCTATGATCTCGGTCAATTTGCTCAGATAACCGGCCAGCCACGCCTGGATGTCCGCGCTGTCCCCGCCGCCGCTGCTGATTTCGTCCACAAACTGACTGGCCAGGAGCGCGGTCTTTTTCAGCGCGGTCAGGTTCATCTCCTCCTCCAACGCATATGCCTGGACCAGCGCCATACCCATATCCTGTGTATTACGCAGCAGCTTAACCCGTACCAGCATAACAACGGACAGCAGCAGAACGGCCACCACTGCCAACACCATGATACTCAAAGTGGTTCCGTATGCTCTGACAGGTCTCCGCATTCTCATCGCCATGCGCTCCCAACCTTTCAGGACCTATCCGCCCAGGTCTGCCTTCTCGTTTCTGCCAGATAAAAGGACCGCTTTTCCCGGTACATATTCCGGTCCATCTCCTGGAAAAAGCTGTTAATATCCAGCTGTTTAAACTCTGCCGTACCGAAGGAAAGGGAGAGTGGGAAGCGCACGCCAAGGGAGGCGTTATAGAGATCCAGTTCCCTCTGGATTCTGGTTTTGATTGTCTCCACCTCGTCCGGCTGCTTCTCCTCCAGAAGAATAACGAACTCATCCCCGCCGTACCGGGCCACTACAGTGTCCCGATCCGTAGCGCACAGCAGGATCTTCCCCACCGCCTGTAAAACGGCATCCCCCGTGATATGACCATAGTTGTCGTTGATGTGCTTGAAATTGTTTACGTCGATCATAATCCCCGTAACCCGCAGCCCCTTGCGCACCTTCCGGCCCAGATGGTGTATGTACTGAACCAGGTAGTTGCGGTTATATAGGCCGGTCAGCGGGTCCAGCAAGGTCTCTTCGCTTTGCAGATTGATGTAGAGAAAGGTCAGTCCAATGGCGGTGCAGGCCCAGACCAGGGAGATGCCATGGTTCAGTATCTGGATCACGCCGCCCAGATAGACCGGCAGTAAAAAGACCAGCGCCGGCAGAAAGAGATATTTATCCAGCTTGCTCCGATAATAGTAAGCCAGCACCGCGCCATAGGTCATATAGCCATAGGCCACCAAAAAGGGCAGCGCCAACAGCGGCAGGCGGCGGTAGACATTGTCCCCATCGATATAGAAAAACAGGCCCGTAAAAATGTTGACCAGCGTCAAGACACAGATCACAATACTGGGAATGGCCAAATAGGGATAGATCCGCCGAAGCCGCTCCACATCTTCAAACAGCTTGTAGTCCACATAACAGATCCACAGATATGTAATCACGCCGATCAGCAGGAAAACCGCCGTGTTGATCCCGATGAGCACAGGCCGAACAAACGGGAAATCCTTCCCACTCAGGGCAAAGCTGCCCGTCTCCAGCAAACAGAACAGCAAACAGATGCGGCACATCCAGTAATACAGCTTACCGTCCATTGTGACCAGCCTGACGTGTTTTCGCCTACCGAGCAAGATCATTGCCATCAGCGACACAGCCAAAGCATTGGCAATCAAAACAGCCGTCATATTGATCTCCGAAGCACCGGCAGCAGCAGGGGTGAGCATAGGAATCCTCCTTTCTCCTGATAATGAGACATCATCGTTGCGCCTATCACAGACAGAAAGGAATGAATGGAAGTACATTCCCTCATTCTCCTTACATTTCCATTCTATATTCTACCGGATCATAAATTTTATGTAAAGAGGTATTTGTTCCAAACTACAGGATCCCCAGATACCCCGCCGCAGGCCGGCCCGGCCGTTACACCCGCCGGCTGATCTCCGGACGGATGCGCCTTTTCCCTTCCAGCGCCGCGTCTATGGCCTCCAGGAACCGGTCCCGCTCCTCCCCCAGCGTCCCCTTCAGGGGCAGGTAGTTGGACGCGTGATCGCAGGTAAAGTGGAGGGGATCCACCGTCAGGTTGGCCACCAGATACCGCACTTCTCTCAGAATCTCCTCCGGCGTGCAGGGGACAAACCTGCCCTGCTTCCAATCTGTATACAGCTTTGTACCGGGCTCCAGCACTAGGGTCAGAAGGGAGAGATGCCGAGGTCTCATGCGGTTGATAAGCTCCGTCGTCTCCCGGGCATGGGTCAGGCCCGATCCGCTGCCCGCCAGTCCCAGCAGCACCATGGCCCACAGGTCCAGCCCCGCCTCCCGGAGCATCACCCCCGCCTGGAGCATCTGGGCCCCGTCCACACCCTTTCCAACCCGTTTGAGCAGGGCGCTGCTGCCTGTCTCCACCCCCAGATAGGCCCGGGTCAGGCCAGCCTGCGCCAGGGTCCGCAGCTCCTCCGGCGTCTTGCGCAGGGTGGAGCGGGGACCGGCATAGATCCCCACCTTGTGCAGCGACGGAAATGCCTCATAGAGCGCCCGCAAGATCTGCAGCAGGTCCTCCGTCGGCATTCCGATGGCGTCGCCGTCGCACAAAAAGACTCGGGACACATCCCCATAATAGGCCTTGGCCATCCGGATATCCTCCAAAATATCCTCCATGGGCCGAATGTGAAATACCTTGTCCTTGTACATCCCGCAAAAGGTGCAGGCGTTGTGGGAACAACCCACCGTGACCTGGAGCAGATAGCTGTGCCGCTCGCCAGGCGGGCGGTAAATATTGCCCTCATACCGCATACGTTATCCTCCCTTATCCATCTTTTCAAATTGATTTCCAGATTATCATATCATGTTTTATCCCATTTGAACAGTGCGGTTTTTGGGCTCAAACAGGGGACGGGCACATAAAAAAGCGGGTGAGAACCGCCGAAACGGCGGTTCTCACCCACATTTTCTGTACCTGATGCTTCAACATTCTATTTCGCAGCAGGCCCTTTCAAGGTCTCGTTATTGGGCCGCATATTCGGCAAACCGCATCAGCATGGCGGCCGCCTGGCTGCGGGTGGCGCTGCCCTGGGGCAGCAGGGTATTGCCGCCCACGCCGTTGACAAGGCCCCTTTCCACCGCCCAGATCAGGGCGCTTACCGCGTAATCCCCCGCCTCACCGGCGTCGGAGAAGGCCGACAGATCGCCGCCGGCCGCGGTATCCAAATCTTTGTACCGGGCGTAACGGTAGAGAATGGTGGCCAGCTGCTCCCGGGTCACCGTGTCATCCGGGCCAAAGTTGCTCTGGCTGAAGCCGGTGACAATGCCCTCCGAGGCCGCCCAGCGCACCGCCTCGGTGTACCAGGCGCCATCCTCCACGTCGGCAAAGGTCATGGCAAAATCACACTGCGGAGCCTGCTCCATGCGCCACAGCATGGTAACCAGCATGGCCCGGTTCAATACTCCATCGGGGTCAAAGCGGTTTCCGCCCACGCCGGTCATCAGGCCCTGCTCTATGGCGTAATCCACGCCCTCATGGTACCAGGCGCCGGTATCAAGGTCCTCAAAGGCGGCGCTGGGGCAGAGGTCCCCGCCGTCGCAGCGGAATTGAGCCGCCACAACAACGTCGTATTCCGGCATGGTAAAGGTGTACTTGCCCTCCCCTTTTTCTGTCAGGGAAAGCGCCTTGCCATCCGCGCCGGCAACGGTCACACCCGCCAGCAGATAGCCCTCATCGGGCAGGACGGTGACGGTGATCTCACTGCCGGTCGCCGCGCTGGACTTGCTGACGGTGATCTGGCCCCGGTCGCTCTCAGTAACGGAAATCTGGTAGCTGGCCGCCACACTGCCGCCGCCGGAAGATCCGCCGCCGGAGGGAATCTGTTCGTCGGCCACGGAAACCTCCAGGTCAATCTGCCGCTGCACGTTCTCGATGGTGATGGTATAGCTGCCGTCACCGTTTGTGACCACGCTCAGCCGGTTGCTCTCGCCCTGGGCAGCGGCGGTGGTCAGGCAGTCGGTGCCGTTGACAGTCAGCTGGGAGAGGGTCTTGCCGGCCACAGGCGCCACGGTAAAGCGCACGTCGCCGCCCTGCCGAACCTGATCTTCCGGCTGCGTATCGCTGGGGCTGAGGCTGTCCACCTGCACGGTGTAGTCTGCGCCGCCGGTGGGAAGGGTATAGCCTACATATGCCTGGTAGCTGGCCCGCACCTTCAGGCTGCTGCCAAGGTTGTCCACCGTCAGCACGGTGGCCAGCGGATGGGACATGGAAATGCCAAAGGCCGCCATGTTGTCCCTTGTGACAGCGGTATAGTTCCTTCCGCCGTCGGTGCTGACCTCCCAGCCCGCCAGCATATAGGCGCTGGTGCTGGGCTGGGCGGTAAAGACCAGCTTGCTGCCGCCCCAGACATTCTGATACTGGTCCGGAGTCAGCACAAGGGGTTCGCCGTTGACGGTGGCGCTGAGGCTGCCGTTGGCGCCCGACTCATACCCCACCTCAAAGGAGATGGCCGCGGCAAATACCGCGGTAACGGTATGGGCCTGCTTCACATCTGTAAGTGTAAAGGCCGCTTGGTTTGCAGTATTTTCCACCAGGACGCCGTCCAGCTGCCAGCCGGCAATGTAGTAGAACGCACTGGGCTGGGCGGTGAAGGTGATGCTCTGGCCGTACCCCACGCTGGCGGGACTGGCAGCCGCGCCTGCGGCGGTGACGCTGCCCCAGGCCGGGTCGTTGGGCCCGTAGGTCACAAGATAGGCGCTGGGCACGATGACGGCGGAGATGGTGGTGTTTTCTTTGATCTGAATGCTGTAAGTGGCGCTGCTGCTGTCGGTGGTCTGGCCGTTTACAATCCAGCCCGCCACCTGGTAGCCCTCCTCCGGCTCGGCGGTGAAGGTGATCTCCGTATCACCGGCAACGGCGTCCAGATCCGCCTGACTGGCAGTAATGACGGCATGGTCCGGCTGCTGGATGACAACCTCGTAGCTGCCGCTTTCAAAGATGGCGCGAATCTCATAGCCGGTGACCACGGGGTCCGCCGCCTGCCCGTTGGGCACAGTCCAGGTCAGGGTATTGCCGGAGAGGCCCTGAGTTACTTCCTGACCGTTCACGGTCCAACCGGTGACGGTGTAGCCCTGGTCGGGAACAGCGGTAAAGACCAGCTGCTCTCCGCCCCGAATCTGGGCGCTGTTCTCCTCATAGCCCTGGACGGTCACGGTGCCATGGCTGCCCTCCCAGGAGACAGCGTACGTCACCTGACGGAAGGTTACGGCGATCGCCGCACCAGACTGGTCCGTCTCTGCGGTGTAAGTAAAGGTGTCGCCGCTGGCCCCTTCCACAGCGCTGCCGTTGATGACCCACTGGTCCACCTCGTAACCGGGGTCCGGCTGGGCGGTAATGGTCACACTGGCGCCGGGCACAAGGGTGAAGCCGCTTTCAATATTGTTTACCTGGTCGGTGCTGCCCACCATGGCGCTGGCAATCCCGCCGTGGTTCCCAGCGGAGACAGTGAGCTTGTTGCCCACTTCGGCAAACTGCACGGTAACCTCCGTATCGGCGTCGATCCGCTCCAGGGTTAGGGTGGTGCCGATGTAGTCGGTGCCGTCCATCTGCCAGAGCGCGCCGTTGACCCGCCACTCCTGAATGCGGTAGCCCTCCTCGGGCTGGGCCGTAAAGGTGACGGTGGAGCCCTGGGCAACCGTGCCGCCGGCAAAGGCGTCCTGCCGGTAGGCGTCCATTCCCTTGCGCTCCGCGGAGGCGGTGAGAGTACCGTGGCCTCCCCCTGCTTCCCCGCCGGTGGTGTCCACCACGGCGTAGGTCACGTTATAGAGGGGAAGCGCCGCCCAGGGCTGGGCAACGGTCAGGTCGGACTGCACATTTTGGATGGAATAAGTCTTGTTGTCGGTGGTGCTGCCGGTGCCGTCGGTATAGGCGGCGTCGATCCCGTCCAGCGGACCCACCTCATAGTTCTTGTCGGGATACAGGGTCACCGTAAGGTCGCTGCCGAAGTCCACATAGTCGCCGCTGCTGATGACCTGGTTAGGACGGCCGTTGACGGTACCGGTCACCTGTACCGTACCGCCCTCCAGGCTGTCAATGGTCACCACCGGCTTTTTGGCGATGATGACGGCGACATCGGTATCCGCCGTCGGGTTCTCCAGCCGGACGACCTGGCTGGTGCCGACAGCCGGCCAGAGTTCGCCGTTGATCTGCCAGCCCTGAATCCAGCAGCCCTCCTCAGGCCGGGCCGTAAAGGTGATGGTGGAGCCCTGGGCAACAGCGCCGCCGGCAAAGGCGTCCTGCTGGTAAATCTCCATCCCCTTGCGCTCCACGGAGGCGGTCAGGGCGGCGTGGCCCGTCCCAGCCTCCCCGCTGGCGGCATCCACCGCGGCGTAGGTCACGTTATAGAGGGGAAGCGCCGCCCAGGGCTGGGCAACGGTCAGGTCGGACTGCACATTTTGGATGGAATAGGTCTTGTCGTCGGTGGTGCTGCCGGTGCCGTCGGTATAGGCGGCGTCGATCCCGTCCAGCGGGCCCACCTCATAGTTCCTGTTGGGATACAGGGTCACCGTAAGGTCGCTGCCAAGGTCCACATAGTCGCCGCTGTTGATGACCTGGTCAGGGCGGCCGTTGACGGTGCCGGTAACGCGTACCGTACCGCCCTCCAGGCTGTCAATGGTCACCACCGGCTTTTTAGCGATGGTAACGATGACAGTGGTATCCGCCGTCAGGCTCTCCAGCCGTGCGGTCTTGCCGGCGCTGTCCACATTGTCGCTCCAGCCCACCACATAGTAGGCGTCGCTGAGCGCCAGGGTGAAGTCCACGGGGACATAAGCGGGCTGGGCCGCGCCGGCGGTCAGCGTCACGCCGTTGCTGACGGCGGTAATGGCGGCGTCCTCCGGCACCGCTCCCGTGCCGCTCATCTGAATCTTCCAGTCCAGGTCAAAACTCTGGGCCACATCCACAACGGCCCGGACATACAGGTTCTCCCCGGCGGGGTTATGGATGGTCAGGCTGGGCTGGCCGCCGGAGCCGGTCACCGTGGTCCAGGCCACCCCGTCGGTGCTGGTCTGCCACTCCCGGACGGTGGTATTGCTGTCCCCTGCCGCCGCGCTGGCGGTAAAGACCAGGCTGGCATCCTGGCGGACCCGATAGCTGCCGTTTTCAGGCTGCATGACCTGGCCGTCGGTGTCGGTCAGGGTCAGGGTGGCCGCCGAAGAGGGCTGGCCGGCCGTATTCACCACGCTGCCGGACACCTGGGTATAGGCCTCCGGGGCAAAGAACACCGCCACATGATGTCCGGCGGACAGATTCTCCAGCGTCAGGGTACTCTGGCGGTAGTCCTCCCTGGTACCCGGCCAGACATAGGCCACATTGTCCACGGTCCAGTGGTCCACCATATAGCCCTCGGCCGGCGCGGCGGTAAAGGTCACGCTGGCGCCGAAGGCCACGCTGGAGCCGGAGCTCAGCTGGTTTCCGCTGCCGTCGGCGGCGGTCAGGCTGCCGTTGGCGTCGGAGGTAAACTGAATGGTATTGTCGCTGTTGGCAAAGCTCACCTCAACGGCAACGTTTCCCACATCCTTATAGTTCCCCAGAGCCAGGCTCAGGGTCTGGCCGCCGCCGGGATAGGAGACCACGCCGTCGGTGACCACCTGGCCGTTCACGGTCCACTGGTCCACCACATAGCCGCTGTGGGGCGTGGCCGTAAAGATTACGCTGTACTCATTGGGAATGGAGGTGCCCGTGCTGGAGACAATGGGCAGCTCGGTCTGGGACTCATCCCGGTACATGGCGCTGAGGCTGCCGTTTTCGCCGCTGCGGAAGGAGACTACCACGGACCCGCTCATGCTATACAGAGTCTCCTGTTCCAGAGTAACCTCATACCGGGACTGGATCTTCCGGGCGGCCTCTGTCAGCGCGCCGGCGTCATCGGTGGTCCACACCAGATTGACGTCATAGGCGCCGGTGACATTCTGGTTCTCTCCGTTTTCATCGTACAGGGCGCAGGAGACAGCCAGCGCCTGGGACAGCAAGGCCTCGTCCTGGTCCACCATCGTGCCGGTTACCCGGATTTGGATATCGGACAGGTACTGGGGCGCGCTGTTGACATTGCTCTGCTCCATTCCCTCCCACATGGGGGCAAGAGTGAGGGAAAGTTTGCTGATCTCCAGCCGGGCCGTGGCCACCTGAGTTCCATCCACGCTGGCGATAAAGTCATAGGCGCCCGCGGCGTCGGGTGTACAGACGTCGCCCGAAATTGCCTGGCCATTTACCGTAAAGGAGACGCCCTCCTCCACGTCGCTCCACGCGCCGGGGGTGCCGTCGGCTCTTGCGGCCGCGCGGCTCTGGAGGGTCAGGGTGACAGGCTGGCCGTTATACGCGATCTCGGTAACCTGGCTGCCATTCTGCTGCGCCAGCAGGCGGTACTCCGTGGTGGACCCGGTGGTATCCACCGCCCGGGCATAGTAGTAGCAGCTGGAGGAGCTGGCGATGGTGGATTTGCTGACCCGGGCGGTGGCCGTGATCCGATAGAGTCCGGCTGCCGGGGCCCGCCAGGTCACCGGGCTGTTGCTGGATGCCACCAGGGTGGTCTTACTTCCGGTGTCGGTATCGGTAATGATAAAGTCCACCGTCGTATCTACCTTCTTGTCCGGCTGCTCGGCAAGGGTCACACCAGCAGTGAGGGTCAGCTCCGTTCCATCGGTGTGCTGGATACTCGTGGTCGTTTTCGTTACCGTTCCATCCTGGAACTCCATGCTCAGAGCGCTGCGGTCGGCGTATTGGGCTGCGGGGCTGTCCTGGTAGAGCGTGCTGTCACCCACCGCCCAAATCACGGTGTTAAAGCGATAGGCCCCGCTGTTATCCAAGCGGTACACCTCGTACTTCTCGTAGCCCTCGCTGGGGTCCACTGTTTCCGTCTCGGGCGTTTCTGTGGTGCCGGTTCCTCCGGTGCCGGCTCCTCCGGTCTCTGTCTCGTCCGGCTTCTCCCTCTCTACCTTGTCCACGGGATCGGTGATGATGAGGTTCTCCGCCTTAGAGTAGTACACGGTCCGCAGATCCCCTGTGGGCTGTTCCTCCGGCAGGGTATAGGTATATCCGGTGCCCTCATCGCCGCTGCGGGTATAATATTTCTCATCCTCCAAAGAATACCAATACTCTGTCTTAGGGGCGTTACTGTCACCCCCACTAAACTGGTACACCCGGAGGTAGGTCTTTTCCCCCTCTGTTACGGTCTCGGTGGCATAGCCGTCAAAGCCCTGCAGATCACCCTCATAAACCGTATCTTTACCTTCACTATTCAAATAGTGGTACTGAATCTCACTGGCGGTCAGGGGGTCACCGACGGTATAGGTCTCGCCGGAGTTGGTGACGGAGACATACTGGGGCTGTCCGTCAACAAAGGCGATGCCCACATACTTGGTCTGGCCGTCCTGCCCCGCGGAATAAACAGTGTAGGAAACCCCGTCAGCTTCCACCGTCACCGGCGTCTTCACCATGATCTCCTGCACCTTTTCGATGTTGGTTGTATAGCCGGACTGGGCCACATAGGGGCTTTCCAGATCGCCCGTCCCTTCGGCGGCGCCCACCACGGTGATGTGGGTGACGGTCTGGCTTCCGCTTAGATTCAGGGTGGCAATCGGGCTGTAGTAGTATTCCGGCGTGCCGTCCTTGGAGGACACCGTCACCACGCAGCGCAGGGCGCCGCCATTCAGAGCCGCTTTAATCGTCCCAAGAGTCAGGCTGCTGCTGGTGGCACCCGACACGTTTTTGATGTTCGCATCCTTCGCATCCTTGATGTTGGTCAGATTGGTCCACTGGGCATTTCCGGGGGTACGAATCTGCCACTGATAGGAGACGGAGGCGCTGGGGGTGGGATTATATACGTTGGCTGTGATGGAGGCCGAATCGCCGCTGGAGTGGAGGACGCCCTCCTCGTCCACCCCCGACAGGGTGATGGTCACATCGGCGGCGGTGGCGGAGGTGGTGCGGACGGTGACCGGGGAGCTGTCCACCGAAACCTTGGCGTTGCCCTCATCATCATAACCCACGCCCCGCACCACATAGGTATAGGTATCGCCGGGCTGAAGGTCGGTGAGGGTATAGCTGGTAGCCGTGCCGTCGGTAGCTCCCACCAGCACATAGGGCGTGCCGGTTTCCTCCAGCACCCGGTAGATCCGGTACTGCTGGGCAGGCCGGTCCCCGATGTTCCAGCTCAGGGTGACGCTGTCCTGGCTTACCGTATCCACCGTCAGGTTCTGGGCCGGAGAGGGCGGCGCCACCACGTCCTGCACCAGGAAGCCCAGAACAGGAACGGTATTGGCGTTGACCTTGGCCTGCCAGGTGGCAAACTTCCACTGAAAATCGTAGCCCTCCGCCTTTTTGCTGACCACGGAACCGGACTTGGATACGCCGGTGCCGTCCAGCGTGGAGCTGCTTTTGGTGTACTGGAAACCCTCACTGTCCCCGAACTTGAAGCCAAACGATTTTCCCCAGGCACTTAACGATAAGTCCAGTGCATATGTATAGACCCGGGATTGGTCCTTGCTCAAACTGAGGCTCTGCTGGACCGTGCCCTGTCCAGCGTACTGGACCCAGCCGTCAGGGGAAGTCTGCGTGCCTGTGGTTTGGTCGCCTAATATTACGTTGGTCAGACCTGTTATGGAGCTGCGGTAGCTGCTGGGGTTGCCCGGTTCGCCCAGATCCACCACCGCGTCGGTAATCTCACTCAGCTTATACTCCTTGGCAGCCTTGTTGTAATCCTCTACCGGGATCACAGAAGTAATGGGCATACCATTTTTATTGATAATGATTGACTTATCATTCTGATCCTTATAGAGATAGGATACCACCGGGCAGCGGTATACCACCACCGCATTTTGGCCTGAGTCATTGGAATACTCAATGGACCAGGTCCGCTTTTGAGAGGTAGAACTGCCATAATTCAAACTGTTTTTGATCGTGAAATCTACGCCAGTGCCAGTGTCCATACCCGGAATTGTCCAATCCCATCCCACCGATAGTCCTGAAGAGTAGGCAAAACTCTGCCCACCCGTGGAGCCAGAGGACTGGTTGGTCCCGTAGGCAGTCTTTCCATTTCCTGTTTTACCCATTTCCTCAAAGTACGGCGGGGCCTCCAGAATGGCCATTACATCGGGCTGGCTGTAGGTCCGCGTTACCCCCTCCAGCGTGACGACAGGGCTGTCATTATCCGGGTCCACCGCGTTCAGCGTCATGTAGAAGGCCCCCTTGTGGGAGACCAGATAGTCGGAGTGGTTGCTCTTCCAGTCGTTGCCCTTCGCATCGGCGCCCGCCCCATTGTAAATATACCACATCTGGGAATAACTATTGTTTTTTCCTGACTGCCGAAGGCTGGTGACAAAGATCAGCTGCTCCTTGCCCTCACTGTTGCCGTCAAAATTGCCGGCCACCACCGACTGCACGTTGGTATTGGTCAGTTGGGTGCGATTCGCCCAACGGTCCGCACCTTTGAAATACTCCGGGGTATACGACAGGCTCAAGCGATCCTGGTCCATCTGATATACGCTGCCGGCGATAAATACCGAGTCCCTTTCCTTGTAGCCCTTGTCCGCGAACGCCTGGACCTGCAGCAGGGAATTTGTCTCGTCAATCAGCCCATAAAAGCCCCCTCTTGTAAACCCGTTGGCATCGACTTTTTGGCGTATATATACCTCATAATTGCATATCTGGTTTTGGGCCGTGACCTCCCCTACCTGAACCGGCTTGGACTCTTTAATGGGGTCCTGGGGATTCACCCGTATGCCCACTACCCCAATTTTTGACGCCTCTTCCACCAGAATCATCCAAGGGATCACTTGTCCATTATTATCGGGCCATCCACTATCTACAAACCCCGCGGAGAGGATCTCCATGTAGTCTGCGGTGGAGATGTCGGTGGAAATGTTCAAATTTCCCACTGTGGAGGAGGCCCAGACAATCCGGCCATTGCCATCTGCGGTGCCATTGGGATCGGTATTCAGATCCATATGAAAAGTCTGGTTCCACTTCGAGCCCACCCATTCATAGATAAAGGTTTGGGAACCTAACCGGCCCTTGGCGCTGGTGTTCATGTTATCCGTATCTACACAATTCATACCGGCGGTAACAACCAGTTCATCAAAGCCGTCCTTGTCGATATCCTCTGCCACCAGAGAGACCATGGGCTGATTCTCCAGATCGTGGTCGTCGAGATCTTTCAGTGCGCCGTCCAGCCCCAGTATGGAATACACATTTTCAGCTATGCTGGAACTGGGCACTAATGCAGAATTATCTTCAATTTTATACTCATAGATAACAGGATTCACGCCATTATCCACGGTGGGCAGATAGACCACGATTGTATCCTTGCCATCGCCGTCAAAATCACCGGCGGCCACCGTCATGGCTCCCCGCAGTTCATAGGTATCCAGGTCCCGCATCTGCTTCAGGCTGTCGCCAGAGGCCACGGTCACCGGCCCGGCCACCACCTTGTTATCGCCATCGGTGGTGGTCACAAACAGCTGGATGCTGTTGCTTTTTTTGTTGTAGGCCAGGCTGGCGATATAATCGTCCTTGCCGCTGTTGGAGGCATCCATGGCGGCTGTCTCCACAAAGGTATAGGGCGCCTGCTCCTGGTAGAGGCCGCTATTGCTATACCAGGTCACACCGTTGGTCACATCTGAAATCCGATTCTGATTATTCCAGTCCCTGACTCCGGTGAGCCTGGTATCCCTGTCGTAACCCAGGGACACATACAGCTCCGCATGGGTCAGCAGGGAGGTCTTGGTCTGATAGCCCACGCCGATGGGGGCTTCCCCCTCCGCCTGGGCCTTTTCCTCCGCCGTCCAATCCGTCATCTGGATGCCGAAGGCGTCAATGGTGGTGCCGTTGGCCGCCTGGGCCGTGGGAATCAAACCGCCCCAGTCGGGAAACAGGCCCAGCAGCAAAATGGTGGCCAGGCAGCCGGCTAAGATTCGCTTCCCTTGCTTCATTTCTGTTCCTCCTCATATTGGTCCCGTCCTGCGCGTCAGTACAAATGGACCACAAGACTTCTTGCACATATATCAGATTTATTATAAAAGGTAGCCCTTTAATTGACAAGATTCGCTACATGAAAAGCTAAAAATTTGAAATGAAAAAACCAGATCAATAAAAAAGAACGGCGCTGAACTCCAGCCGCCGTCCTTATCTGCGCTCCGTCTGATAGATGGCCGCCAACTCCGCCCGGATCTCCCGGAACTTCTTCACCGGAACGGGAATTCGACTTCCGTCAACCAGAACGAGTTCATAGGGCTGAATCCGGGAAATGTAGGCCTTGTTGACCGCATAGCTCCGGTGGACCACCAAAAAAGCCGCCCCAACCCGCTCCAGAAAGGCGGAAATACTGACGCGAGCATGAATCTCCCCGCCGGACAGCGGATACAAAATACAGCTGCGTCCGCTGGCCATGGCGTACAGGATCTCCGAGGGCATGATAAAGTGGGTGGTACCCAGGCTGTCCGCAATGACCAGCCGCTCCTCGCTCAACTGGGAGGACAGCCGGTGCCGGATATATTTTTTGCTCATCTCTCCCAGGGCGTTGACAAAGCTCTCCCCTTTTGAAATTTTCAGCTCTCCCATGGGATTGGACACATGGATATGTTTGATCCTCCACCCGTCTTTCCCCAATTCCCAGGTAAAGGTACACCGCTGCTGGGCCTGTAAAAAATAACCCACCTCGTCGTCAGTGGTGGTCAGATATCGGCCTACCACCGTGCAGGCGCTGCCCACATTCTGCACCACGGTAAACTCCTGGCGCAGCAGATGGCAGGGCTTAATCTCCGCCATGGCCGCCCGCAGGTCGGCCGCCGTGGCCTCCCAGCCCTCGATAAACTGGTTTCCCAGGGACCCCACCCACACGACGTCCCTGTCACAATAGCCCAGTACATATTCACAATCCAGCTGCCAATAGCGCGTCAGGCACTCCTGGGTCAGTGTAACGGCTTCCTGCACCAACTCCTTTTTCATTCCTTCACCTCCTGGGAAAACCGCTGTTTTCATCATAAAAGCTGCCCAGCCTTTTGTCAATGGCAGGCAGCAGTCAATATAGGCCGCAAAATGCAGCGGTCCTTTTTCTCCAAAAAAGAAACCGTTCAAATCAGCCTCACCACACTCTCCTGCACAATATCCTCGGTCTCTTCAGACTCTGGACGATGTGTTTTGGCGGCGGCATACATCAGCTTTTCATATTACAGATAGAGCCGCTGCATCCTGCCAAAAACCTTATCTTTATGGATAACGGTTCTTCAATCAAGGAAGCGTTGCTTCACCAGGTTCAGAATATTGAACAACAGTTTGTTGCAATTGAGGCTGAATAAAGATCTGCATTGGTCCTTTGCTTCAACCGTTCTTAACGATATGGGCCACCAGGCGCAGATTGTGTTCAATGAGCTGGTTGCGGGCCTCCAGGTCCCCCTGGGCGGCCCGCTCCAGATAGCAGCGCTCCTCCTCCGCCTTCAGCGGCCGGGGAAAGGACCCCGTTCCCCCGCCGGACAGGCGCAGGGTGAAAAATACCTGGTTGAGCAGCAGCAGAATCCATGCAGGAATCATTTGTCCCACCTCCATGGTCCCACTGTATTCCGACAATGTTTGTCCCTATACGGCGGGTGCGACCCGCACCTGCAATTCGGTGACATATTCCGCCTCCAGATTGGTGTCGTGGGCGTCGATGCGGTAGAGCTCCAGAGGCGGCCCCACGGGACGGCGGCCCATCTGTGCCACGCCGTCCAGCAACCGCCCCAGATGCTGCCGCAGGCGGTCGTAGGCGCCCCGGTAATACAGCCGGGCATACTCCCCCGCCGGGAGTACATCGTCAAAGGGCAGCCCCTCCCGGGTGAGGAAAAAGACCCGGGAGAAGTGGTTGTAAATCCCCTGTTTCAGGCTCTCCTCGTCCATGGCCGCCCCCATACACTGGCTGCCGATGACCTGGATGTAGTCCTGGTGCCGCTGCTCCAGCCGCTTGAGCTGGAAGTCGATCTCCTTCTCCAGAATGAAGTCCTTCTCCAAAAACACATAGGGCCGCGCTCCCTCCTCCACCAGCTCCGTCCGGCCCGCCTCCACGGCCCGGTAACATTCCAGCCGGCGGCGGCGCTCCTCCGCCTCCCGGCGGGCGATCTCCAACTCCGCCATCCGCCGGTCCAGCAGCGCTGCCTCCCGGTCCAGCAGCGCCAGGGTCTCCCCCACGCTCCGCCGCTCCAGATAGGCGCCGATCTCCCGGGTGGGCAGGTCCAGCTCCCGCAGGGCGCGGATGATATTCAGGGTACACACATCCTGGATGCCGTACAGCCGGTACCGGTTCTCCCCCCGCACCGGATGGAGCAGCCCCTTCTCCTCATAATAGCGCAACGTATCCGGACACAGGTCAAACAATTTGGCCAATTCATGGATCTGATAAAATTCTTTCAACTTTTTTGCCTCCCGCCCTTGACTCTCGGATGGTACGAGGGTTTATGATGTTCTCACTAAGAGGAGGTTTTACCCGTGAATCTGGTTGCTAAATTCTTCAAATTTACCATCCCGTCCATCGTCTCCATGTGGATCTTCTCCTTATACACCATTGTGGACGGGATCTTTGTGGCCCACGGGGTGGGCAGCCACGCCCTGGCGGCGGTCAATCTGTCCATGCCCTTTGTGTCGCTGATCTTCACCCTGGGCATTCTCCTGGCCACCGGCACCTCCACCGTTCTCTCCCTGGCCCTGGGCCACGGCGACGAGGAGAGGGCCCGCAACTATTTCAACCAGAATTTGGCGGTGGTGACCGTCCTGTCGCTGGTGCTGACGGCGGCGGTGCTCCTCAATCTGGAGCGGGTGGCCCTTTTCCTGGGGGCCACCGGGGATCTGCTGCCGCTGGTGAAGGAATATGTGGGCATCATTGCCTGCTTCTCCGTCTTCTTCACGGTGTCCTACAATCTGGAGGTTCAGGTCAAGGCCGACGGCGCCCCCCACGTCAGCACCATCGGCGTGCTCTCCTGTGCCATCATGAATATTGTTCTGGACTATGTATTCGTCATGCACTTCCACTGGGGGGTGTGGGGCGCGGCCCTGGCCACCGGACTGGCCCAGGCCACCTCCACGGTGGTCTTTGTACTCTATTTTGTCCGCCATCCCCAGCCCCTGCGCTTTGGCAGATTCAAGCCGGATTTGGGGGCCTACCGGCGAATCCTTCCCCTGGGTACCTCCGACGGGCTCAGCGAATTCTCCAATGGACTGGTCATCTATCTGTTCAACCAGACCATTTTACAGGTGTCCGGTGAGGCCGCCCTCACCTCCTACACCATCATCAGCTATGTGAACACCCTGGTGCTCATGACCATGATCGGCACCGCCCACGGCGTTCAGCCCCTGTCCAGCTTTTACCTGGGGGCGGGACGGCGGCCCCTGTGCCATAGGTTCCTCTCCTACGGCGTCAAGCTGGTGGCGGCGGCGGGCGTTTTCTTCTTCGCCATCTGCCAGCTGCTGGCCGGCCCCATTGTGGGACTGTTTCTGGAGGGGGGCGATCCCCTTTTCGGCTATACCGTCAGCGCACTGCGGCTCTACGCTCCCGCTTTTCTGCTGATGGGCTTCAACGTGGTGATATCCGGGTTCTTCACCGCCATGGAGCACCCCCTCCCCGCCCTCACCATCTCCTTTGGACGGGGACTGGTGCTCATCTCCATATGCCTGGTTGCCCTCTCCAAGGTGCTGGGGGATACGGGCATCTGGCTCTCCCCGCTGGTGTCCGAGGGGCTCTGCCTGATTGTCACCGTCGGTTTCCTGTTCCGTTATTTTCAAACGCTGGGGCGGCGGGAGACGGAAACGGAGCAGAGCGTCTCCTCTCCCATCCGCTGACAGAATCAGCTTCATGGTTTCAAAAACGGCGCATGACATTGGTCATGCGCCGTTTTGGTTAGGTGTTCAGTAGATATTGTTCCACGGCCATACCCACGCCGCCCTCCCGGTTGGTTCCGGTGGTGTAATGGGCGGCCTGTTTGGCCTCGGCGCTGGCGTTGTCCATGGCGAAGGACCAGCCCGCCCAGCGCAGCAGTTCCACATCGTTGCCCGCGTCGCCGAAGGCCATGACCTGCTCCGGCTCCAGGCCCAGTTTTCCGCACAGGGCCCGCACCGCCGCCCCCTTGTTGACGCCGGGGGCGGTAAGCTCCATATTCTCCGAAAAGGAGGTGGTCACCGCCAGGGGACCCCAGGCCTCCACCTTGTCCAACAGTGCCTGGCGGCGCTCCGGGGGCACATGGAAAATGTGGATCTTCTCCACCGCTTTACCCTCCAGGGCGGCGTTCAGATCCGCCGGAAAGTGGGAGCAGGTCCGCAGCACCTGGGCAAACTCCGGGGAAAGGGCGCTGCTCACCACCTGCTCCATGCGGTCGGCCTGAATGTAGTTCTCCCCCTCACAGTAGACCTCGAAGGGCAGCCCCCACTCCAGCAGCAGGGAGAGGATGGGGCGGCGGGCAGCCGGGTCCACCGGGCGGCGGTAGAGCCACTCCCCGGTGGTTACATCCAGCACCGCCGCGCCGTTGGACAGCACGGCGTACCGGGTGACCCCCAGTTGGGCGTTCACCCCCTGGAGCAGGGACCAGGCCCGGCCGCTGGCGATGGTCACAGCCGCTCCCCGCTCCGCCGCCGCCCGGAGGGCGGCTACATTCCGGGGGGGCACAGTGACGTGGTCATCGTCCAGCAGGGTGCCGTCCATGTCCAGGCAGATCAGTCGGATATCCTTCATTGTTTCAGCTTGAGGGCCTGGCGCACCTTCTCCATGATACCCTCGGGGGTGAGTCCGTAGGCCTCCAGCACCGCCTTGGCGGCGCCGGAGCGGCCGAACTGATCGTTGACGCCATGGCGTACCACGGGCACCGGGCAGTGCTCGGACAGAAATTCCGCCACGGCGGAACCCAGGCCATTGAGGATGGTGTGTTCCTCGGAGGTGACAATGCAGCGGGTCTCCAGGGCGGCCTTCAGCACGATCTCACCGTCCAGGGGCTTGATGGTGTGCATATCGATAACCCGGACGGAAATACCCTCCTCCGCCAGCTTCTGGGCGGCGGTATAGGCCATCTGGACCATCATACCGGTGGCGATAACCGTAACGTCGGAGCCGTCACGCAGCAGGGCGCCCTTGCCCAGCTGGAAGGAGTAGCCGGGCACCTCGTCGGTAATGCTGTCCACCGCCAGGCGGCCCAGCCGCAGATAGGCGGGGCCGTCGTAGTCCAGCAGGGCCTTCACCGCCAGGCGCATCTCGGGGCCGTCACAGGGGGAAACCACCATCATATTGGGGATGGTGCGCATCAGGGCATAGTCCTCAATGCACTGGTGGGTGGCGCCGTCCTCCCCCACGGACAGGCCGCCGTGGGAGCCCACGATCTTCACATTGAGCCGGGGGTAGGCCACCGAGTTGCGGACCTGCTCATAGGCCCGACCGGTGGCGAACATGGCAAAGGTGTTGGTAAAGGGCATTTTGCCGCAGGTGGCCAGACCGGCGGCCACACCGGTCATGTTGGCCTCAGCAATGCCCATATTATAAAAGCGCTCAGGATGGGCCTTGGCGAAATACTGGCTCTGGGTGGAGCCGGACAGGTCGGCGTCCAGCACCACCAGGTTGGGATACTGGTCGGCCAGCTCGGCCAGGGTCTTTCCGTATGCCACACGGGTGGCGATCTTCTCACTCATGGCTTACTTTCCCTCCAGTTCCGCCAGCGTCGCAGCCAGCTCCGCGTGGGCCTTTTCATACTGCTCGTCATTGGGGGCCTTGCCGTGCCAGCCGTAGTCCCCCTCCATGAAGGAGACCCCCTTGCCCTTGACGGTCTTGGCCAGCAGCACGGTGGGCTTGCCCTTGCAGGCGGCAGCGGCGTCAAAGGCGGACTCCAGGGCGTTGAAGTCGTGGCCGTCCACATGGATCACATTCCAGTTGAAGGCCTCAAACTTCTTGTCCAGGGGCTCGGAGGGCATCACGTCGGCGGTGGCGCCGTCGATCTGCAGGCCGTTCACGTCCACGATGGCGCACAGGTTGTCCAGGTGATACTTGGCCGCGGACATGGCCGCCTCCCACACCTGGCCCTCCTCGATCTCGCCGTCGCCCATGAGCGCATAGACACGGTAGTCCTTCTTGTCGGCCTTGCCCGCCAGGGCCATGCCCACGGCGGCGGAGATGCCCTGGCCCAGAGAACCGGTGGACATATCCACACCTTTAATGTGGCGCATCTCAGCGTGGCCGGACATTTCGCCCTTGATGGAGCGGAAAAGCTTCAGATCCTCCACGGGGAAATAGCCCTTCAATGCCAGGATGGGATAAAGGGCGGGGGTGCAGTGTCCCTTGGACAGCACAAAGCGGTCCCGGTCAGGATCCCGGGGATTTGCGGGGTCCACCCTCATGACATGATTGTACAGGGTGGTAATGATGTCCATGGAGGACAGGGAGCCGCCGATATGGCCGGAGGCCGCGTCATGCACCATGTCCATCGCCAGCAGGCGGGCACGGGCAGCTGTGACAGCCAGTGCGTGGACCTTTGACTGTTCCATTCAATTCACCTTTCCATTCTCCGGGCCCAAAGGACCGGTATTCTCTTATCTTAGTATACCGTAGAAAAATACGCGTTTCAACCATCGGTTCACACAAAAAGACGGCAGCGCCCCTTCCCTTCCTTGAGCGAATGGTCCTCCCGCCAGACGCAACGCAAAAAAGCGGCGGGTGCAGGACCGCGCATAGGTCCTGTACCCGCCTGATGAGGGAAAGGATATGGTAAGGAAAGAAATGCAAGTCAATCTCAATGATCGGAAGTTCCTTCAAAAAATGCTCTGGGATTGGCCGTAAGCAGACCGTCCACCATCTCAGACGCCAGGCCCTGCTCCCGCAGGGCGGGCAGTACCCGGCGGTGGATAAAGGTAAAGTCCTCCTCCAGGTGGAGCCAGTCGCTGTTTTTCGTGGTCTCCCAGCTGTCCCAGAAGGCCAGATAGGCGGCCAGATCATGGCTGAGGAGCAGCTTGTTCCCCCAGCCCAGCCTGCACAGCCGGGCGATGGTGTCCACCCGGGGCTCCAGCCCCAGGTCCCGGTCGCAGAAGCCGAAGCGGTCCATACCCAGCCAGCAGCCCCGCTCCAGCATGGCGGTCAGGTACTCCAGCTCGGTGGAATCGCCGCTGTGGCCCAGAATGACCCGGTTGGCAGGCACGCCGCAGCTCTCAAACAGATCCAGAATCTCCCCGCCGCTGTGGACGGAGGGATCGTGGTGGCAGAAGATGGGCAGTCCGGTCTGAGCCGCCACCCGGCCGGTGGCGCGGAGCACCTTGTGGAGCAGGGGTGTGACACCGGCCCGGCCCACCCCCGCCTTCAGGATGCCCGGCTTGCTATCGGTGCCCTGAATGCCGCCTGTACAGTCGCCCATCAGCAGCTCGTAGATCTGCTCCTCGTCCCGGAAGGCCAGCCAGGGCTCCTCCTGATAGTAAAAGCCGGTGGAGGCGACGATGTTCAGCCCGGTGCGCCTGGCCACCGCCCGGATCAGATGGATATCCCGGCCCAGGTTAATGGGGGTGCCGTCCACCACGGTGCTCACGCCCTGTTTGACCGCCTTGTCCAGCATTCCGCAGGCGATCTCGGTCACCTCGTTCGCCTCATAGAAGCGGGGACCGAAGTTCATCCGCATGGACCAGTCGGCGCAGGACAGGTGCTCGTGCATCAGCACCTGACCCAGCTCCGACGTGTCCACCGGACCCAATACGCTCTGAATTTTCATATCAGTCGATCCCCAGCTGGGCCCGGACCTTCTCTCCGTCAAAGGCGGGGATGCCCAGGATCTGGCGGGCCTCGGCGGGGGTGGCGGGGGTGTTGCCGAAGGCCTTGACGGCGGCCACGGCCCGCTCCACCAGCATATGGTTGTTGGCCATGATCTTCTTGCCGTTTTCGTCAATGCCGAAGACCACGTTGTCCTCCATGCCCACGCGGATATGGCCACCCAGCGCCAGAGCCGCGAACATGATGGGCAGATGGCCCTTGCCAACGCCGAAGGCGGACCAGGTGGAGCCGGCGGGGATATGGTTGACCAGGTAGAGCAGGTTCTCCACGGTGGCCGGCATACCGCCCAGCACACCCAGACAGAACTGATAGTGGCAGGGCGTGGGCAGGTGGCCCTTTTTCACAAAGTAGCTGGTGACGCCCAGCATACCGGCGTCAAAAATCTCAATCTCCGGCTTGGTGCCCTTCTCCATATACAGATCGCCCAACTTCTCCAGGAACTGAGGGGAGTTGACGAACACCCCGCCGGGCATCCAGTTGAAGGAGCCGGCGTCATAGGAGCCCATCTCAATGCCGGCCAGCTCCTTGTGGTGGGCCATGCGCTCGTCATCGGTGGCGGGATGCTGGGGGGAGGCGCCGGAGGAGGTGCAGTTGATAATGACGTCGCAGTCCTTGTGGCTGCGGATCAGGCGGATGGTCTCGCGGAACTTCTCCTTGTCCATGGCCCCCAGGCCGTCGTCAGCCCGCATATGCAGATGGACCACGGCGGCGCCCAGCTTCCAGGCGTCATAGGCCTCATCGGCAATCTGCTGGGGGGTCTCGGGGATCTTATAACCCGCGGGGGTAACCGCGCCGGTCAGCGCGGCGGTAATGATGGTCTTTGCCATTTCAGTTCACTCCTTTTTTGATTCCGCACCGGGTATGGGAAAAAGAGGCCGGATACGGCCCCTTCTTCCCTATTGGATCAAAATTCGTAGCCTTCCGGCTCGTTGCTG
>CALWXZ010000011.1 GCA_944385625.1 uncultured Flavonifractor sp. | reverse complement strand
CTCGCAAGGCGCTCAGATAGAATACCACCTCACCGCCTTTTTGTCAACACCTTTTTCCCCTTTTCTCCATTTTATTTGCTCTCTCCCCTGCCTATTCTTTGGTTGCGGCAGACCTGGAATTATGCTAATCTATATATTAATATCAATTCTGTCCAGAAGGGAGCATTTCTATGCCCATAAAAATACCCGATTCGCTTCCTGCAACCGCCGTGTTGGAGAGCGAGAACATCTTCGTTATGACGGAATACCGCGCACTTCACCAGGATATCCGCCCCTTGAACGTGGTAATTCTCAACTTGATGCCCACCAAAATCGTAACTGAGACCCAGATTCTTCGCAAGCTGTCCAATACCCCGGTGCAGATTGAGGTGGAACTGTTGCGAACAGCCAGCTACCACTCACAGCACACTGATGAAGACCACCTCTCCTCCTTCTACACCACTTTTGACCAAATTCGAGACCGGAAGTTTGACGGTATGATTATTACCGGTGCCCCGGTGGAGAACATGGAGTTCGATCAGGTGGATTACTGGCCGGAGCTGTGCGAGATCATGGAGTGGAGCAAAACCCATGTCCACTCCACGCTGCATATTTGTTGGGGCGCCCAGGCAGGGCTGTATTATCACCACGGCATAGAGAAGCGCTCCCTTTCCAAGAAGCTCTTCGGTGTGTATGAACACCGGGTTCTCAAGCCCAGCTCTCCCCTGTTCCGGGGCTACGACGACGTATTCTATGCCCCCCACTCCAGATATACCGAGGTATGGGAGGAGGATATTCGCCATACCCCCGACCTGGAGCTGATCGCAGTGTCTGCCGACGCTGGCGTCTACGCTGTCAAAACAGAGGACAGCCGGCAGTTCTTCGTCATGGGTCATCCGGAGTACGATCCGGACACGCTGGCCAGGGAGTATTGGCGGGACAGAAATAAGGGTCTCGATATTGCCGTGCCCGCCAATTACTTTCCCGAGGATGACCCCACAAAAGTCCCGGTGGTACGTTGGCGCAGTGCCGGTCAGTTGCTGTATACCAACTGGTTGAACTATTACGTGTATCAGACCACGCCCTATGATTTAAACGATATGTAACCTGACGCAAGCAGGGCCCTCCCAAACCGCCGGGAGGGCCCTGCTTGCGTCTATACTGGTTTACCAATGCAGGAGGCGTTCCAGCCCCCTCTGGCGGTCTCTGCGCCTTGCAGGCGTCAATTAGGGGATAGATAGCAAGAACCCAGCTGCTCCTGCCAGGGCAGCTGGGTTCTTATCAATTCGTCTGAACAGGACGGCACAACACTTCCGCCCAATGGCAAAGCCGCTGCACCTGTTCCTCGCCCAGCCGGCGGGACACCACATCCATCGCCGGTCCCAGATTGGGCGGGCGGTGTTGAAGGCTGTGACAGTCCGAGGCCAGCAGATGAACCTGTCCCCGCTCAATCATCTGCAGCGCTTTTCTGCGCGCAAAGGTCTTGGTCAAAAGGCCGGCGCTCACCTGGATGGGGATTCCCATCCGCAGCAGCTCTACAATGTGCTCCGAACGCTGGCCGTTCCAATAGCGGTCCAGATGGGCAATCACCGGGGTAAATTCTCCCCGGCCCAGTAAATCATAGATTTCGCGAATCAGATGGTCGCTCCAGGGCGTACAGGGCAGCTCCAGCAGAAAATAGCGGCTGCTGCCGATACAAAGCTCAGCCAGCTCCTCCCGGTCGGCCAGGTTGGGCAGCCAAGCCACCTCGGCTCCCAGTTCCCAGGTGGGTAAAGCGGCCCGCTCCGCCTCAGACAGGGCTGCCACCGCTTCCTCCAAACGGGCAAGGGCCTTCTTCCGCCGGTGCAAAAAGGACGGGGCATCCTCCCTGTCCCGGTAAAAGTGGGGGGTAAGCACAACCCGATCTACGCCCTGCGCCATTTCCATCCGCAGCAGCTCCAGACTTGTCTCCACGTCCCGGGCTCCATCGTCCATACCGGGCAGGATATGGGTGTGCAGGTCAATCACGGTTACTCGCCCTCGCTTTCACTTTTGTGGTTGCTGCCATGGCTCCCATAAGCATAGCCATAACCATACTGCTTGTACTTGCGGTATCCGTACTTTCCGGTGCCGCCCCATTCGGCGGCCACACCGTTGAGCACGAAGCCCAGTACCTTCACCTTTGCATACTCCAACTGCTCGGTGGCCTGCTGCACGCTCCACCGCTCGGAGTGACCGGCGCGCACCACAAACAGAACGCCGTCGCTCCCCACTCGGGAGGCCAGCACCACCGAGTCGGTCACCACATTGACGGGAGGTGTATCCAGAATAACATAGTCATATACCTTGCGCATATCCGACAGCAGCGCGGCCATACGCTTGGAACCCAGCAATTCCGATGGATTCGGCGGGACATCTCCGGCCGTCATCACGTCCAGCTTAGGTACGCTGGTGGGCGTGATGGCCTTCTCCAGCAGCTTGTAATCCACCAGAACATTGCTCAGTCCGGGACTTCCCTTCAGTTGCAGCAGACTGGCCAACTTGGGACGGCGCATATCGCAGTCGATGAGCAGCACCTTCCGGTCTGTCATAGCAAAGGAAATGGCCAGATTTACCGTGGTAGTGCTCTTACCCTCGCTGGCCATGGCGGAGGTGACCTGGATCACCTTGCTCCCCTCATCCTCTCCGCTCAGGGAGAAGATCACGTTGCTGCGCAGGGTTTTGTAGGCCTCCTGGGTAAAAAAGTCGTCCTGCTCGGTAAGCAGATGGCTGCGGTCCTCCAAAATAGAGGAGAGATAATCGCCATCCTGCTTCCGGGACCGTCTGGAGGACTTCTTGCCGCCCTGACGTTTCAACGATATCATCATACGTCTTGTCCTCCTTTCACGCCGTAGCCGGCACCGCCGCCTGCCTGCTTCCACTTCTTCTCCTGGGTAAACTCCGGAATACGACCCAGCACCGGCAGGCTGGAGATCTCCGCCAGGTCCTCCTCACTCTTAATCCGCACGTCCATCATATCCCGGATCGTGAGGAAGGCCACAGACAGAATGGCACCGATCAATGCGCCAATAATAGTATTTCTGGAAATGCTGGGCGAGGAGGGCTTTTCAGGCACCTTGGCATAGTCCACGATCTTGGTGGAACTGCCCTCGATAAAGTTGGTGATCTCCCCGGGGGCTACCTCGGCAATGGTGTTTGCGATGTGCGCAGCTGCCTCAGGGTCCGGATCGGTGATGTATACGTTAAAAAACTCGGTATCTTCCACTTGCTCCGTGGACATCATTTCCCGGATTTCCTCTGCGGTAATGTCCATACCAGTGCTGGCGGCCACTTTTTCCAGTACCGTATCGCTGCGGATGATGTTGATATAGGTGCTGACCAGCTGCTGAGAGGCCGTCAGGTTGCTGCCGGTAATATAGTCGCTCTGCTGCTGTGCGTTATTGTTATTGCTGTTGCTGACGTAAACAGTGACCTCGGCTCGATACAAGGGAGTGATAAAATTGGCCGTGTAGAGCAGCGCCGCGCCGCCCACCACCAATATACTCAGGACAATGACCCACCAATGGCGCAGATAGAGCCGCAGCAGCTTGCCCAGGTCTATTTCCACAGTGTCATTCTTTTTCTCCGTCATACCTTTCGCTCTTCTCCTTATACTTTTTTACAAGAATGTCTGACCGCTGCCGGAAAAAGTGTGTCCTGCCTCTCCCGTCCGGCACAATAGTATTATGCCTTTGTAGGAAGGACAATCTTTTTTGTGTCATTCTTTTGTATTTTAGCACACATTCCCGCCGGATTCAAGCACGGATTCAATGGGCTCCATGCGAATTTCTGGCACCCTGACTGGCCTTTTCCAAAACCGGACCGCCCATAGAAAAGCGGAGCGGAGCCGCTTCCGCGGCGCCACTCCGCCAGACTCATTACAGTTTTTCTGTCCGCGCTACCTGGACATTTCCCAGAACCCCCGACGCTTCAGCCGCCCATGGAGACGCCAAAGTAGTCCATGACGAAATAGATCTGCTCGGAATCGGCCAGGCGAACGATGACGTTATTGGCCTGGTTGCGCTGGTTCTCGGTCAGGCTGTCATAGGCGACACGCAGCTGGTCGATCTGGTCGGCATAGCGCTCCCGGATGTAGTCCCGGTTCAAGAACTGTCCCTTGTCACGCTGGGCCATTGCATCCTCAATGCAGTTCATCAGGATCGCCATGCAGTCCTGCACCTCCTTGTCGGTGGTCAGCAGGTAGCTGGAGTTGTGATAGTTGTCCACAATGATTCGCAGGTATTCCGCCACTTTGGCCTCGTCGGCTTTTTCTTCCTCTGTAGGCTCCTGGGTGACAGGCGGGGTCTGCCCGCCGCCTTCGCCGCCGCCGGTCTCGCCGCCACCGGTGGGGGGCACAGTCTCACCAGGCTGCTCCGGCTGCTCCTGATTCAGGTTCACCAGCCGCTCCAGCACGACGGCAACAGCCGCCCGGGTGGCGGATGCCTGAGGCTGGAACTCCATTCCGCCCGCCGTGGGAGCGCCCTGGATCAGCCCCAGGGCCACGCACACCTTCACACTCTCAACAGCGAAGTCGGAAATCTCACTCTGGTCCAGGAAGGTCATCTCCCGCTCCTTGTAGGCCGACAGGTCCATGCCCATGCAGTTCTCCAGGAAGCGGGCCATAATCACACACATCTGCTCCCGAGTGACGGGCTCGTCGGGGGCAAACTTGTTGCCGCCCACGCCGTTTACCACGTTGTTCTCGTTGGCCCAAATGACCGCCTGGGAGTACCAGATATCGGCGGACACATCCTCAAAGGCCGCGGTATTGGCGGGCTGCTGATAGACGTCCAGGTGCTTTGCGGCCCGCTCCATCACGGTGACAAACATTCCCCGGGTCATGGTGCCGTCGGGAGAAAACTGCTGGTTGCCGGTGCCGGTAAACAGCCCCCACTGGGCCACCTGCTCCATGGAGGTCTGGCCCCAGTGCCCCTGGATATCGGTAAACTCCACGGCAGAGGCGGGCAGGGTCAGGAGGCTCGCCGCCAGGGCGGCGGTCACTACCCCGGTGATAATTCGTCTCATAATTGTTGTCCTTTCCGAACAAGCGCGGGATATGCAAACGCATATCCCGCGCCGTTTCCTACTGATTGGTTTGGCTTACTGCTTGTCAATGGTCAGGGTCACAGTGTAGTCGCCCACCAGATTGGCCAGAATGCTGGGCATCTCGCCGGGCAGGATGCTACCGGCCTGGCTGAACTTGCCGGAGATGAGATCCAGCCAGCTCTTATAGGTGTTCTCATCGGCGGTAACCTTCACCTGGAAGGTCATATCGTCCCGGAAGTTATAGGTCTCGTCCACCAGAATGCCGTCGGGATCACCCATCAGAGCGGCCACGTCCGCGACCTCGCCGCTGTAAGTAACACCATAGCCCTCCTGATACTTGTTCTCTACCCGCTCCAGCAGAGACTGATAGAAGGCGGCGCTCTCATCCAGGCTCTCATAGAAGGCAACGCTCTTGTTCACATTGTCCTTGAACAGGTCAAAATAAGCGTCGGCGTCCTTCATCGTCAGAGTCATGTTGCCACTATCGATGACATAGTTGGCAGGATTGTTGGCATCATACAGGGCCTCGGCAGCACTCTGCTGCTCGGCGGTGAAGGTCTTGCCCAATTCGCTCTCCAGGCGGTTGATGACTCTGGTCTTCTCAGCGTTAAACTTATTGACCGCCCTCTGCAGATAGGTCCCCAGGTCCACAGACACACTCATAACCACAGGCTCTCTGTCAAGCACAATCTCAGTCTTGCCCTCGTTAACAGCCTTCTGGACTTCCTCCTTAATCGCGGTCACATCGCTCTTATAAGACTCAGCAGCTTGCAGCACTGCACCGGGGGTCAGGCCACTCACGACCTGCTCCAGCTCGGGCTTGTCGGCCACGATCTCGTCAATTTTATCCTTGATCTCCTGATCGCTCATGCCCAACACCTGATCGATTTTGGTCATCAGGTCCTCCATAACGGGCAGATCATCAGCAGTAAAGCTCATCTCGCCGCCGTTCTGCAGCTTCTCAATCAGAGCTTCCAGCTCCTCCTGAGAGGCGCGAGTATTGTCGCTGGCAATATCAGTGGCCTTCACAGACATGGAGGCGGAGATCACGCCGTCAGCGTTGATTTTCAGGGTGACCTGCTGGCCATTGACAGTCTGGGTAGTGGTCTTACCCTTGACCCGCTTCAGGCCCTCGGCAAGGGCATTGCGCAGGGCGGTTTCATTTTCGCCAGCGGTCAGATCTTTAATCACGTCGCCCAGGACCTTGTCGCCGGTGACGCTGCTGCCGCTGATCGTCACGCCATTGTAGCTGGCTGCCAGATCCAGGGTTCTGGAATCCAGGCTGTCGGGCACATCCAGAGTGGCCTTGATGATGTAATTGGCGCTGGAGCTGCTGCTACCGCCGCCACCGCCGCCGCTACCGCCGGTGCTCTGCCCGGCAGCCAGCAGGTCGGCCAGGCGCTGGATAACGGCGGCCGCCTCGGCGCGGGTGGCGTTGTGCAGCGGGTTCATGTACCCCAGATCATTGCCCTCCAGCAGGCCCCACATCTGGCACTTCTTCATTGCCTCTTTGGCGTACTCGCCCACGAGGTTGGAGTCGGGATAGGTCTTCTCCTCCACGGTGGTCTTGTAGGTCTTGTTGTCCTTCTGGGCCCGGTACTCCACATAGCGGGCCACGATGGTGGCGATCTGCTCACGGGTGATAGGCGCGTCGGGAGCAAACTTGTTGCCGCCGATACCGTTGACAATCTTGTTCTCAGCGGCCCAGTTGACAGCCTGGGTGTACCAGATGTTAGACGGCACATCCTCAAAGTTGCTGGCGCTGCTGGCCGTCTTGGGGGCGTCGAGCCGGTACAGGACGGTCACGAACATGGCGCGGTTCATCTCCATCATGGGAGCGAACTTGTTGCCACCGATGCCCAGCATATAGTCCTTCCCCGCCACATACTGGACATAGGGATAGAACCAATCGCTCTTTTCCACATCGGTGAGCTGGTTCACATCTACTGCCAGAGCGGAAGTGGAAACCGTTCCCAGCAGCATAGTGCCAGCCAGGCATGTAGCCAACGCTTTCTTTTTCACAGTCATTTCTCCTCGCTATTTAAATTTTCTCGGTTATGATTTCCCCGGGAGTTAGCCGTACAACTCCACCATTTTCTCCGCTTTCCAGGTGGCCTTGCTCTCCTCATAATAGCTGCGGATCTGATTGACCAGATCATTGGACTGTCCGTATTGCTTGAGGGTGGCCTGCATACCGGAGAGGATGGTCTCCACCTCGGCGTCGCAGGCGTTCTCCTGGGCTATCAGCTCACCCATCTTACCACGGACGATCCTCATCTTGTTGTCGGAATTCTTCTGTTCCTTCGGCAGGGCCGCAAATTCCTGCTTTGCGGCCGCTACCACACCGTTAAGATATCCCTGGTACTTGGCCTCCACCTGATAGAGCTGGTTGACGTAGCTCTGAAGCTTGGCCTTCATCGCCTGCGTCTGACTGTCCTGCCCAGATTGTCCGGACGGCGTCTGAGTGGTCTCTGTGCCGCCGGTGGAGGGGCTTGTCTGGGGGCTCGAGGATGCGGGCGGCTCGGTCTGGGGGGCTGTGGTGTTCTCCCCCTCGATCTGGCTGACATCAGGCTCGGTCAGCCCGTATTGCTGGAGCAGTTCTTCCCGCTTTTTGTCCTGCTCCTCTTCTTTCTGCTTCAGGGTATCCGCATCGGAAGTCATGGCCAGGTACACTGCCTTCAGGTTGTTCCGCTGGGTATAAGCAAACCATGCGCCAACCACAACAACCGCTAGAACCACGATTAAAATTATCCTGCGAACCCAGTGCCTCTTCTTTTTTTTGCTCTCTCTCTGATCCGTTTGATCGGAATGAATCAAGCTAATTGCTCACCATCTTTCTTGCGCATACTGCCGCTTTGAATCTAGGTTAACAGTTCTCTGCAACTATTACCGTATGTAGGTAAGACCTTCTTTATTTTACTGCATCTCTCAGGATATTTCAACCGGTAATTTTAGCTTTTCTCTTTCGGCGGCTTTCCCCCTCAGATAACGTCCATCCCCCCGGCGGTGCCCCGCCGGAACAAAATGGGCGGAACGATCTTATGGACGGGCGGCGACTCGGCCAGGGTCTTTCCCTGCTTGCGGGCCTTGATCTGGTCCACCAGCAGCCGGACGGCCTCATGGGCCAGCCGGTCCACCTGCTGGCCCACCGTACTGAGCGGAATGATGGCCTCCCGGGAGGTGGGAGAATTGTCAAAGCCAATGATGGAATATTCCTTGGGCAGATAACCATACCGCCGGATGATGAGATTCAGCAGGGTGTTGGCGGTGGTGTCGTTGGCCAGAAACACCCCGATTTTCTGATGGGCATACTTCCTGTCCCACTCCCCCAGGATGTCCTTTAAGATAGCCTGATCCACTTCATAGGACCGGTCCAGTTCCCGCAGGATAATCTCATAGGGCAGGCCGTTGCTCTGGCAGTAGTCCCGAAACCCCCGGATACGGTCGTAGGCGGGGATGCAGTGATCGATGGGCGCGTTGATGTGAATCAGCACGTCGCACTGTAGCTCCTGGAGCAGGGCAGCCGCCTGCCGGCCGCCGGATTCGTTGTCGGTGTTGACGCTGCATACAAACTGGTCCTCCCGCTCGATGGCCACCACCGGAATGGGGAATTTGGACAGTTCCCGGGAGGACAGGGTGTGGCTGAGCACAATCATGCCTTCGATTTGGTAGGAGAGCAGTTCTCTGATATAGCGGCGCTCACTCTCCTTATTATTGTTGCCGATAAACACCAGGAATTTATAACCAAAGGTCTCATAGGTGGCCAGGATCTGATTGAGGACCTCCGAATAAAAGCGGTGGTAAAACTCCGGGACGATCACGCCGATAAATTCGGTCTTTCCCATGGCCAGGATGCGGGCCACCCGGTTCTCATGGTAATCCAGCTTTTCCAGCGCATCCGAGATGATGTGCTGGCTCTTCTCCGTCAGTGAACCGGGGTCGTTAAAATATCTGGAGATGGTGGTCTTGGAGAACTTGGTGTATTTGGCGATATCGTCAAAGGTTACTCTCTTTTTTTCTTCCATAGGCTCAAACCCTTCCATCTGCTGAGATCGACTGCCGGCACACTTTAAACAGGCGAAACACGGGGCGGCGCAATTCTGAAAAAACCACAATTGCTCATCGGTTTTGATTGGTTTTTATTATAGCAAAGACCAGAAATGGTTGCAATCCCTTGGACTTGGC
Organism: uncultured Flavonifractor sp.; assembly: GCA_944385625.1. GTDB lineage: Bacteria > Bacillota > Clostridia > Oscillospirales > Oscillospiraceae > Flavonifractor. The sequence continues at coordinate 27,494 of CALWXZ010000011.1, read as the reverse complement.
CGAGCACTTTGTAAATGTGAATAATTTCAAGGCCTGGGAATCAGGCGGATTTTACAAAATTATTTCCATCCGGTGAAAAGCATTGACGCAGGCCTGGCGCGGGGGTAATATTATGTAAGAATAACCGGTTACATGACCGGTTACATTGCCGGTTTTTAGATTCTTTTACCAAAAAAGCAAAGAAAACGAGGAAACAGGAGGAGAGACAATGAAGAAGCTCGCGCTGACCAAATTCATTGCGCTGGGTCTTTCAGCCGCTCTGCTGGCCGGAACGCTGTCGGGATGCAGGTTCGGCTTTGCCAGCGACCCGGACGACCCCAACGCGGTGGAGGCGGTGGAGCCCATCGATATGTCGGTGGACACCTTTGAGTACGACCCGTCCCTGAACGGGACCAGCATCACCCTGCTCAATTCCAAGGCGGAGATCCAGACCGCCCTGGTGGAGATGTCGGCGGCCTTTGAGGAGAAATCGGGGGTCCATGTGGAGGTCATGCCTGTGACCGACGGCGACTCCCCCTACACCAAGGTGGTCAGCCTGTACAACTCGGGCAATCCCCCCACCCTGTCCATTCTGGACACCACCGACGTCATCGCCCTGGCCGAGGAGAAGGCCGCCGATCTGTCCGACCAGCCCTGGATCGCCGAGGCGGAGGGCTATACCACCGAAATCAACGGCAAGGTGTACAGCTTCCCGCTGTGTATTGAGGGCCGCGGTATCATCTACCACAAGGAAGTGATCGAGCAGGCCCTGGGGGAGAGCTTCGACCCCTCCGCCATCCGGACCCAGGACGACTTTGTGGCGCTGCTGGACCGGCTGGTGGCGGCCGGTATGGAGCACCCCATCTCCCTGGCCATGGAGGACTGGTCCCTGGGCGCCCACCATTTACAGTACATCTATGAGACCTATGACGGCACCTCCGACGGCGCCGCCCAGTGCATTGAGTTGATTAAGAGCGGCCAGCTGGACCTGACCACCTACGTCCGTATGTCCCAGTTCCTGGATATGTTTGACATTCTGAAAAAGTACAACGTGGCCTACCGGGACCCCCTGGGCGCCGACTATGACGAGATGGCCATCGACCTGGCCGACGGCAAGACCGCTTTCTGGTTCAACGGCAACTGGGCCTGGCCCAATCTGGCCGAGGCTGACGCCGAGGAAGAGGACGAGTACGGCTTCCTGCCCTACTTCATGAACAACGACCCCGACGACTTTGTCAACCAGCAGATCCAGGCCTCCCCCTCCAAGCAGGTGATGCTGGATGGGATCGTGGCCACCGAGCAGGAACAGGCCGCGGCCAAGGAGTTTTTAAACTGGATCGTATTCAGCGAGATCGGCCAGCAGATGCTGGTCAAGACCTGTAAGATCATCCCCCCCTTCCAGAACAACCCCTATGAGCCCTCCGACCCTCTGAGCCGGGACATCTACGCCCGGGTCCATGAGGGCAACGCCTTCAACGCATCCGCCATCGTGCCCAACGATCACTGGTCCATCCTGGGCGCCGCCATGCAGAAGTATCTGGCGGATAGAAGCGACCGGACGGAGCTGATTCATTCCATCGCCAGCTATTGGGAATCTCAGCAGTAAGGAGGAGCTAGGATGAAAAGAAAAAGCGGAGGAAAAGATTTTTGCGGCTTTGCCCTGCCCGGTCTGTTTTGTTTCGCGGCAGTGGTGATCGTTCCCTTTATCTACGGCGTCTATCTGACCCTGACCGACTGGAACGGCGTTTCCAACGTGAAGAACTTTATCGGCGGGGCCAACTTTCTCAGTGTGCTCCAGGACGCTCAGTTCTGGAACTCCCTGCTGCTGACCTTCAAGTATGTGGTCATCGTGGTGGTGGTGGTCAATATTCTGGCCTTTGCCATCGCCTACCTGCTGACCCGGGGCTTTAAGGGCCAGAACTTCTTCCGGGCCGGGTTCTTCACCCCCAACCTGATCGGCGGCCTGGTACTGGGCTACATCTGGCAGTTTGTGTTCTCCCGGGTGTTCGTGGGCATCGGTGAGGCCACCGGCTGGGAGCTCTTCGGCGCCTCCTGGCTGTCCGACCCCACTCTGGCCTTTGTGGCGCTGGTGTTCGTCTCCGTCTGGCAGCTGTCCGGCTATATGATTCTCATCTATGTGGCCGGGTTCATGGGGCTGAACAAGGACGTGATGGAGGCCGCCAGCATCGACGGCGCCACCGGCTGGACCAAGCTGCGCCACATCATCCTGCCTCTGATGATGTCCTCCATCACCATCTGCCTGTTCCTCACGCTGTCCCGGGCCTTCATGGTGTATGACGTGAACCTGTCCCTGACCGGCGGCGCCCCCTACGGCACCACTGAGATGGCCGCCATGCACGTGTACGAGAAGGCCTTTACCTCCCGTCAGTTCGGCGTTGGCCAGGCTGAGGCCCTGATTCTGTTTGTGATCGTGGCGATCATCAGCGGTATCCAGGTGTACATGACCAAGAAACGAGAGGTGGATGCGTAATGAACAACTCGACCATCGGCGGCACCAAGCGCAAGGCAGCCAATGCGCTGGCCATGACCGGCATGATTATCATCTTCATCGCCTATATGTTCCCCTTCATCATGGTGGTCATCAACTCTCTGAAGGAAAAGCGGGATATCATCACCGACCCCTTCTCCTGGCTGTTCACCATCAAGGGCCTGTCCTTTGACAACTTTGTGAAGGCCTTTACCCAGATGGACTTCCTCAACGCCTTCAAAAACTCCCTTATCGTCACGGTATCGGCCACCGTTCTGGTCACGCTGCTGTCCTCCATGCTGGCCTACTACATCGTCCGCCGCAACAATCTCATCTCCAAAATCGCCTTCGCGCTGATGGTGGCCTCCATGATTATCCCCTTCCAGGCCATCATGATCCCCCTGGTGAGCATCTACGGCGGCACCCTCAACGTGCTGAACCACCGCATCACCCTGATCTTTATGCACACCGGTTTCTCCATGGCCATGTCGGTATTTATGTTCCACGGCTTTATCAAGGGCAATATTCCCATCGCCCTGGAGGAGGCGGCCTACATCGACGGCTGCACCCACCGGCAGACCTTCTTCAAGATCGTCTTCCCCCTGCTCAAGCCCATCATCTCCACCATGGTCATCCTCAACTCCCTGGCCTTCTGGAACGACTACCTGCTGCCCTCCCTGGTGCTGACCGACAAGGAGCTGCTCACCCTGCCCCTGTCCACCTACAGCTTCTACGGCACCTATTCCGCCGACTACGGTACCATTATGGCGGGCCTGCTGCTGTGTGTCATCCCCATTCTGATCCTCTATGTGATCCTGCAAAAGCAGATCATCGGCGGCGTGGTGTCCGGCGCAGTCAAATAATTTGGTTGATCGAACATTCTACCACAAGGGCCTCTTGCCCTTGTGGTAGAATTTCGGTTATACTGCTTTCAGACGGCCCTGCGGGGCCACGGAAAGGAGACTAAGCAGACCCATGTGGAAGGACACCCTGCATTTGAAGGCGCCGGGAAACTGGATCAACGATCCCAACGGCTTTATTTATTATCGAGGAATGTACCACCTGTTTTACCAGTATTTCCCTTATGCCCCCCGGTGGGGCACCATGCACTGGGGCCATGCGGTGAGCCGGGATCTGGTCCACTGGGCGCACCAGAGGGTGGCCCTCTACCCCTCCAAGGACTACGACCAGAACGGTATATTCTCTGGCAGCGCGTTGGAGCGAGAAGGCAAGCTGTACCTGTACTACTCCGCGGTGCGGTACCTCGGGCAAAACGGCGAGGACATCCATGTGCCCCTGGACGACAGCTATGTGACCAGCCAGGCCATGGTGATCTCCGACGACGGCCGGAGCTTTGACAACCTGGGGGCCAAGCGCCAGATTATCCCTGTGCTTGACGACGAGGCCATCGGCGACCCCAAGGACACCAGGGACCCCAAGGTGTGGGAGCACGATGGACACTACTATATGATCCTGGGCAGCACCTTCCGCAAGCAGCAGGGCAAGGCGCTGTTTTTCCGCAGTCGGGACGGACTGAGCTGGGAGTATGCGAACCAATATACCTCTCCGGAATTTCGGGATATGCTGGAGTGCCCCGATCTATTCCGGCTGGGGGGGCAGTATGTGCTGCTGGGCTCCCCCATGGGGGTTACCGAGGCGGGCATTGAGTACGCCCACCATGCCATGTGGGGTCTGGCGGAGTTTGACCACCGCACCTGCGCCCTCGCGCTGAAGGGCCCGCTGACGTTTATGGACTACGGGCTGGACTTCTATGCCCCCCAGAGCACCGTTGACCGGGACGGCCGGCGGGTACTTGTGGGCTGGATGCGGATGCCCCAGGCGGCGGAGGACCCAGGCGACGGCCGGGGACCCTGGAACGGCATGATGAGCCTGCCCCGGGTGGTGGAGCTGCGGGAGGGCAGGCTCTACTTTACCCCTCACCCCAATGTGGAGGCCCTCTTCCGCCCTGCCGCCCTGCCCTGGGACCAGGCGGTCCGCCGGCGGCCCTTCCGGCTGAAGGCCACCCTGCACCCCGGGGAGGCGTTGGACGTGTGCGGCTACCGGCTTGGCCTGGAGGGAAGCCGGCTTGTGACCGACCGCAGCCAGGTATTTCCCCACCTGTCCGGCTACCGGACCGCTGCCCGCACCCCGGTGCTGGACGGGGAAGGCTGCCGGCTGGATGTCTTTGTGGACGATCATCTGATTGAGGTGTTTGTAGACGGCGGTCGCTATGTGGTCAGCCATGTGGTCTATGGGCTACAGGACCGGCTTAGCGGGCCGGTGGAGGAACTGTTTACCCTGAGGGAGGAGAGCTGACGGCCTCCCCGCCGTTCGGATTTCAAGGAGAGAAGGAAGGATTTCCCATGATAGATATTACCGCCATTGGCGAAGTATTGATCGACCTGACCCAGACCGGGGTCAACGAACAGAAGGTGCCCCTATTTGCCGCCAATCCCGGCGGCGCTCCCGCCAATGTGGCGGTGGCCGCTGCCCGGCTGGGGGCCGGCACCGCGTTTATTGGAAAGGTGGGGCAGGATGGATTTGGGGCCTATCTGACCAGCGTGCTGAAGGAAAACCGGGTGGATGTGTCCGGCCTGCGGACCGACGAGGCTGCCACCACCATGGCCGTGGTGGCGGTGTCTCACAGTGGGGAGCGCTCCTTCCGCTTCGTGCGGGGGGCGGACTGCAACCTGACGCCGGAGGAGGTGGACACGGGCCTGATTTCCAAAAGCAAGGTGCTCCACTTCGGCTCGGTGAGCCTGACCGCCGGCCCGGCCCGTCAGGCCACCCTCTTTGCCGCACAGAGCGCCCGGGAGGCCGGGGTGCTGGTGAGCTATGACCCCAACTACAGAGACGCCCTGTGGAACAGCCAGGAGGAGGCGGTGCAGTGGATGAAGCAGCCACTGCACCTGGTGGACGTGCTCAAGCTGTCCGACGAGGAGCTGCCCCTCCTCACCGGCTCCGGCGATCCCCAGGAGGGCACCCGGCTGCTGGAGGGCCAGGGCATCCGCCTGATTCTGGTGACCCTGGGGGACAAGGGCGCTTTTTACCGCTGGCAGGGCAAAACCGGGCTGGTGCCCGGCGTTGCCACCACCGTAGCCGACACCAACGGCGCCGGCGATACCTTCCTGGGCGCGGTGCTCAGCCGTCTGGTGGGCCGGGGGGAGCGGCCCCTGGAGGGCCTGAGCGCCCCCGAGCTGGAGGCCATTCTGTCCTTCGCCAACCGGGCGGCCTCCAAGACCTGTTCCCGCAGCGGCGCCATTCCCGCCATGCCCACTCTGGCGGAGCTGGAGGAAGGAGCATCCGCCCATGAAGCGTAAACAGACCAGCAAGACCACCGCTGCTGTGGCGGGGCAAACCGACCTGCTGGTGCAGCAGGCCGCCGAGGCGGTTACCGCCAAACCGGCCAAAGCCAAAAAGAAGCAGAAGCAGGCGCCCCCCCTGACGCCCGACCAAGTGGGGATCGGGGCGGATTCCTCCGTTTTTGAGCGCCGTCTGGCCCGGCACTACGACGAGCTGAAGTGGCTCTACTGCGAGCTGTACCACGGCGACACGGCCGCCTTTGACTACTTCACCCAGATGCTCCGCCGGAGCTGGGAGGACCGCAAGGCCGACCTGCGGGTCCAGGACGCCCGGCGGGAGGCCGATCCCACCTGGTACCGCCGCCGGGAGCTGCTGGGCATGATGCTGTACACCAACGCCTTTGCCGGCACCCTCCAGGGGGTGGCCGAGAAGCTGCCCTACCTGAAGGAGTGCGGGGTAAATTACCTCCACCTGATGCCCCTGCTGGAGAGCCCCAAGGGCCGCAGCGACGGCGGCTACGCCGTCTCCAACTTTCGGAAAGTGCAGCCCCAGCTGGGCACCATGGATGACCTGGAGCGGCTAGCGGACGCCTGCCGGAAGGACGGCATCAGCCTGTGTCTGGATTTCGTGATGAACCACACCAGCGAGGACCACGAATGGGCCAAAAAGGCCCGGGCCGGAGAGCCTGGCTACCGGGAGCGCTACTTCTTCTATGACAACTGGGACATCCCCCGTGAGTTTGAAAAAACGGTGCCCCAGGTCTTTCCCACCACCGCTCCCGGCAGTTTTACCTGGCTGGATGACTGCAAGCAGGTGGTGATGACCAACTTCTACCCCTACCAGTGGGACCTGAACTACGCCAACCCCGTGGTCTTCAACGACATGACGGAGAACCTGCTTTTTCTGGCCAACCGTGGCATCGACGTGGTGCGTCTGGACGCGGTGCCCTACATCTGGAAGCAGCTGGGCACCAACTGCCGCAACCTGCCCCAGGTCCACACCCTGGTGCGGATGATGCGCATGGTATGCGAGATCGTCTGCCCCAGTGTGCTGCTGCTGGGGGAGGTGGTGATGGAACCGGCCAAGGTGGTCCCCTATTTCGGCAGTACCGAGAAGCCGGAGTGCCATATGCTTTACAACGTGACCACCATGGCCACCACCTGGCACACTCTGGCCACCGCCGACGTGTCCCTGCTTCGCCACCAGATGGACTCGGTGTGCGCCCTGCCCCGGGACTTTCTCTTCCTCAACTATCTGCGCTGCCACGACGACATTGGCTGGGGCCTGGACTACCCCTGGCTGAAGGAACATTTCGGCACCGACGAGGTGGCCCACAAAAAGTATCTCAACGACTGGTTCACCGGAAAGCTGCCCGGCAGCGACAGCCGGGGTGAGCTGTACAACGACGACCCCCGGCTGGGGGACGCCCGGCTGTGCGGCACCACCGCCTCCCTGTGCGGGGTGGAGGCCGCCGACTACGAGCGGGACCCCGTCAAGCTGGAGCGGGCCGTGTCCTGCGATCTGATGCTCCACGCCTGGATGCTCACCCAAAGCGGCATCCCCGTTCTCTACAGCGGGGACGAGGTGGGACAGCTCAACGACTACACCTACCACCACGACGGGGAGAAATGGGACGACAGCCGCTACATCCACCGGGGCAACTTCCAGTGGGACCTGGCCAAAATGCGCCACGATCCCACCACCCGCCAGGGCAAGCAATTCATCGGCCTGCGCCGGCTGGAGGAGCTGCGGGCGGCGGAGCCCGTCTTTGACGCCCGGGCGGAGATGTGGACCTTCGACACCGGGGACAGCCGGGTGCTGGGGATCGGCCGGTGGTACCAGGGCCGCAAGCTCATCGCCCTGTTCAACTTCAGCCGGGAATTCATTACCGTCTCCAACGGGGACGCGGGGCCCTTTGAGGAGCTGATCTACGGCGGGACCTTTGAGGATCTTAAGCAGGTAAAGCTATTCCCCTACGGCTTTGCCTGGTACCTGCACACGGAGGAGTGATTGGCCCATGAACAAAGCATGGTGGAAAGAGAGCGTCATCTACCAGATCTATCCCCGCAGCTTCTGCGACTCCAACGGGGACGGCGTCGGCGATCTGCCCGGCATCACCAGCAAACTGGACTACATCAAGGAGCTGGGGGCCAACGTCATCTGGCTCTCCCCGGTCTACCGCTCCCCCAACGACGACAACGGCTACGACATCAGCGACTATCAGGCCATTATGGATGAGTTCGGCACTATGGCTGACTTTGACCGGCTGCTGGCTCAGGCCCATGCCCGGGGCATCAAGATTGTCATGGATCTGGTGGTCAACCACACCTCCGACGAGCACGCCTGGTTTGTGGAGAGCCGCCGGTCCAAAGACAACCCCAAGCGGGATTTCTACATCTGGCGGGAGGGCAAAGGGGGCAAAGAGCCCAACAACTGGGGCTCCGCCTTCTCCGGCTCCGCCTGGACCTACGATGAAGCCACGGATATGTACTACCTCCACTGCTTCTCCCCCAAGCAGCCCGACCTGAACTGGGACAATCCGGCGGTACGCCAGGCGGTCTTTGACATGATGCGCTGGTGGTGCGACAAGGGCATCGACGGCTTCCGCATGGACGTGATCTCCATGATCTCCAAGCGGGAGGGTCTGCCCGATATGCCCACCGGGGGCGCCCCCTACGCCTCCTGTAACCTGGGCTGCTGCAACGGTCCCCACGTCCACACGTATTTGCAGCAGATGCGCCGGGAGGTACTCTCCAAGTACGACCTGCTCACCGTGGGCGAGTGCGCCGGGGTGACCATCGACCAGGCCAAGCAGTACGCCAACGCCCAGGGAACCGAACTGAACATGGTGTTCCAGTTTGAGCACGTGGATCTGGACGGGGGCGACGCGGTCACCGGCAAGTGGAGCACCCGGAAGATGGATCTGGTGGCCCTCAAGAAGCTGTTGTCCCGGTGGCAGAACGAGCTGGACGGCGTGGCCTGGAACAGCCTCTACTTCTGCAATCATGACCAACCACGCATCGTTTCCCGCCTGGGGGACGACTCTCCCCGGTGGCGGGAGATCTCGGCCAAGTGCATCGCCACCTGCCTCCACCTGATGCAGGGCACCCCCTACGTCTACCAGGGGGAGGAGCTGGGCATGACCAACGTACCCTTCGGCCCCATCGAGAACTACCGGGATCTGGAGTCCATCAACGCCTACCGCGACCTCACCGCCCGGGGAATCTTCCAACCGGCGGAGCTGCTGGAGGCCATCGCCTACAAGAGCCGGGACAACGCCCGTACCCCCTTCCAGTGGGACGACTCCCCCAACGCCGGCTTTACCGCCGGCAGCCCCTGGATCATGGTCAACCCCAACTACCGGGAGATCAACGCCAGAGAGCAGCTGGGCCGGGCGGACTCCGTGTTCCACTACTACCAAAAGCTCATCGCCCTGCGCCGCCGCTCCCCGGACAGCGAACTCATTGTGTATGGCGGCTACCGGCTGATCCTTCCGGATCACCCCCAGCTGTTTGCCTATCTGCGCACCCTGGAGGGGAAAACCCTGCTCACCGTGTGCAACCTGTCCGGCCGTCCGGCATCCTTTGCCCTGCCGGCGGAGCTGGCGGGACAAAAGAGCCGCCTGCTCATCGCCAACTGGGAAGGTGCCCCCGCCGCCGCCCCGGCGGCGCTGGACTTCCAGCCCTGGCAGGGAGCGGCCTGGGTGCTGGAGTAATCAATGAAAAAATCGGATCTGCTGCGTTGTGCAGCAGATCCGATTTTTTATACCGATTTGATCTGATACTGTACCGCCTGACACTCGTCCAGGAAGGGAAGGGCCAGCCCCGCGTACATCAGCTCGTCGCCGCCGTACACCTCGCCCTCCACCAGATAGTCCTTGTCCGGGTCCAGTCCCTTCATCCGCAGCAGGGGCCGCACCGGATTGGCATGGCGCTGGGTCTGGACCACGCTGACCACCGCCCGGGTCCGGTCACGGGATACGTGCATCCAGGCGCAGAAACTCTCATGCCGGAAGGGATCGGTGAGGCGGTAATAGTCCCCCCGCATCACCACATCCCAATAGGACCGGAAGGCGGTTATCTGGGCGGCCACCTCCTCCAGCTCCCCCTGGGTCAACTCGTTGAGATCCAGCTCATAGCCGAAGGTACCGGCCGCCGCCACCACGCCCCGGGTATGAAGGGGGGTGGATCGGTGGGTCAGGCCGTTGGGCACGGCGGACACATGGGCGCCCATGGTACAGCAGGGATAGCAGTAGGAGGTGCCGTACTGGATGCGCAGCCGGTCCATGGCGTCGGTGTTGTCGGAGCACCAGATCTGGGGGGTGTAGTAGAGCATCCCGCAGTCAAACCGGCCGCCGCCGCCGGAGCAGCCCTCAATAAGCAGCTGAGGGAACTCCTGATGGAGGGCCTCCAGGATCTCATAGACACCCAGCACATAGCGGTGGTACACCTCGCCCTGGCGCTCTTCAGGCAGACCGGCGCTCCACACGTCGGTGAGGCTGCGGTTCATATCCCACTTCACGTAGGAGATATCGGCGCTTTTGAGCATGGCCCGCAGGTTGTCCAGAATATACTGCCGCACCTCGGCCCGGCTGAGATCCAGCACCAGCTGGTACCGGCCCCTGGTCACGGGCCGGCCGGGTGCCCGCAGGGCCCAGTCGGGGTGGGTCCGGTAGAGGTCGGAGTTTTCATTGACCATCTCCGGCTCCACCCAGATGCCGAACTTCATGCCCAGGCCCTTGATGCGCTCGGCCAGCGGGGCCAGTCCGCCGGGCAGCTTCTCCTGGTTGACGTTCCAGTCCCCCAGACCTCCGAAATCGTCGTTGCGCTGGCCGAACCAGCCGTCGTCCATGACCATCATCTCCACCCCCACCTTGCTGGCCGCCTGGGCGATGGAGTAGATCTTGTCCGCGTCGAAGTTAAAGAGGGTGGCCTCCCAGTTGTTGATGAGGATTGGGCGGCGGGTATTCTTCCAGGGGCCCCGGCACAAATTGAGGCGGATGGCCCGGTGAAACAGCCGACTCATGTGGCCCAGGCCCTGCCGGGAGAACACCATGGCGGCCTCAGGCGCCGTAAAGGTCTCGCCCGGCGCCAGCTGCCAGCAGAAGTGGAAGGGGTGGATACCCATGGTCAGACGGGTCTCATGGAACTGGGTGTGCTCCACCGAGGCCAGGAAATTGCCGGAGTACACCAGGGCCATGGCCCAGCAGCGGCCGGTATCCTCGGTGGTGTCCCCGTCGCACAGCACCAGGAAGGGATTCTGCTGGTGGCTGGAGGCACCCCGGATGCTGCCGGCGGTGTGTACGCCCTGGGTCAGGGGAGCCCGCACCGGCTCCCGCTCCCGGGCGTAGGCCCCGCCCAGGGTAATAAAATCGTGATTCCCCACCGGGAAATCCAGGCAGGCGGAGGCCACCCGGGTCAGCCGGACAGGGGCGGTCCCCTCATTGCGCACCCGGACCGCCCGGGTAATCATATCATACTCCTCCAAAACGCCGTACAGCAGCTCCACTGTCAAGCCGCTGCACTTGTCCTGAAGTTCTACCGTCAAGGTCTGGGCGGTGACGTCCTCATCATAGAAGGCGGGCAGTCCCTCCAGAGCGTACTTGCCGTCGGCGGCGGTGTGGCGGACATAGCGCAGGTCCACAATGTGGCTGCCGTCGGCCAGATCCGCCTCCAGGGCGGGCAGCCGGAAATCCCCCACGCCGCTGGAGGCGTACTCCTGGGGCTGGGTATCCAGGGACCAGGTGCGGTTTTTCCCCACCTCGTCCGGATTGGGAGAGAAGCCCCGGTCCTCGGGGCAAATCAACCGGGAGAGGTCCCCGCCGCGCAGTTTTTCACCGTAATAGGTATGAAGCAGCACGCCGGTGGGATCGATCTTCATCTGATAGCTGGTGCGTCTGGTGTGCAGCGTAAGGGTGCGGCGGTGAGGATCATATTGAATCATACCATTCATCCTTTGTCAGAAAGAGTAGCGCACGGCATAGATCGGGGCGCTGCGGCGGCCCCATATCCGCCCTGCTGAACGCAGCCTATTATATCACATTGCAAAAGCTGTTTCATCCGCTTTCTCGGTCTTTTCCCCGGCAACATTCCCCAGGCGCTCCCCTATCCTTCCACCGGCCCGCCCCGCAGCATCACCTGGGCGCAGAACCGCCCTTCGCCATACTGAAAGTGGCAATATCCGCCGTTTCTTTCCGCAATGCGGCCCACAGACTGGATTCCAACTCCCATGCCCCGGCGCTTGGTGGAGCGAAACGCCCCGTTCTCCTCCATAATTTCTCCGGCATAGGTGTTTTCCACCTCCAGCAGCACCAGCGTCTCCCCGTAGACCTCCCCATGGACCCGCACCTGCCGTCTGTCCGGCGGCAGGCGCAGGCTGGCCTCCAGAGCGTTTTCCAGCAGATTGGAGAGTACCACGCACACGTCCATATCGGAAGCGGGCAGCCTCCGGGGCAAATCGAGCACACATTGGAAGGGGATCTCCTCCCGGCGGAACTGGACGGCGTAGTGTCCCGCCACCCCGTCCACCACCGGGTTGTCGCAGAGATTCAGCTCCGAATTGGGGATGCGCTCGGCAGCCTTCTCCACATAGGCCCACAGCTGCTCCCACGCCTGGCGCCGGATCAGCGCGTCAATGGCGGTAAAGTGGTGGCGCAGGTCGTGCCGGGCCTGTCTGGTCTCGGAAATGGCGTTTTGCAGCGTCTCATACTGGGCGGTCTGCATCTGAAGAAACTGATTTTGCTGATGCAGGCGCATATTCTCCCCCAGCCTCCGCGCCATGAGGTAAAACATCAGATAACACAGGATCAGCAATCCCAGCAGAATCCCCACAATTAGGGGATAGAGCAACCGCATACGGCCGGCATACAGGGTCTGGTAATCCCGAGGCAGGATAAAAATATTTAGCACGGTAAACGAGGTGGGGAGTATCCAGAACACATACCAGGTGCCCGGCATCTCAAGCTCAAAGAGAAACCGGCGGATGGCATGGGTACTGGGGTAGGCGGCCAGGGCCACAAAGCCCCAGCACAGCAGATTGAAAATCACGCCGCCGGCCGGTACGAACCAGGGACCGGTATTGTGGGGCGACAGCACCGCATCGGCGGCGGTGGCCAGATTGGTCAGGCAGGAAAACACCCCACACACCCCCAGGAAAACGCTGATGGTCTTCCAGAAGGGCAGGTCAACCACCGCCAGAAGTGCCACCGCAAACAGGATGAGGGACACGGGCAAAAGCATATTTGCATCCCACCCCCTGGCGTAACACAGCAGACCACCCAAAACCGCCCACAGCGCCAGACCGGGGATGCCCAGAATAATCAGTCTTTTCCCGCCCTTCCGCAGGTGCCCTCCCATGGGGAGCAGGCAGAGCACAGCCGCCGGAATCACCACGGCCAGTTCCAGGATGGGCCGTATCCAATCCATCATTGCTCCATTCGCCTCCGCCCAAACAGATATTCGCCAAAGGCCCGCCGGGCGGCGTCCACCGCACTGCGGCTCACCGGGACATATGCCCCGTTGTCCAGCAGAAAGCGGGAGCCGTCGAAGTCCTTGACGTGGGTCAGATTGACCAGCACCCCCCGGCCGCACACCAGAATCCGTCCTTCCTTGCTAAGCAGCCCGGCAAACTCCCCAAACGTCATGCGGGCCGCGATCTTCCCCCCACTCCGAGTGTGGATGTGGATCTGGTGCTGAAAATGCTCCGCCCACAGCAGCTCCCCCAGAGGCAGGCGCACCGGTTGCCGCCCCACTTTGAGTTCCAGCACGGGTTCTGGTGCCGGCAGGCGCTGGGAGATCTCCTCAAAGAGCTGCTCCACATCCTCCTGCTGGTAGGGTTTTACCAGATACTGCATGGCCCGCACCCGGTAGCTGTCCAGGGCGTGATCGGTGGAGGTGGTGGTGAACACCAGGATGCAGTCCTTGTCAAAGGTGCGCAGCGTCTTGGCTGCCGTCATACCGTCCATCCTGTCCATATAGATGTCCAGAAAGGCCAGATCGAAGGGCTGCTGCCCGGCGACCTCCAGAAAGTCCCCTCCGTCATCAAACTCCAGGCACTCCGCCGGCCAGCACCGGCGCGCCAGGGCGTTTTGTACCCAGCCTGCCAGTTCGCTTCGCTCGTTCCGATTGTCATCCACCACCGCGATCCGCATGGTACTCTCCCCTCCCATATTTCTCTTTTATTTTACCATAAACCTGCCCCACAGAGATACCATTTAAGCCGTAAACCTGCAACTCGTGCCGGGCTCCTTGACCCTGCGGCCGCGGCTTGATACCCTTTCCCTGACAGCTAACATCATCCAGGGAGTACCCCTCCTGATGAAGAACTGGAGGTATGTTATGTACCGAATCGCCGTATTGGCCCAATCCCCCCTCCTGCGCACCCGCCTGCGGCGGCAGGTGGCGGCCCATCTGGCCCGGATGGGCTATTTCCCACAGCTGGACACGCCCGACGAGCTGGAGCCCTTTTACTATGCAATGCGCGCCTCGCCGCCTGACGGCGTGGTGCTGGCCATGGACGGCGTGGCGGGCCTGAATGCCGCCGAACACCTTCGCCATCTCAGCCCGGACTGCGCCATCATCTGGAACTGTGACCTGGATTTTTCCCTCCAGGCCTACCGGCTGAAGGTGGATTATTTTGTGAAAGGGGAGCTGACCGAAGAGGCACTATGGGAAGGACTATGCCGCTGGCTCGACCAGCGGAAGCAGTGTGAGAAAGGACGAATAGAAGGATGAAACGAAGAAGATGGCTCAGTTTGACTTTGTGTGCAAGTCTGACCCTCTCTATGATTGGCCCGCTGCCCGCCAGGGCGGCGTCAGCCACATACACCCCGGATGTGGCGGGGGTCTATCTGCTGCCCGCCCAGGCGGCGGAGGACAGCAGCTTTATCCGCACCCAGGTGCTGACCGCCGGCGGGCTGTATGTCAACGACTCATTTGACACATTGACAAGCTACAGCGCCCTCCAGGTCAGCGGCGGAGAGATCGGCTGGCTGGACCCGGCCAACACCTATATGCACAGCGAAAACAACAGCTGGAGCGCCACATACAGCTGGAATTTTGCGGAGGACGGCCTGGATACTCTCCAGAGCCTGATTGCCGCCAAGCAGGTCACCGTCAACGTCAGCGCCGGGCTGACCGCCGACAAGCACGCCCACTTTGGCACCCACGGCTCCCTGACCGACCGGGCCCAGGCCAACATCCAGTACGCCACCCATTTGAGCGACAGCCTGGGCACCAGCTACCTGACGGCCCTCTCCCTGAAAAACAGCGAAAACGACCCGGACGGGGTATCCCGTACCTACACCGGCAGCACCCGCCTGTCCTCCCTGACAGAGGGGGAGCTGCGCTTTGTCATGGGGAGCACCGACTGCTCCTGTGGCAGCTCCAAGGTGCGCAGTCCCTATGTCTACCTCTCCGATGTGACTGTCCCTACCCTTAATGCCGCCTATGTCAGCGACGAAAACGGAGACAAGGCCAGCCGCACCTCCTTCCGGCAGGGGGAGACGGCCTACCTGACTCTGGAGATGAGCGAGCCCATCCGCTTTGCCGACGGCCAGCCCCACGACCTGGAGCTGGAGCTGGCCCTCATCGACGCCTCCACCGGCCAGAGCAGCGGCCAGACCATCACCGCCAGCCTGAGCAGCCTCACCGGCTCCAAGCTGGTATTCGCCTACCAGGTGCCCGCCGGTATGGATGACCTGGTCACCACCGTCAGCCGCAATCAGGACTGGATGACCGGCACCTATGAGTTGCAGCTGCTGGACAAAAGCGGCAGCCCGCTCAGCCTGGGGGACTACACCGTCACCGGCCTGATCTGTGATTTGGCGGGCAATCCCCTGTCCTGGACCTCCGACCTGGGCCTGGACGCCAACCTGGGCCTGGACTCCGCCGCCCCCGGCTATACCCGGCTCAACGCAGAGGGCAGCATGATCGGCGGTTACAAGGTGGGCACCGATGGGGAGTGGCCCTCCGACATCACCCCCGCCGCCACCTGGGCGGGCCAGGGGGATTTTCTGCGCTTCACCCTCACCATCGACGAGGAAATCGGCCTGTGGAAGGACGGCGTCTACTCCGCCCTGCCCGCCGCCCAGGCGCCCGTGGAGGCCCAGCTCAATGTGAAGGACAGCGAGGGAAACCCCGTGTGGGTGGCACTGTTCCAGTACAGCTACACCCCCGACGGGGTAAACGCCGTGCGCAACAGCACCGTGCTCACCTTCTATCAGTATTTCTTCCTGGAAGAGGGCATGACCATAGATGAGAGCTACGGGGTGGGCGGCAGAAATCCCGTGCGCATCGTGAATCTGAGGACCACCGACGGCAGCCAGCTGGGCGACCCGGCGGGCAATATGCTGGACCTCTCCACCGGCGACCTGCTGCCGGCGGAGAAAATCAACCTGGACACCCAAGGGCCCTCCATCACCTTCCAGGAGGATAACATCATCACCACGCCCGCCAGCACAAGCAGCCTGTATGTCACCCTCCCCTTCACGGTGGAGGACGGCGCCTCCGGCCTGCCCCCCACCCAGGCCCTCAGCCTGGACATTGAGGTTCCCACCTCCTCTTCCATATATTACTGCGTCACCACCAACCCGGACGCGCCGAACCGCGGGGACAGCGCCTATGCCCAGGTGAGCTTCCAGCAGCCCACCTATGAGCTGCCATACAGCCAGGAGGGCCAGTATTACCTGCACCTGTACTGCCCCAGCGTCCTGGGGAGCGCCAGCCCGGAGGACGGCAAGGTCCCTGTGACGGTGTCCATCACCTGCCAGGACTACGCCGGCAGCCAGGCCACCGCCACTTGCAGCACCAGGGTTTCCACAGATACCACCGGCCCCGCTATCAGCCTGCCGGACACCTTCACCGTCTCCGGCGCGGGTGAGATTTCGGTGCCCTTCTCGGTGAGCGACAGCTCCTATCTGAAAAGCGTCACCGTCCAGTGGAACTCTGACGCGGGCCAGAACGTGCTGCCCGCGGACTATGCCTCCGGCAGCTTCTCCGGCACCGCCACCCTCAGCGGCCTGACCGGCAGCGGCAGCGCCACCCTCACCGTCATTGCCGTTGACAAGGCGGGCAACTCCACCACTCAGGACAAAACCTATGCCTATAATCTGGACGCCGCCAACCAGTACACCCTGGGGAGCGATCCCACCGTCCCTACCGGGACGCCCCATCTAACCCTGCTGGCCCCCGGCAACCTGGGCGGCAGCGACTCGGAGGGCAATCCGCTGGTGACCGTGGCTGTGGTGGGCGACGGCGCGGGCAGCTATAACCTCTACACCGTGGCGGGCAGCGAGGCTGAAAAAGACATCTTTGCCGCTGACGCTGACGCCACCGTTACCGACGTTGCCGCGGATGGGAGCGCCGTCACCCTCACCGGCTACCAGGCCGGGGGCGGCTGGGACACCGCTGCGGCCTACGGCACCCTGCCAGTCGCCATCTTCACCCTGCTGGAGAGCGACTGGGAAGCCGCCATTGCCGGCAGCGGCCAGGTAAGCATCACCTCCCTGAGCACGGTGGATTCCTTCACCATGGAGGTGCTCACCGGCTCCAGCTATGCCGCCGACTTCGGCACCCCCCAGGACAGCAGCGGCGCAGAGGTGCTCGCCGCCCTGCGCAGTGACAGCTCCGATCCTGTGCAGAGCCTCACCGGTCTGCGGGTGCCCATCACCCTGACCAGCGACCGGGACGCCAGCTTCGCCCTCCGGGACATCGACTACTCCGCCTCCTACCTGGTGCTCACCACGAATGGCGGGGAGGTGCCGGACAGCAAGCTGTTCTTCCAGGCCCCGGCGGAGGGAGCCACCATCTACTATCCCATCTCCGTATCGCTGTACGGCAGCAGGGGCCGGTATCAGGTGGTGGCCCACCTGAGCTATCTGGACGGCACCAACCAGACCTTTACCAGCCCCGAGCTCTATATGGACGACGCCCCTGCCGGCGAATTCTATCCCCTCCGTCTGGAGCAGACCATCACCCCATCCTCCCTGTATGGCGCCGTAATGGTCCGGCAGGTGGATATGGACAGCGGCACCACCCAGCTCTCCCTGGGTCCCACCGGCTCGAAGGACATCCACCTGTTCTTCCAGTCCTTTGATGTGTACACCTCCAAGGCCGAGGACTTGTCAACGAGACCGGCGACGCTGGAGGTGTGGAACGAAACCCTGGGCGACTACGCCGTCACCTTTAACCCTGCGGCTTTGCTCGACGGACTGAGCGTCAAGACCGCGGCCGACCCCAGCCAGGCGTCAAATGACGGGCTCTACCTGCTGGAAGGGGAAAATACCATCCGGTACCGGGCCGTTCTGCCCAACGGGAACAAAACCGCCGTCAAGACCCTGACCATTACCCTGCGCACTGCGAATCCCACCTTTGACGTCACCTTCACCCCCGACGGGGCGGGGGGCGTGCGGATGCAGCTCACCGACCTCAGCGAGGACGCCCAGGAGGCCCTGGCCCTCAACGGCCGTACTCTCTATAAGTCGGATTCCCTGAGTCACCTGGACAATTCGGCGTATACCACCGCCCTCACCCTGGACAGCAATCTGGGCCTGAACCTGACCCATGAGCAGCTGCGGGAGGGCTGGACTGGGACGAACGTCCTCCTGCTCCAGGACATCTACGGCAACTTCACCTATCAATACGCATCCCCCTCGCAGGCTGTGGATATTGAGGCGCCCCGGGTCAGTATTTACCCAGACTCCAGCGCCACCCCGCCGGAGGGCTGCTACACCCTGGAAGCAAACATATATGACGTTTATACCAAGGGCGATTACTCGGAGGGCCTGGATTTGAGCAGCTTCACCCTCACCTTTGAATACTCCAACGACACAACGGAGATCGTCTCCCTGCCTGAGCTTGTCCCCAATACCACCTGGATTGGCAGCGGCGCCGGCTACGGCGGCGTCTACATGATTCAGGTTACGGGCGAACAGACGGACGGCAAGACTGCCAACCTTCAACTGCTCATCAGCGGCCAGTACCCCTATGGTTCCACCGGCACCATGGACGTTACCCTGTCCTGCCAGGACAATATGGGCTACAGGTGTGTGGACCAGGATGAGTACAACCATATGAGCTATCAGTTAAACTGTGAAAACGAGAAGGAGAAGCCCACCATTACGGTAGGTGATGAAACCAGCGGCCTGGTGAACGTCACCTCCGACCTACCCGTTCGGATCACCAGTCCGGTACCCACCGAAACAGCCGGAGCCTTCGCCACCGCCCACACCCTGCCCCTCTACACCGGCGCCTCCACCATCACCTTTGAGGATGTATTCGGCACTGTCTATAGCCAGGAGGTCAACATACAGCCCTACGGCGGCAAGCTGACCGTAAACCTCTCCACCACCTCGGCCACCGCCGGCCCGGTGACCATGACCATCTCCGCCAACAGCGGCTATTCCCTCACCAGCGTCACCACCGCCAACGGCGTGCCCTCCTCCATCGCCGGCAGCTTGGCCACCCTGGAGCTGGCGGAAAACGACACCGTGACCATCGTCACCAACGACGGCTCCCACTATCAGGTGCCCGTCACCAACATTGACTCCGGGGTGGAGCCCATCACCGTGGCCTTCTACGACGGCAGCGGCAATCCCATAACCGACAGCTCCGCCGAAAGCGTGGTGGGCCCGGTGACCGCCGCCCTGCTGTGCGACGAGCTGCTGGTGGGGGAAACCAGCCATATCTTCCCCATCGGCTCCGCCGCCGGGGCGAGCTACACCTTTACCGTCTCCGACCAGGTGGGCAATACCGCTACCGCCATCGCCACCCTGCCCTGGGCTGTGACCGCCGCCGGCGGCGGCGTCACCCCGCCGACAGATACCACCGCGCCGGTATATCAAGCCAGTCTGTATGTCCAGCGCACGGGAGTGTGGAACCAGGTCAACAGCTACGACTCCCAAATCCAGACGGGCCAGCTGTCCGTGGGCAGCATGGCCGGCGATATCTCTAACCTTGCCGGTCAGGGCGTCCGGGTGGCCTTCTCCATCCAGGACGACTCCCCTGTGAACCTGATTGTCAAGGGCACCAACACGGCCACCCCCGGCTATGGCGACGCCAGCGACAGCATTCCCGGCCTGACCATCTCCACCTCCACCGTCACCTGGACGGGCTCGGCGGCCAGCGCCCCCGTCTACGTCTACCTGGTGGACGCCTCCGGCAACGCCCCCTCCCCCCTGGCGCTCACCTTCCCCGCGGTGGACAATGTGGCACCCACCGCCACAGTGTCCTATGAGGTTGATAACACGGACCCCGACAGTCAGGCCATTCGGGCCTACCTGGTGCCTGACGGCTCCAGCGACTTCACCGTGCTGGACACCGCCGCCCTGACCCTGGATGAGGACACCAACAGCCAGCACAACGGCCAATACTACTACACTTTTACCGCCAACGGCGCCTACATCTTCCGGTTCTCTGACGAGGCGGGCAACGTGGGCAGCGTCACAGCCACGGTGCGCACCCTGAACAACTCCGAGCTGACGGTAACCGCCAAACAGTGGATTGTCCAGGGCCGCCCCTATACCAGTGAAACGGCGTGGACCGACGCTCAGAGCTCCATCCACTCCAACGCCCCGGTCACCGTGATCCTCACCGCCAACCTGGCTCTGGAAAGCGTGACGCTGCCCGCCGAGGTGACGGGCGTCACCTGGACATTCTCCGCCAACCAGGCCATTCTGAATTATTCCGGCAACTGCGCCGCCCTTGAAGGCATTATCTTGACCGCCAAGAATGGAAAGTCCGCCGCCGTGTCCCTGCCTGCGGTAAGCTGTATCGACACCACCGCCCCCGGCTTTCATTCCATCAGGCTGGGCAGCTACAACGGCATAACCCTGTCCCCTGACGCGGAGGGAATCTATCAGGTGGACGCCAGCGGGAGGGAAAATGCTTACATCGTGTTCAACGCCCAGGAAGACACCGCCGTGAACAACACGGGATCGTTCAGCAGAAGTCCCAGCCAAGCCTTCACCAAAAACGGCCTCTACACCCTGACCTTTATGGACCGGGCGGGCAACTCCACCCAGGTCAGCCTGAACATCACCGGCCTGCCGGAGGACCTGGCCCTGTCCTTCTCCCGCAGCTCTGACGGCTCCGACCCCGTGGCCGACCCCAGCGCCCTGAACCTCAGCGGCGGGGACACCATCTACATCCGGGCCAACCAGGATGTGAAGGTATATTGGGGCGTGGACCTGACCGGTACCTCTGTCACCGGCAGCAGCTGGACGCCCATCCAGCTTCCCGCTGTCCAGGGCCTGGTGACCCTGAAAGCGGTAAGCAGCGCCACCGGCGAGACGGCCTACGCCTACTTCTACGCCGACCTGCCCGACGGGGTGGCTCCCGTCATCACCCTGCCCAGCCGGACGGTTTACGGCACGGTGGGCGCCCAGGATCTGGCTTTACTTGAGGAAGGGGTCACCGCCACCGACAATCAGGACGACGCCGTCACCTTCACTGTGGATGACAGCGCCGTAAACTGGATTGCCGCCGGCAGCTACACCATCACTTACATCGCTGCGGATAACGCCGGCAACACCGCCACCGTCACCCGCACCCTGGTACTCACCAGCCAGGGCCTTATCACCCTGAAGGTGAACGGCCAGACCGTGCAGCCCGGCAGCACCGCCACCCTCAGCAAGGGGACGGCGGAACTCGCCCTGGCGGGGGCGGACGCCCCGGTGTACCTCAGCCTGAAGCCGGGCTACAAGACCATCGCCCAGATGAAGCTGGGCGCCCAGGTGCTGCTGGCCAACGCCAACTATACCGCCCCTCTGGAGGTAAACCTGACTTCCAGCGGTTTCCATACCCTCTATCTCCGCGCTCAGGATCGGACGGAGTACCTCTTCTACCTCTATGTCCAGGGCTGAGAGGCCGGAAAGGAGCATTGACATGAAAAAGCGAACGCTATCCCGGCTCCTGGCCTGGGCCCTCACCCTGTGCCTCATGACGGGACTGCTGCCCATCTCCGTCCTGGCGGCGGAGCTGAACAGCACTTACACTCTGTCCAACGATAACATCCAAATTCTGGTTGACAAACGCAGCGGCGGCTTCTCCATCCGCACCCTGGAGGGCGATTCCATCCAGAAGGATGACAACAACAAGAACCTGCTCTTCCCCCTGGGGGAGGATGACACCTCCTTTGCCTCCCTCCGGGTGACCCGGAACGGCGAAACCAAGGACTATGTGTTCGGCGGCCAGTACGCCGGCTCCTCCACTGTGGCGGTCACCGCCACGGCGGAGGAAATCCGGGCGGCCTGGTCGGTGGACGGCATCACCGTCACCCAGATCCTCCGGCTGGCCAACGCCGGCTCCACCCAGCACGGCATGGCCTATCTGAACTACACGGTGGAAAATACCGGCGCCCCCGCCCAGGTGGAGCTGCGCCTGCTGATGGACACCGCTCTGGGTACCCAGGACTTCGGCTACTACGAGGTGTCTCAGACCGGCGGCGGCTACCAGCGGGTGGAGACGGAGACCACCATCACCAGCTATCAAAACAGCTTCTTCGCCTATGACGACCCCCAAAACCCCGCCGTGGTGGCCTACTTCCTTAACGGCGACGTGGCGGGCGCCCTCAGCGCCCCGGAGCAGGTGACCTTTGCCCACTGGAACAACCTGGCAGCCACCGTGTTTGACTACACGGCGGACAGTAGCCTCAACTTCACCACCCCCTACAACCGAGACTACCTCACCGCCGACAGCGCCTTCGCCCTGTACTACAATCTGGGCAGCGTGGCCCAGGGTGGCAGCGCCTCCGCCGCCGGGTACTACGGTGTGTTCTCCAACGCCGATGTGGCCCCCTCGGACGGAGCCACCCTCAACTTTTCCAGCCTGCCCCCCGCTCTCACATTCAACGACGACCGAACCGCATACGCCGACAACGGCGACTTTACGGTAAACGCCACCCTGCAAAACATCTCCGGGGACACCCTGGATAAGGTGCGGATAGTGGTCTATCCCGGCGAACAGATTACCCCCTACGACCAGAACGGCGCGCTGCAAACCCAGGCCGACTATCTCAACCCCTATTTCATCGAGCTGACCGGAATTCAGGACCAGGGGCAGCAGAGCCTGACCTTTGACTTTCACGCCGAGCCCGGGGAGGACGCGGCCTACCGCAAGCTGACCTTCCAGGTCTACAAGCTGGAGGGCACCTCCACCGCTCTCCAAGCCCAGAATCTGCTGTGCAGCGAGACGGTGTGGATTCTCTGCCCCGGCACCGGCGGGGATATTCCGGAGATCGGCTTCACCGGCTCCTCCCCCGACCTGATCTACACCACCGGCGAGCGCCATCTCTTCCTCACCGGCACCAATTTCAGTATGCTGGACAGCCAGCAGGAGAACGGCGCCTTTGCCCTCCGCCTCTCCCGCACCGACGGCGGAACCATCTTCGGCGAGAGCAGCGTGGAAATTCCCGCGGAGAACTTTATCATCGACGCCGACGACAACACCGCCGAGGTGGTGCTGACCGACGAGCTGACCATGGGGGAATACCAGCTCACCATCGACTACACCAGCGAGGCCACCCCCGACATCACCGCCCCCGCCCTGCGTTTCCAGGTCACCGACGACCCGGCCTACCGCAACGACGGCTACGGCGTGGTGACGGTGGAGGTGGACGGCGAGAAGGAATACGCCATTCACACCTACGCCACGGAAAGTTTGTATGAAGCCTCCAATAAGGATCTGGGCAGCGAAATCCTGCTGGAGTTCCGGGGCAACTTCACCAAACGGGAAGATACCAGCGCCACCACCCTCACCGGCGTCTCTCTCAGCGAAAACGACAATGTGATGACCCTGAATGGCTGTCTGGACATCCGGGAGGGCCAGGTGACCATCACCGACAAGGGCGGGGAGATCACGGTGGACTTTGACGCCTCCCTCTCTATCAGCGGGGTGGGCACCTCGGTATGGAAGGGCCGCTCCTGCCTCACCGCCATTGAGGACGGGGAGGCCTACTCCCTCACCGCCTACGACAGCGGCGGCGACAGCTACGACGACGGCAACATCACCCTGCTCTGGCCCAGCGTGGGCCAGGCCGCCCAGAACCTGATGGGCCTGCTCTTTGAGTTCAAGTACGGCGAGCTGGGCTATATGAATGTGGGCGACGTCACCATGGGCGTCATCGGCTTCGGCGGCGGACTGGACCTGTCCTTCCTCGTCCCCGCCGCCAAGCAGGCTGAGCCGGAGGCCACCGCCCTGGACAATGCCAAGCAGTCCCTCATCGAACGGGGCGCGGACACGCCGGATAACCTGCGTGCCCTGGAAGAGCAGTATCCCCACGACGCCGACACGGTGAACACCAACGCCCAATCCTTTGAAACCTCTACCGACCTGGGGGACGGCGCCTCAGCGGGGGACGGTGACAGCCGCTCGGCCACCATCCAGGTGGACGACATTCTCTTCGGCGGCGGCAAATATATGGGCGTCAACTTCTCCGTGGCCCTGGGGCTGCCCAGCTACTTTGACGGTATGCCCGGCGTGGAGGGCGTGCTCTCCGTCAACACCATCGGCCAATGGAGTGTGGACGTCTCGGGCGCCGCCTCCTTCGCCAAGTTCTCCATGGAGGCCGAGCTGGCCATCCAGAGCAAGGACGGGGTGCCTTACCCCGACACCCTCCGGTTCTTTGTGGGGGGCTTTACCCCCGGCATCAACCTGGACGGAATGGGTGTGTTGTGGCTCCAGGGCGCGGGCGGCGGCATCGACAATCTGTACGATACCATCTTCCTCACCGACGCGGTTCCCCCCCTCCAACTCATTCTGGAGGCCCAGTTCTCCCTCCTCCAGGTCATCTCGGCCCGGGCGGAGCTGGATTTGAGTTTGCAGGGCATCGGCGCCCACCTGTCCGACGGCAGGGTGGCCGAAAGCGTGGTGGTTCTGCAAAGCGCCGATTTGGAGTTTGACTGGTACCCGGAATTCTTCTTCCTGGCCGCGGTCAATATGAACATCCGGGACATTATTACCGGCGGCGGCTACCTGGTGCTGGAGGAGTCCGGCATCTATGAGTTCTTTATCCAGGCCGCCCTCCAGCTTCCCGGTACCCTGCCTCTCATCGGCGGCCTCACCCTGGCCAACGTGGGCATGGGCGCCAACGCCGAAAAGGTGTGGGGCTCGGCGGAGACCATGGGCATTCAGGTGGGCGTCACCTATTTCTGGGGCGGCGACGTGAGCTGGAACGGCGAGGACGCCACCCCCAGCTATCCCGACCTGCTGGGCCTGTCCACCGTCCCCGTCTACACCTCCCCGGAAACCGGCAGGACCCTCTACGCCTCGGTGGGTACCAACGCCACCCTGGCCGCCCAGTCCCAGATGACTTTGGCTCTGAACAATACGTCCATCCTCCGCACAGGCGGGGACAGCATCAGCAGCAGGCCCGACGGCGAAAGCCACCAGCTGACCCTGGCCGCCGGCCAAACTTCTCCCGCCGCCCTGACCCTCTCCTGGCCCAGCGCCAGTCTGGAGGCCGCCCGGACAGAGGCACAGTCGTTCACCATCGGCAACTATGAACTGACCTTTATCGATCCCGCTTATGACGCCAATGCTCCGGAGAACACAAACGCCAACGCCAACGTGTCCTACGACGAAACCGCCCACATGGCCAACATGACGGTGACCTTCCCCGCCGCAGCCACAGGCGCCTATAGCATTGCCACTCCCGGCTGCCCGGCCAACCTGGTGCTCTACCGCATCGCCCCCCTGCCGGGCATTGACAGCCTGATGGTGAACGACGCTCAGGACAAGGCCACCGTCACCGGCGACGACCTGAGTGAATTTTCCCAGATCACCCTGCTGGCGGTGGATGAGGACAATCCCGATCACTCCCGCATGGTAGGCCGCGCGACCAGCGAGACTGGCTTCACCGGCAGCGTGGATATTGATCTGCACCTGGAGAATCTGCCCACCGGGACCTACACCCTCCAGGCCATCGCGGTGGACGGGGAGCAGACCATGACCGCCACCAAGGAGATTTCCTTCTCGTACACCAACCCCAACCAGCCTGCCGCCCCCACCGGGGTAACCAATGTGACCCCCGCAGGTGACTATAAGGTATCCTTTACCGTCTCCGGCGGCGGGGACGCGGACGGCTACCGGGTCAACTTCTATGATGAGCAGGGCAATCTGGTCCCCGGCGTCAGCGGCGTGACCCTGGAAAAAAACAGCACCGGCATCTATACCGCCGGCGGCCAGTTCCAGCTCCAGCAGTATCAGTTTGAGGACGAAGACAAGTTCGGCGACCCTGCCCCCGCAGGCCTGATGGCCGGGCAGCGCTACACCGTGGGCGTATCCGCCTACAAGAACACGAACGACGGCGGCGTGATCTACTCGTCGGAGATCCAAAGCGCCTCCGTGACCATTCCCGCCCCCAATCCCCCGGTCTTCACCTGGGATACCGGCGACGCGCCCTACAAGGAGATCACAGAACAAATTTGGATGGATGACCCTGATGCGGAATTTGGTCAATCCGAGGATACATTTACCACCCTGGTCTATCGGACCAACCAGTTTACCGCCACCCTGCACGAGGTGGACGGCCAGACAGTTGGCGGCACCTGGACGCTGGACGGAAAAGAGATGGGTACTGCCTCCGGCCCCTCTGCTTCTCTGTCTCTTACCAATCTGTCTGAGGGCTCCCACACCCTGACCTTCCAGGGCGCCAACAGCCAGGGGGACGCCTTCCTGTATACCAAGGCCTTTTCTGTGGACACCGTTGCTCCCGCTCTGCTGGTGTCCTCCCCTGTCAGCGGCTCCTTCTTCCCGGACAATGACCAGCTCACCATTACCGGCTGGACGGAGGGGGAGACCCTGACCCTGTCGGTGGACGGCAAGACGCCGGTATCCATCAATCTCCTCAAAGGCAATGCGTACGACGGTTATAAGCGCACCGGCGACTTTACCCACGACCTCACCCTAGACCCCACGGCGGCCAGCCACACCCTTACCCTCACCGCCACCGATCCGGCGGGAAATGAAACCGTGCGCACCGTTGCGCTGGTCAATCCGGCACTGGGCCAGATGGAACGCCTGGCCATCTATCAAGGCGGAAGCGAAATCGAGGAGACCCAGCCTCTTGCCGTATCTGGAAGCGGTGCAAAGCTCTCCGCGGTAGCCATTCTGAAAGACGGCACAACACTCAGTCTGGACGGCAGCGACCTGGTGGAGTGGAGCGTTATCCCCGCCGTCGGCACCTGCCAGGTGACCGATCAGGGGATTGCCACCCTCTCCAGCGGCGGCAGCGCCGTGGTTAAGGCCCGTATGGCCCTCACCGATGCGGGCGGCTATACCGCCTTTGCCGCTCTCACCTCCGGCGCAATACCCCCCGTTGTTACCATCAACCCCTGCACAGACGGTACCATCACCGTCACCGGCACTGTAAATGGTACAGAAAATACCAATATCCAGAGCGGCGGCTCCGTGGACTACAACTCTGCCGTCACCATTCAGGTCACACCCGCCAGCGGATATAATCTGAATAAGCTGTTTGTAAATGGGGATATCGTCCCCGTCAGCAACGGGACTTACGTTGTTTCCAACGTGAAAGAGGATCTGACCGTCACCGCCTCCTTCTCTACTCAGACACACGCTCAGACGCCCGCCATCAACACCCAACCCTCGGGCAACAGCTACACCCAGGGCGACAACGCAGCCCCTCTCTTTGTGGAGGCCACCGTAACCAAGGGCACTCTGTCCTATCAGTGGTTCAGCAACACCCACAACAGCACCACCGGCGGCAC
>CALWXZ010000010.1 GCA_944385625.1 uncultured Flavonifractor sp. | reverse complement strand
TGCTATTAGGGAGAATTCCTTCTCCCGAACGGAGAGTTCCTCCTCCCGTACGGAGAATTCCTTCTCCCTAATAGCAAGCGGTTCTTAGTTCTGATTCAGTTTGGCCCTAGCGGCCCCACATCCATTACTGGCCCAGAATGCCGGTGTAGGAGGCGGCGTTGTCGGTCTTCACCATGTTGATGGCGAAGGCGTCATAGGCGCTGGGGTTGCCCAGACGGTTGGTGATGTTGGACTCGGTCTGACCGTCGCCGGCGATGTACTCCACGTTCAGGTTCAGCAGATCGTCATACTTCTGCAGCAGGGGCTGATAGGTGGAGCCCAGGAAGTTGTCGGCGGAGTTGTAGATGTTCAGCCACACGTTCTTGGTGGGGTGAGCGGTGGCGTCCAGCTGCTTGGAGACGGGCTCGTAGGTCACGGTGGAGTCCAGGAACTCCTGATAGTTGTCAGCGGTGACGGCCACGTTCAGAGCGTAGTAGGAGCGGGTGGCCTCGTCATAGTAGAACACGTCGTCGGTCAGCACATTGCCGGCCTCGTCGGCGGTGCCGATACCCATGTCGATGTCCACGCCGTCCAGAGCGTTGCGCAGCACACGCAGGGTCAGGTAGGCCTGCACGTCGGCGTGCTGGCTGATGGTGCCGCCGTAGCCCTCCGCGATAGCGGCAACGGCGTCGGAGTTGGCGTCATAGCCGAAGGTGGGAACGCCGTTGGCCTTGGACCAGGAATTGAACATGGACATACCCATGCCGTCGTTGTTGGAGGCAACGATGTCGATCTGATCGCCGAAGGAGGAAGCCCAGGTGCCGATGGCGTTGCCGGCGGTGGCGGCGTCCCAGGTGGCGCCGGCGGAGTTCTTCATCTCCTGAGAGGCCAGCTCACGGATGGTGTAGGTGGTGCCGTCCACCTCGATGGAGCCGTCCTTCACGATGGTGGAGGAGCCGTCGGCGTTGGTGCCCACGGGGGCGCTGTCGATGACGCCGTCCTTCTCAACGCCGGTGCCCAGAGCGGCGCGGACGCCGCGGGTACGGGCGATGGAGTCGTTGTGGCCGATGTCGCCCACGGCCAGCACATAGCCGATGATGCCGTCGCCGTTGCGGTCAATCTCAGCGGCGTGGGCCTTGATGTAATCCACAATCATGGTGCCCTGGAGCTCGGCGCCCTGGTTGGCGTCGAAGCCCACATAGTAGGTGTTTTCGTTGAAGCTCAGAGCGGCCATGTCCAGCTCGCCGGTGGAGCTGTTGGAGGGCTGGCGGTTGAACCACACCAGGGGCTTATCCTTGTTGGCCACTTCCGAAGTAGCAGCGCCGCCGCCGCCACCGCCGGTCTCCTGGGAGCCGGAGGGCTGGGTGCCCTCGCCGCCGCCGCCACAGGCAGCCAAGCTGAGCGCCATGGCGGCGGACAGGGACAGTGCAAGAATTCTCTTCTTCATAGCAATTCTCCTTTTTCCTTGGGTTTTTGGGGGGAGTACACGTCCAGCTCCCACCTTACACTTTATTATATTAGTGGAAATTTACTGGAAAAACAAGGTGAAATTTCACTGAAAGAAGGGTAAATATTTATGCGAATAAGACAAAGCACTAAAATTATACCACATAAATTTGTGCATAATGCTAATTCCGACCTTTTTCAAAGGCAAACAACGCCTTCTGACTATCCACGGTAAAAAGGTTGTTCCGATCCACCGCCTTGGTGGAGGTGTCCACCGTCTGCTCCACCTCCCCGTCCTGGCCGGACAGCAGTCTGTAGGCGCTCTCCACGCCCAGATAGCCCATGGCGTAGGGGTTCTGCACGATCAGCACGTCCACCGTGCCCTCCTGCAGGCCGTCGATGGTGACCACGTTGGAGTCAAAACCCACCAGAAACACGTCCTCCCCTTTGCCCGCCGCCTCCACCGCCCGGGCCGCGCCCACGCTGGTGGGCTCGTTGAAGGCCACCAGCACGTTGACCTCCGGATTGCGCGCCAGCAGGGCGGCGGTGTCCGCCCGGGCCCGCTCCGCCTCGGCCAGCGTGTTGATGACGGTGACAATCTCAGCCCGGCCGCTCTGGAGAAAGACGTCGGTGGCCCCCCGCTCCCGCTCCTGGCCATTGGCGCTGTTGACGTCGTAGTTGACCAGCCCCACCTTCAGCGGTCCCTCCACCCGATCCAGGGCGGCCTGGGCCGCCATCTGTCCCGCAGCGTAGTTGTCGGTTCCGATGTAGGCGCTCACCAGGTCGGAGGCCACGCTGCTGTCGATGGCCACGATCTTGACCCCCTGCTGGGCGGCGGCGTCCACGGCCGCGGCGTTATTTTCGTAGTCGATGGCGGAAAACACGATGGCTCCGGCGCCTGCCGCCGCCGCATCCGCCACCATCCGGTTCTGGGTCTCATAGTCCTCCTCGGTCTCCGGCCCCACAATGGTCAGGTCCAGATTATACTCCGTAGCGGCGGCCTCCGCGCCGGCAAAGACCGACAGCCAAAACTCCGTCCGGGTGGATTTGGCCACCAGCGCCACCGTCTGCCGCTCTGTGCTCCCGCCGCCGCAGCCGCTCAGCCCCACGCCGAACAGGAACGCCAGAAGCAGGGCGGCATACCTATTTCGCCTCATAATCGCCCTCCTGTATCCTGGGCATCCGGATCTCCACACAGGTGCCCACGTCCGGTTCGCTGGTAATGCTCAGTCCATACTGCTTGCCAAAGTAGATCTTCAGCCGGTCATTGACGTTCTTGATGCCGATGCCGGTACGGTCCTTGGGTCCCCGCTGAAGGATGGATTGCAGCTGCTCCTGGCTCATGCCCACGCCGTTGTCCAGCACCCGGAAGAGAATATCCTCCCCCTCCTGCATCACCTGCACCCAGATGTGTCCCTCGTCCACCATCAGGTCCAGCCCGTGGTTGATGGCGTTTTCAATGATGGGCTGGAGGGTGATTTTGTTGCAGTAGTACCCCAGGCAGGCCGGGTCCACGTCAAAGGTATAGGTAAACTGGTTCTTGTAGCGGTATTTCTGGATCTGGAGATAGCTCTCGGCGTGCTCGATCTCCTTGGCGATGGGGATAAGCTCATGGCCCTTGCTGATGCTGATGCGGAACAGCCGGGCCAGAGCGTGGACCATCTTGACGGCCTCGGCGTTGCGGCCCTGCTCACACATCCAGGCGATGGAGTCCAGGGTGTTATAAAGGAAATGGGGGTTAATCTGGGCCTGGAGGGCCTTCAGCTCGGTCTTGCGCAGGTTGATCTCCTCTTCCCGCACGGTGGTCATGAGCCGCTGAATCCGCAGCACCATGTGCTCAAAGGAATCGGAGAGCTCCTGCACCTCCCGGGTGCCCCCCACCGGGCGGTAGGTGAAGTGGTCGGCGTCGGTCTCAAAATCCTCCATGGCGGAGGCCAGTCCCCGCAGGGGGCGGCTCAGCAGCCGGAACAGCAGCCAGCTGGTGAGCACCGCCGCCGCCAGCACCGCCACCGCCAGCAGCAGCGACAGCCGGATCATATCCCGCACATTGCGGTTGACCAGCTCGTCCACATAGCTGACCCCCACCACCCGCCAGTCGCTGCCCGCCACGCCGGTCAGGCTGTAGATCACCGTATCGTCGGCGTAGGAGCCGTCCTCCAGCCCGGCCAGGACGGCGGTGTTCTCGCTTTTCAATCCGGAATACAGCAGCTGCTGCTGGGGGTGGTAGACGATGTTTCCCGCCCCGTCCATCAAAAAACAGTAGCCCCGCTGGCCGATGCCGATGTTGTTGATGTAGCTGGAGATACTGGAAAAGCTCAGATCCAGGGAGACCCAAGCCGCCCGCCCCCCCTCTTTCAGCGGAGCGGTCATGGTGACCACCCAGGGGTAGTAACTCTCGAAAATGCTCTCCACATGGGGGGCGGTCATATAGGGGGAACTGGCCGTCCTGGCCTTCTCCAGATCAAAGGAGAGGTTCTGATAGATTTGTTCTCTGGGCTGCCGGCCCAGGGACCAGCAGTCCAGCAGCACCCCGCTGGGGGAGTAGCTGGTCACCGCCACCACATCGGGGCGGAAGTTCAGAAATGCGGTGAGCAGCTTGTCCCGGCTGTCCTCGCTCTCCAGCATGGACTGCTCCACCAGCTCCATGGCCTGATCCATGTCACCCAGGTAGTTGGCCACGGTGGTGGACACCTGGGACACCGCCTGGCTGCTGCTGGTGCGGGCGCTCTGCACCATGGCGTCCCGATACCGGTCCAGAAACAGCAGGATGCAGCAGCACAGGATGACCGCCACCACCCCCACCACGATGGCCACCAGGATGGTGGTGATGCGCATACCCTTCCGGCCGGCGCCGCGCTTGCTCAAGCCAACTCACCCGCCCTTTCCTGCTCCAGCCTGCGGCGCATGGCGTTGGGCGACTCCCCGCAATATTTCTTGAAGCAGTAGCTGAAATAGTGCTGGTCGGTGTAGCCGCAGCGCTGGGAGATCTCCTGCACCTTCAGCCCCGTGGAGGTCAGCAGCTCCCGGGCGGCCTCCATCCGCTTGCGGATGAGGATGTTGATAAAGGTCTCGCCGGTGTATTTCTTGATGCAGGCGCTCAGATGGTTGGGGCTGACGGCCAGCATCCCGCTGAGAGAGACCAGAGACAGGTCGGCCTGCATATAGTGCTGGTCCAAAACCTCCAGCGCCCGCTTGCACAGCAGCTCTCCCCCCTTGACGGCGGGGGCCAGATCGTTGATGAACTGGGCGCCCCCCTCCGACCGGTCCCCCTGGCGCAGGGCCTCCATGGCCTCCCGGTAGGCGCCGTGCAGATCGGTCAGGGCCCCCACCGTCCGGCTGACGCCGATGCGGCAGCGCTTGCCCAGCACCCGGTCCGCCATCTGGGGGATCTCGTCGGCCAGGATGTGGAGATACTCGGCAAAGTCCGAGGGGTTGCCCAGCAGCACCGAGATCACCTTTCCGGAGGCAAAAAAGCTGACGGTCCGGAGGTACTTGGCGGCCAGCCGGTCCACCGACGCCACAAAGGATGGCTCGGTCCCGTTTCCGCCGTCCTCATTGAGCAGGATGGATACCATCACAGTGTAATCCGGCCTGTCCTCCCCGTCCCGCAGCAGGCCGTACTGCCGGGCGTAGCTCTCAGCCCTGGACTCCCCCTCCGGCTCGCCATAGTCGTCCAGCACCAGGGGCATCAGCAGGGCCGCCCGCAGGTCGGGCCCCTCCGCCCGGGGGGCGGTCTGGCGGAACATGGCGTACTGGGCGTCGATCTTCTGCCGGATGGTCCGCAGCTCCGCCCCCAGCCCCTCCATGGTCAGGGGCTTGAGCATATAGCTGATGATATTGTACCGGATGGCCTGCTTGGCATATTCAAAATCGTCATAGCCGCTCAAAAAAGCGATGTTGGTGGCGGGGCGCACCTCCCGCACCTGCCGGGCCAGCTCGATGCCGGAGATAAAGGGCATCCGGATGTCGGTGAGCAGCAGGTCGGGGCCGTGCTTCTCCACCAGCTGGAGGGCGTCCAGCCCGTTGCTGGCGCTCCCCACCAGGCGAAACCCGTAATCCTGCCAGGGGATCATGGTACACACCGCCTCTCTCAGCTCGTCCTCGTCGTCGGCCACGATCACGGTATACTGCGTCTTTGCAGCCATTGGGGCACCTGTCCTTTCCGTTGGGGGAGCCAGGCCGGGTCCCGGCAGGCTGTACCCCTTCATGGATTCAATGGCTAATATTATACCAGATAGTTTGACGACACTCAACACTCCCCTGCCGGTATAGCCCCGCCGGCCGGCGAGCCGCCAAAAAAACAGACCGGGCGCACCCCGAAAAACTGGAGTACACCCGGTCTGATTGTTGTATGGCAGGGAGCGTTACAGCCCCTCGTCCACCACCTGGGCCTTGATAAGGTTGGTGGTGCCCGACTTGCCCAGGGGCACGCCGGCGGTGATGACCACGGTCTCGCCGGGCTTTACCACCCCCTCCTTTCGAGCCACGTCCACCGCCAGGGAGAACATCCGGTCGGTGGAATCCACCTCGCCGCACAGATAGGGGTGGACGCCCCAGGAGATGGCCAGCTGACGGCGGGTGGACTCGCTCTGGGTCAGGGAAATGATGTTGCAGCCGGGGCGGAAGCGGGAGATCACCTTGGCGGTATAGCCCGACTTGGTGGGCGCCAGGATGGCGGTAGCCTTCAGATCCATGGCGGTCAGGCAGCAGGTGTGGGTGATGGCGTCGCTGATGCCGGCAATCTCGGGCAGCAGGTTGCGCTCCCGGAAGCGGCCCCAGTAGTCGATGGCCCCCTCGGCGGCGGTGACGGTGGCCACCATGGTCTCCAGAGCCTCAATGGGGTATTTGCCGGAGGCGGTCTCGCCGGAGAGCATGACGCAGGAGGTGCCGTCAAACACGGCGTTGGCCACGTCGGACACCTCGGCCCGGGTGGGCCGGGGGTTGCGCATCATGGAGTCCAGCATCTGGGTGGCGGTGATGACGGGCAGACCCTTCCGGGTGGCCGCCTTAATCATCTGCTTTTGCAGCACGGGCACCTCATGGGCGGGGATCTCCACCCCCAGGTCGCCCCGGGCCACCATGATGCCGTCGGCGGCATCGATGATGGCGTCGATGTTGTCCACCCCCTCCCGGTTCTCGATCTTGGCAATGATCTGGACCTTGTCGCCCCCCTCGTGCCTGTGGAGCTCTGCCCGGATGTCCTCCACATCGCTGGCCTTGCGGACAAAGGAGGCGGCAATAAAGTCAAAGTCGTTCTCCACGGCGAACTTGATGTCGTCTCGGTCCTTGTCGGTGAGGGAGGGCAGGTGGATATGTACGTCCGGTATGTTGATGGACTTGTTGCTGGACAGCGGGCCGCCGTTCTCCACCTCGCAGATCACCCGGGTGCCCTCGACCCGCTCTACCTTCAGCTCGATGAGGCCGTCGTCCACCAGGATGCGGCAGCCGGGGGCCACCTCGTTATGCAGGTTCTGGTAGGTCACGGATACCTGGCTTTGATCGCCGGCCACGTCATCGGTACACAGGACAAAGCTCTGCCCCCGCTCCAGATTCACCGGGCTGTTTTCAAAGGTCTTGACCCGGATCTCAGGACCTTTGGTGTCCAGGATGGTGGCAACCGGGGCGCCCAGAAGGTCCCTGACCCGCTTCAGCTTGGTGAGCTGAGCCAGGTGGCTCTCGTGGGTGCCGTGAGAAAAGTTAAAGCGGGCCGCGTTCATGCCCTTGAGAATCAGTTTGCGCAGGGTCTCCTCGTTGTCCACCGCCGGACCGAGGGTGCAGATGATTTTCGTTTTTCTCATGTCCTACCTCCATAACAGACGTGGTTGCTGCGGGTCTTGACATAGCTGGGTTTATTTTACCTGATTCCACCCGATTTGGAAAGATGGATTTTTTATCCTACCCTGTGGATTTTTCACAGCGTCACGCCGTCCTTGAAGATGGCAATTCCCCGCCGGCCCGCCGCCTCGCTGCGGGTGGGGGCGCCGCCGGCGGTGCGCAGCACCAGATGGTACAGCTGCCGGGCCGTCTGGCGGATGGACCGGCCCTGAGCCACCACCCCGGCGTCAAAATCGATCCACCGGGGCTTTCGGGCCGCCAGGGCCTGGTTGCTGGAGATCTTCAGGGTGGGGGCGGGGGCCCCGAAGGGAGTGCCCCGGCCGGTGGTAAAGAGGATCAGGTGGGCCCCCGCCGCGCTGAGGGCGGTGGTGGACACCAGGTCGTTGCCCGGCCCCCACAGCAGGTTCAGCCCGGACCGGGTCACCTGGCCGCCATAGGGCACCACCCCCACGATGGGAGCGGTGCCCCCCTTCTGAACGCAGCCGCAGGACTTGTCCTCCAGGGTGGTGATCCCCCCAGCCTTGTTGCCGGGGGAGGGGTTTTCATAGACGTTCTCCCCATGGGAGACGAAATAATCCCGGAAGCCCTGGAGCATCTCCGCCGCCTGCCGGAACACCTCCCGGTCTGCACAGCGGCCCAGCAGCAGCTCCTCGGCGCCGAACATCTCGGGCACCTCGGTGAGGATGGTGCTGCCCCCCCGGGCCACCAGCAGGTCGCTGAGTGCGCCCACCACCGGGTTGGCGGTGATGCCGGACAGGCCGTCGGAGCCGCCACACTTTAGGCCCACCACCAGCTTGCTCACCGGCAGGGGCTGCCGCCGGAACCGGGCGGCATAGGCGGCGCACTCCTCCAGCAGGGCCCGGCCTGCCGCCATCTCATCCTCCACCTGCTGGCACACCAAAAACTTCACCCGCTCCGCCGCCGGACCCAGGTCCTCCATCAACTGGCCGCATTGCAGGTTCTCGCATCCCAGCCCCACCACCAGCACCGCCGCCGCGTTGGGGTGGCGGGCCAGTCCCGCCAGAATGGCCCGGGTATTGGCGTGGTCCGCCCCGGTCTGACTGCATCCGTAGGGGTGGGGAAAGGCGTAAAGCCCCTCCACACTCCCTTTTACCAGGTCCTGATTGGCCGCCGCCAGCTGACTTGCAATCTCGTTGACGC
This sequence comes from uncultured Flavonifractor sp., assembly GCA_944385625.1. Taxonomy (GTDB): domain Bacteria; phylum Bacillota; class Clostridia; order Oscillospirales; family Oscillospiraceae; genus Flavonifractor. The sequence goes on along the minus strand of CALWXZ010000010.1, from coordinate 30,110 downwards.
AGCCCACGGTGGGCAGTATCCAGATCTCGTTGCGGGTGGCCGCCCGGCCGTCTGGCCGCAGATAGCCCAGAAACTGCTCCGGCTCCTCCGGCGTCAGGGCCCGGGCCGCCGGGCGGTAGAAAAAATCGGTGCGGGCGGACAGGTTGGTGGTCATGTTGTGGGTGTGGACCCACCCCCCCGCCGGCACAGGCGCGGTGACCCTCCCAATGGCGCAGCCGTATTTGTACACCATGTCCCCCGGCCTCATGTCGGTCAGGGCCAGCTTGTGGCCCTGGGGAATGGGCTCCGCCGCCGTCAGGGTCCGCTCCCCAACGCTCACCCGTTCCCCTGCCGCCACCGGGACCAGGGCCACCGCCACGTTGTCCCCTGTATGAATCCGGATCAGCTTCATGGCCGCTCCTCCAGGCAGGAGGCGTAGGCGGCCAGCACCCCGTCGGCCCGAATCTTCTCCAGATCCGCCGTCACCGCCGCCGCCAGGCCGTCCACCGCCGTCAGATCCATGCCCCACATCCGCTCATGGCCCAGGATGGCCTGCACCAGTTCCCCGGCGCTGTCCCCCCGGTGGTCCCAGCAGAACTCCAGCACCCACCCCTCGTCGGACACGGTGTAGGCCATGCCGCCCGGCCTGCGGCAGACCAGCCCACGGTCGGTCAGCTCCTCCATGTCCCCGCAGTAAAACTGGATGGCCGCCGCCAGGCTCATAGTGAGACAGGGGGGCAGCCGGCCGGTCTGCTGGCGGTAGGCCAGCAGACTGGGCAGGTTGCGGGCCCGCCACTTGGACACGGTGTTGAGGCAGATGCTCAGCAGGGCGTGGTCCACAAAGGGGTTGTCGAACCGGTCCTCCACCGCCCGGGCAAACTGCTCCAGACCGGCCCTGTCCAGCTCCAGGGTGGGAATAATCTCCCGGTAGAGCATCTGCTCCAGAAAGCCCCGTACCACCGGGTCGGCCATACAGTCCCGCACGATGTCAAAGCCCGCCAGATAGGCCCCGGGCACAAAGCCGGTGTGGCCGCCGTTGAGTATCCGCACCTTCCGGTGCTTGTAGGGGGTTACGTCGGGCACAACCGGGCAGTTGAGCCCGGCGGTGCGGAAGGGCAGCTTGTCCGCCAGCCACTCCGGCCCCTGGATGACCCAGACGCCGAACACCTCCCCCACGTCCAGCAGGGGGTCGGCGTAGCCCAGCTCCCCCTCCAGCCTCTCCTGCTCCTCCCGGTCCCGGACGCGGCCGGGGACGATGCGGTCCACCAGGGTGGAGCAGAAGGTACACCCCTCCAGCCAGTCCCGGAAGGGCGCCTCCAGCCCCCACTGGGCGGCGTGGCGCTCCACGCAGCGCTGCAAAACCTTGCCGTTGTTGTCGATGAGCTCACAGGACAGAATCACAAGGCCCGGCTGTCCGGCCTGCCAGCGGTGGTAGAGCACCTGGGTCAGCTTGGCGGGAAAGGAGGCGGCGGGCCGGTCGGTCAGCCGGCAGGTTTCGTCGTAGACGATGCCCGCCTCTGTGGTGTTGGACACGATGTACTCCAGCTCCGGGGAGGCCGCCACCTCCAGCATGGCCTGATAGCCCTCCTCCTCATAGGGGTTGAGGCAGCGGCTCACCGCCGAGATCACCCGCCGCCGGTCCACCGGCCGGCCGGCCGCACGGCCCCGCAGGCACAGGGTATACAGCCCCTGCTGGGCGTTGATCTGCCGGGCCAGCCCCTGGGGAATGGGCTGGACCAGCACACACTTGCCGTTCCACCCCGCCCGCTCGTTGGACAGGTCGAACCAGCAGTCGGCAAAGGCCCGCAGAAAGTTGCCCTCGCCGAACTGGAGTACCTTCTCCGGCGCCTGCTCCAGCACATAGCCGGTGTAACCGCTCTGCTTCAGCACCTGATAATTTAACGTTTTCATCCCGACTCTCCTTTGAAACAGACGGCTGGACCACATGGCCCAGCCGTCTGCGTCTGTTCTGTTACCGCTGTACCCGGCCGGAGCCGTCGCCCCCGGCCAGCTTCTCCACCTCGGCCACGGTGACCCGGTTGTAGTCTCCCTCCACCGAGTGCTTCAGGGCGGAGGCCGCCACGGCGAACTGGATGGCCTCCTGCGTACACTTGCCGGACAGCAGGGCGTAGATCAGCCCGCCGCCGAAGGAGTCGCCGCCGCCCACCCGGTCCACGATGTGCAGGTGATACTCCTTGGAGAAGCAGCACTGCTTCCCGTCGTACAGCATCCCGGCCCAGTCGTTGTCGCTGGCGGAGATGGAGGTGCGCAGGGTGATGGCCACCTTCTCAAAGCCGAATTTGTCCATCAGCTGCCTGGCCACGCTCTCATAGCCCGCCTTGTTCAGCTTGCCGCCGGTGATGTCGCTGCCCTCGGCCTCGATGCCGAACACGTCCTTGGCGTCCTCCTCGTTGGAGATGCACACGTCCACATACCGGCACAAATCGGTCATGGCCGCCCGGGCCTGGGCCCGGGTCCACAGCTTGCCCCGGTAGTTGAGGTCGCAGGATATCTTCACCCCGTGGGCCTTGGCGGCCTGACAGGCCTGCTTGCAGATCTCCACCAGGTTGGGCCCTAGGGCGGGGGTGATGCCGGTGAAGTGGAACCAGTCGGCCCCCTCGAAGATGGCGTCCCAGTCGAAATCGGAGGCGGCGGCCTCGGCGATGGCGGAGTGGGCCCGGTCGTAGATGCACACGCTCCCCCGCTGGGAGGCCCCCTTCTCCAGGTAGTAGATCCCCACCCGGTCGCCCCCCCGGACGATTTTGGAGGTATCCACCCCAAAATACCGCAGGGAATTGACGGCGGCCTGACCGATGGCGTGGTCGGGCAGCTTGGTGACGTACACGCTGTCCAGACCGTAGTTGGCCAGGGAGACCGCCACGTTGGCCTCGCCGCCGCCGAAGGTGGCCTGCATCTGGTCGTTCTGGAAGAAGCGGTAGTAGCCGTTGGGGGCCAGGCGGAGCATCAGCTCGCCGAATGTAACAACTTTAGCCATTTCGTACCTCCTTGACGATAGCCACCGACTGCCGGCACAGGTCGGTGATCTCGTCCCACTTGTGATTGTCGATGAGCTCGGCGCTGACCATGTAGGAGCCGCCGCAGGCGCACACCACCGGGCTGGACAGATACTCCTTCAGGTTTTTCAGGGAGATGCCGCCGGTGGGCATGATCTTGAACATGGGGAAGGGGGCGCTCATGGCCTTGATCTTGCTGAGGCCGCCGGACTGCTCGGCGGGGAAGAACTTGAGCACCTCCAGCCCCAGCTTGCGGGCGGTGTGGTACTCGGTGGGGGTGGTGCAGCCGGGGAACACCGGCACCCCCTTGCCCTGGCAGTAGGTAACGATATCCGGGTCCAGACCGGGGGTGACAATAAACCTGGCCCCGGCCTCCAGGGCCTGATCCACCTGATCGGTGGTGAGGACGGTGCCCGCCCCCACCAGCATCTCCGGGCAGGCCTCGGACATGAGGCGGATGGCCTCGGCGGCCCCGGCGGCCCGGAAGGTGACCTCCGCCACCGGCACGCCGCCGGCACACAGGGCGCGGGCCAGGGGAGCGGCGTCCTGCTGGGGATGGTTGAGCTTGATGACCGGCACCACGCCGATCTCGGAAATGCGCTTGGAAATGGCGTCCATAACTATGCCTCCTGTTTGTTTGACAAAGAACGGGCGCATCCGGCACACGGCTTTCACCCCGGCCGGACGCGCCGCGCACTGTTATCTGTGGTCTTTTTCAATGGCCTCCCACAGGCCGTTGAGGTAGCAAGCGCCCAGAGCCCGGTCGAACAGGCCGTAGCCCGCCCTTCCCTTCTCGTCCCAGATCATCCGGCCGTGGTCGGGCCGGATGTAGAAGTTCTGCCCCACATCGTAGTAGGCCTTCATGATCTCATACAGGTCCAGGCTGCCGTCGGCGGAGAAGTGGGCCGCCTCCTCAAACTGGCCGGGGCCGGTAAACTTGATGTTGCGGACGTGGGCAAAGGGGATGCGCCCCTGGGCCCCGAACTCCCGCACCAGGGCGGGGATGTGGTTGTTGGGATTGGAGCCCAGGGACCCGGAGCACAGGGTCAGGCAGTTATAGGGGCTGTCCACCATGGTCAGAATCTGGCGGATGTCCTCCGCGCCGGTGTAGATCCGGGGCAGGCCGAAGATATCCCAGGGGGGATCGTCGGGGTGAATGGCCATTTTTACATCGTACTGCTCGCAGACGGGAATGACCGCCTTCAAGAAATAGGCCAGGTTGTTCCGCAGATCCTGGTGGGAGACGCCGGCATATTGGGCGAAGAGGGATTTGATCTCCGCCATCCGCTCCGGCTCCCAGCCCGCCATCTCAAATTCCCCCGCCCCCTGCTGGATCTGGTCGGCAAAGGCCTGGGGGTCGGTGATACGGTCGATCACCGCCTGATCGTAGGCCAGCACGGTGGCGCCGTCGGGCCGGGGCTTGAACAGGTCGGTGCGGGTCCAGTCAAATATGGGCATGAAGTTGTAGCAGATCACCTTGACCCCCGCCCTGCCCAGACGGCGGATGGTCTCCTGGTAGGCTTCGATGTACCGGTCCCGGCTGGGCAGGCCCAGCTTGATGTCCTCATGGACGTTGACGCTCTCAATGACCTCCATCTCCAGACCGGCGTCGTTGACCTCCCGCTTCAGGGCCTGGATGCGTTCCTCCGGCCAGAGGGCGCCGGCGGGCATATCCATCAGGGAGGTGACCACGCCGCTCATATTGGGGATCTGCTTGATATACCGCAGCGGGATAGGGTCCATCTGGCTGCCATACCAGCGAAACGTCATCTTCATGACTATCTCTCTCCTTGTGCTCGCTCCATTGCTCGCTCAGAGCGATAAATAATGCTCCAGGGTGGCCCGTACCGCCCCCGGCCCGGCCAGCATGGCCCGGAAGGCCTCCTCAGTCTTCCGGCCCAGGTCCGACCGGTACAGATCCACCCCGAAGATGGCCGCGTTGGACAGGATGGGCCTGAGCTGATTGGTGCAGGACTCCGGTTTGCCCAGGGTAATGCCGGTCAGGTAGGATTGCAGCTGGGCCGCCAGGGGATCGGGGCTCACCGCCATCTCCTCTCCCCTGTCGTCCACCCCCAGCAGATACCGGCACCAGCCGGCAAACACCAGGGGGATGTAGACCAGCTCGGACAGGTCCAGGTCGCCGCGCTTTTCATACCGCTGCAAGGTGCCGCCGTAGCGGACGGGGATCTTCTGGGAGCAGTCGGCGGCAATGCGCTGGGGGGTGTCGGGGATGGCCGGATTGGGGAAGCGCTTGTTGAGCACCTCGTCGATAAAGGCCCGGGGACTGAGGATGCCCGGGTCCTCCACCACCGGCAGGCTCTCGGCGGCGATGTGCTCCACCAGGGCCTTCAGGTCGGCGTCCCCCATCTCATCGGCAATGGAGGTGTAGCCCAGCAGGCAGCCGAATACCGCCAGGGCGGTGTGGAGGGGATTGAGGCAGGTGCCCACCTTCATCTTCTCCGCCTTCTCCACGGTGGCGCGGTCGGTGAGGTACACCCCCGCCCGCTCCAGGGCGGGCCGGCCGTTGGGGAAGGCGTCCTCCAGCACCAGGTACTCGGTGACCTCCGTGTTGACGAAGGGGGCGATGAGGGTGCCGGTGTTGGTCTTGCTGATGGTCATATCCGCCAGCCCCAGCCCCTCCAGCTCCTGCTGGACCTGGCGGGAGGGGTGGGGGGTGATCTTGTCGATCATGGACCAGGGGAAGGTTACTTTCGTCCGGTCGGCCAGCCAGGTCAAAAATGCCTGGGGCACCAGCCCCCGCTCCCGCCAGCCGGCGGCGATGCGCTCCACCGCGTCCTGGAGCTTCTGGCCGTTCTGGGCGCAGTTGTCCATGCTCACCATGGCGATGGGGGCACCTCCCGCCTGGAACCGCCGGTAGAGCAGGGCGGCGGCGATGGACATGGTGTGGCGGGGCGCGTCGGGACCGCTCTCCAGATCCCGCTCCACCACCGGCAGCAGCTCCCCCTCCAGTCCGGTGAGGGCATAGCCCTTTTCGGTGATGGTAAAGCTGGCCATTTGCAGGGTGGGCGACTGGAAGATCTTAACCAGCTTGTCCCAGTCGGGACCCTGGCAGTCGGCCTTCAGGCCGCCGGCCACGCTGCCGATCACCTCCATCTGGTTGGGGCGGCCGGCCTCCATGCGCACCAGCAGGCTCAGGCTGTCGTAGGGGGTATATACTTTGTCAATAATCTGAAAGTCAAAGGACTCGGCGGCAATGATGCCGGTATCGGCGCTGCCGGTATGCAAAAGGGTCTGCTGGGCCGCGGCCAGGAAGCCCCGGAAGATGTTGCCCGCGCCGAAGTGGACCCAGGCAGGTCTCTCCCAGGTGCGCGCCCGCACCGCCTGCACGTCGTACCGGGGAAGGGCGATGCCCGCCGCCTCCCAGGCCCCGGTGTCCCGCAGGCCCTGTGTATTCAAATGTAACATGAGTGATTGCCTCTCTTATTCACGCTCTGGAATCCACCAGATGCTTGCCCAGTTTCTTTTCCAGCATTCCTTGCAGCTGGGTGAGGACGGTGCTGAAGATCAGGTAGACCACCGCCGCCTCGCAGTAGAACAGCAGGGGCTGGAATTCCACCGCAATGATCTTCTTTGCGGTCATCAGGATCTCAGCCACGGTGATGGAGGACACCAGGGAGGTATCCTTCAGCAGGCTGATGAAGGAGTTGGCCAGGGAGGGCACCGCCACCAGGGCGGCCTGGGGAATGATGACCTTGCGCATGGTCTGCAATTTGTTCAGGCCCAGGGCCCGGCAGGCCTCAAACTGGCCCTTGGGAATGGAGCCCAGGGCGGCCCGGATGACCTCGGAATTGTAGGCGCCCTGGCTGATGGTCAGGGCCAGAATGGCCGACGGAATGGGGTCCAGAACCAGCCCCACCGAGGGCAGGCCGAAGTAGATCACATAGATCTGGACCAGCAGAGGGGTGCCGCGGATGACCCAGACCACAAACCATGCAATGGCCTTGAAGGGTTTGATCCTGGACATACGCATGAGGGCCAGCACAAAAGCCAGCACCAGGCCCAGGGCAAAGGACACCAGCATCAGGGGTACGGAAATCAGCAATCCGGCTTTAAACATGGGCCAGAAAGAGTTGATCAGCAGTTCCAGTTGTTCCACAGCGGCCCACCTCCTTAATCAATGGTAGTTTTAGCGCTCCGGGGAGCTGCCCGTGGGCAGCCCCCCGGCAGCGGACGGGTCTTATTTCTGATACAGGCTGACGCTGTCGGCGGTGGCCTGGCCGAAGTACTCCACAGTCAGGTCATACAGAGTGCCGTCGTCAATCATCTCCTGGAGGACCTCGGAGACCTTGTCGCACAGCTCCTGATCCTCCTTGCGGAGCATACCGGAGGACTGAATGGTGTACTCCTCACCTGCGGGGGGCTCATAGGTGGCCACGATCTTCACGTTCACGTCGGGGCGCTCAGCCATATAGGCCTCCACGGCGGCCACGTTGTTCACATGGGCGTCGGCACGGCCGGTGTTCAGCTGGTCCATGGCGGAGGTCAGGTCGCCGTCGGCGGTGGTGGCGCCGTAGCTCTCAGCGATCTGGCCGGCGGCGGAGGAGGGAGAGTTGATGCACAGCTTGCCGGACAGGTCCTCGAAGGAGGTGATGTCGGTGTTGTCGCCGTTGACCACCAGGCAGTAGGGGTTCTCAGCGTAGGGAATGGTGCAGGCGTACTTCTCCTGGCGCTCGGGGTTGGGGTTCACGCCGCAGATAACGATGTCATAGCGGCCCGCGTCCAGACCGGCCAGCACGGGGTCCCAGCTGTCGGAGATCTGGAACTCGGCCTCCACACCCAGACGGGAGGCCACTTCCTTGGCCACATCCACCTCGAAGCCGGTGAGCTCGCCGGTGCCGTCCTCGTTATACACATAGGGAATCCAGTTGCCCTCGGCGCCGATGGTCAGTTTGCCGGCGTCCAGGACCCGCTGCAGGGAGCCGTCGCCCGAGGTCTGGGCGGGGGTAGTCTCGCCCTGGGCGGGGGTGGTCTCATTCTGAGCGGGCGTGTCGGTGCTGCCGCCGTTGCCGCCGCAGGCGGTCAGAGAAAAGACTAATGCAAGAGAGAGAGCCGCGGGAAGGAATCTTTTCAGCTTCATGATGTTCACCTTTCCTTTAAATTTGATTTTATTTACCGATGAGAAATCGGGAAATAACGCTCAGTCCTCCAGGAACCGCTCCAGGACCCGGAGGTTTTTCCGGTCCGCCTGGAAGGGGTGAGAGAAATAGTGCTCATCCGCCACCTCCTGCACCAGGTAGCCGGTATAGTTCCATTGGTTCATGATCTGGATCTGTTGGGACAGGGAGGTGTTTCCGTCTCCCCAGATGTTGTGCAGCCAGGGGTCGCCGTCCAGAAAGTGCATATGGATCAGCTCCGGCCCGAAGGCCCGAAACCAGTCCTCCAGGCTCTCCCCCGCCGCGCCGGTGGCGATGTTGTCCACCATCATCTTCAGGCTGGGGTGGTCCACCTCCCGGTACATCCGCGCCGCCCGGTCCAGGTTGTAGACCAGGTTGCTCTCGTCATCCCGCAGGGACTCCATCACCAGCTTCACCCCCAGAGGCCGGGCCACCTGGCACAGCCGCCGGAGATGATCCCGGCAGCGGTTCCACATGGTGCCCTCGTCCTCCCCCAGGTAGCCCCAGCCGGAGTTGACCACCACCCGGTCGGCTTCCAACTCGGAGGCCAGGCGGATGGCGTTGGAAAAATAGCGAAAGGAGTATTCCAGCTGGTCCTTGTCCTGGGCGGCGTACTGATACTGGTAGGCCATGCTGGGGGCGGTAATGGACACCACCCGTACCTGATGGGCTTTCAGCTTGTCCTTCAGCAGGGAAACGTCGTCGTAGCCGGTGTGGTCCAGCCAGAAGTGGGAAGCCCCGCACCACAGTTCGATCTGCCGGACGCCCAACTTCTGCTGGCAGTCCAGGAAGTAGTCCAGAGAGAAACGGCGGTAGTGCTGGTTCATATTCACCAGCTGGCCGCGTCGGATGCCCCTCATGTCCTCCCCCCTGTTCTCAGCACCGCCAGGGCCTTCCTCAGCGGGTGTTCCGGCCGGTCCACATACCGCTCGCCGGGCAGCAGCAAGGAAATGGGACCGTCATAGCCCGCCTCCTCCAGCTGCTCCAGGTAGCGCTCCATGGGCAGGCACCCCTCCCCCCAGGCCCGCCAGCCGTGGTAGTTGCCGTCGCACAGCCGGACCAGGTGGGTACACTCCCCCAGCCGTTCAAACCAGCCGGGGATGTCGTCCCCCCACAGGCTCATGGCGTTGGTGTCCAGGCAGGCCCCCAGCCAGGGGCTGCCCACCTGCCGGATCACTCCCAGCAGCTCCGCCGCCGGTCCCAGGACCGGCGACTGGGCAATCAGCGGGGCGTCGGGGCCTGGAACAGGGGTCAGCAGCAGCTTCACACCGGCGGCCGCCGCCGTGGGACACAGCCTGTCCAGCAGCTGGGCCGCCAGGTCCAGCAGCCTGTCACGCTCCAGATCCCAGCAGGCCCCATCCGCCCCCAGTACCATCCGGCGTGCCCCCAGGGAGGCCGCCAACAGGATGCACCGGCGGTAGTAGTCCAGCGTGGCCTGCCGCTGCCGCCCCGGCGGGGCGGCAATGGAATACCGGTAGGAGGGCGGGGTCACCACATCGGCCCGCAGCCCCCGGTCCTCCAGCCTCCGCCTCAGGGCGGCGGCGTCCCCCATCTCGGTATGGCTGCACCAGAAATGGGGGGCCTGGGGCACAAAGTCCAAGGCCGTCAGGCCCAGGGCCGCCAGCTGGTCCAGGCAGGCCTCCAGGGGTAGATAGCGGTAGGTGCTGTTAGAGCCCAACAGCCCCCAGTCGTGCGTCATGGTTACTTAATCTCGCCGGGATAGCCGTTCTCGCACAGCTCGAACCACACATAGGCGAACTTCTCGCCATCGGCGCACTCGCTGCCATGGTGGGAGCCGTGGGGGGTGTAGGTCACGTCGCCCCCCACCACATGGATCTTCTCATCCTCGGCGGTATAGGTAAAGCTGGCGCCGGGCAGCATGATATACCACTGCTCCAGCTCGTTGTGGATGTGCTGGCCGATGTAGTTGGGACCGGTGCCGAAGTTGGCGCCCATGGACAGCCGGCCCAGGTTGCGGTGCTCGATGAGCATCATCTGCTGGATGTCGGCGCCGGTGAAGTCCTCCTTGTAATGCCAGGCCTGGGACACCCCCCGGAACCGGGGCAGGGTCAAGTGGGACTCCTTCAGGCAGGTCTTGTCGTAGTCGCTCAGCTCGGTGACAAAGTGGATGATCTCCATAGTCCCCTTGGCGTCGGCGGCGCAGTGGAAGGTGAACTGCTCCTTGTCGAAGTCGGGCACAAACACGGAGACCTCGGTGATGTTGAACACCCGGCGGGGGGTGACGATATAGCCCTTGCCGGCGGTGATGAGGAACACCTGGTTGTGCTCCTGACGGGAGTAGATCTCCGGGGTCAGGTCGGCGCCGGGCTGGATGGAGATGCGCTCCACCGTCGCGTCGTGGTAGGTGCCCTCCAGAATGGGCACCCGGGATACGCCGTCCACATAGTTGTGCTTGATCTCAGCGCCTCTCGAAATCTGAACCAGAGCCATGGTACATTCCCCTTTTCATTGAAATAGATGATATGAAGTGATCCGATCTTATTTGATCTCTCCGGGATAGCCGTCGATGCACATCTCAAACCAGATGTAGTCGCACACCTGGCCGGCCGCCACCTTGCTGCCGTGCCAGAAGCCGGTGGGGGTAAAGGACAGGTCGCCGCCGGTCATCTTGACCTCTTCTCCGCCGGCGGTGTAGATAAACTCGGAGCCGGGCAGGGGGAAGTACCACTGGGCCAGCTCGTTGTGGATGTGCTGGCCGATCTCGATGGGACCCTTGCCCCGGACGCAGCCCATGGACAGCCGGCCCAGGTTGCGGTGCTCCAGCAGCATGATGGAGGTGGTGGTGTCGTTGTCCTTGAAGTCCTCGTCATAGGTCCAGCCTTGGGAGATGCCGCGGAACCGGGGCAGCACCATACGGGACTCCACCAGGCTGTTCTTGTCGTAGTCGTTCAGCTCGGTGATGATGTGCAGATACTCCAGAGGCTGCTTGCTGTCGGCGGAGCAGGTGATGGTGAAACGCTCGGCGTCAAACTCGGGCACAAACACACCGGGCTCCACAATGTTCCAGGCCTGGCGGGGGGTGGTCACATAGCCCTTGCCCTTGGTGAAGATGAACAGCTGGTTGTGCTCCTTCACCGAGTAGACCTCAGGGGTCACGGAGCAGCCGGGCTGGAGGGCGCAGTGAGCGAAGTGGGCCTGGTCAAAGACCCCTTCCAGCACCGGCACCCGGGCAAAGCCGTTGACGAAGTCGTACTTCACATCGCTGTAACGGGCTACCTTGATCTGAGACATGGTTGATTTCCTCCTTAAATCAATGAAGATCAGAGCATCTTGCTCAAAAAGTCCTGAAGACGCTTGTTCTTGGGGTGACTGAAAAATTCCTCGGGCTTGCTGTCCTCCACGATGTAGCCGCCGTCGATAAAGATGACCCGGTCGGCGGCCTCCCGGGCGAAGCCCATCTCATGGGTGACCACCAGCATGGTCATGCCCTCCGCCGCCAGCTTTTTCATCACGTCCAGCACCTCGCCCACCATCTCGGGGTCCAGAGCGGAGGTGGGCTCGTCAAAGAGCATGACCTCCGGCTTCATGGCCAGGGCCCGGGCGATGGCGATGCGCTGCTGCTGGCCTCCGGAGAGCTGATTGGGATAGGCGTCCTTCTTGTCCTCCAGGCCCACGGTCTTGAGCAGCGCCATGGCCTGTTCCTGGCTGGTCTTTTTGTCCTGGCCCTTCACCATCATGGGCGCCAGGATGATGTTGTCCAGCACCGTCAGGTGGGGAAACAGATTAAACTGCTGGAACACCATGCCCATGCCCAGCAGAGCCTTGGTGGCCGTCTTGTTGTCGGCGGTGACCAGGTCCACGTCGTGGTAGAGGATCTGACCGCCGGAGGGCTTCTCCAGCAGGTTGAGGCAGCGCAGGAAGGTGGACTTGCCGCAGCCGGACGGCCCCACAATGGCCACCACCTCGCCGGGCTGGATCTCAATGTCGATGCTTTTGAGCACCTCATGGTTTTTAAAGCTCTTTTTCAGCCCCTTGACGCTTATCATACTCATAGGTTTTCCGCCCCCCGTAAATGATACTGTGCCATCCCAAAATAACGCACGCTGTTGCGGTAACAGATGTCGGCCGTCAGGTTCTCCAGGGCCGGCCGGTCGTCGGGGAACTGGCCGCTCTCCACCCAGCTCCCCAGCAGATTGCAGAGGATGCGCCGGAAATATTCATGCCGGGTGTAGGACAGGAAACTGCGGGAATCGGTGAGCATCCCCACAAAATTCCCCAGCAGGCCGTTGGCGGCCAGGGCCGTCAGCTGGGCCTCTATCCCCCCCTTGTTGTCGTTGAACCACCAGGCTGCGCCGTGCTGCATCTTTCCGGCCGCGCCCGGTCCCTGGAAGCAGCCCATCAGGGTGATGAGACCCGCGTTGTCGTTGGGGTCCAGGGAGTAGAGGATGGTCTTGGGCAGGGCCCCCTCCTCCTCCAGCGTACTGAGGAAGGCGGCCAGATCGGGCAGGTTCACCCCCGGCCCGATGCTGTCGTAGCCGGTATCCGGCCCCAGCAGCCGGTACATTCTGGCGTTGTTGTTGCGCTGGGCGGCGAAGTGGAGCTGCATGGCCCAGCCCCGCTTGGCGTAGCTCCGGCCGAAGAAGCACAGCAGCGCCGTCTTGTACTTCCACCGCTCCTCCCCGCTTATCGCTTGGCCGGCCAGCCGCCGCTTCAGGATGCCGTCCAGCTCCTCCGCGCCTGCGGGCAGGAAGCAGATGTTGTCCAGTCCGTGGTCGGCCACCCGGCAGCCGTTGGCGTGGAAAAACTCCATCCGCCCCTCCAGCGCCGCCGTCAGGCTGTCCCAGCCGTCAATCTTCCAGCCGGCCGCCCGCCCCAGCCGCTCCAGATAGGCGGTAAACTCCGGTTTCTCCAGGTTGACCGCCTGATCGGGCCGGAAGGCGGGCAGCACCCGGGTCTCCAACGTGGGATCGGCGGCCATTTCCCGGTGCCATTCCAGGCTGTCCGCCGGATCGTCGGTGGTACACAGCAGGGTTACATTGGATTGTTTCAGGATGTCCCGGACAGACATCCCCTGGCCGATCACCCGGCTGCAATGGTCCCACACCTCTTTGGCGTTGGCCCCGGTCAGATGGCCGTCATAGTGGAAGTAACGGCGCAGCTCCAGGTGGCTCCAGTGGTAGAGGGGATTGCCCGGCGCCCGCTCCAGGGCGTTGGCCCAGGTCTGGAACTTCTCAAAGCCGCCGGCGTCGCCGGTGACCTGGTGCTCCCGGGCCCCGTTGGCCCGCATCAGCCGCCACTTGTAGTGGTCCCCCTCCAGCCACAGCTGGGTAAGATCATGAAACACCCGGTTCTCGGCAATTTCCCTGGGACTGACATGACAATGGTAGTCCAGGATGGGCATCTGCTCCGCCACGCCGTGATACAGCGCCCTTGCCGTGCCGGTGGTCAGCAGAAAATCCTCGTCCAAAAAGGGTTTTGAACCGCTCATATCGTTCCCTCCCCTATCTTTGGATATCTTTGGAATGTGCTGATATCCAGCTGATATATTGCTGATATATTTTATGGTTTGAAGATATCACAGTTCATTCGACCTGTCAACCCTTATACCGACAATTCTGCCAAAGAAAATCATTTTCATTTTTTTGCTCTTGTGATAATTTGACAACAACATTTGTCGGGCGTAAGCGGAAAAATTCCCTATAGCCTCGATTTTTATCTTATTTTTTGTCTATAATTGCTGCTTTTTTAGTTTTACCTTCATTTTCCTTTTGACTTGACGCGTTCCGGTAAGACTGGTATACTGCAAATAAATGATATATTACATGAATGTACAACTGATATATCAGGCCGGTTGTACTGATGTGTCATACAGGAGGAAGTTGCCTATGGCACCCATCAATATGAAGCGGGAAACCAGCCTTTCCAAGCTGGCCTACGATCAGATCAAAACCATGATTTTGCAGAAAGAACTGGCTCCCGGACAATTTGTCAACGAATCGCAGCTACAGGAGTCCCTGGGACTGGGCCGGACGCCGGTGCGGGAGGCCGTTCTGGCCCTGGCTCAGGACAATCTGGTCCATATCCACCCCCGCAAAGGGATCGAGATCACCCGCCCCACCCCCAAAAGCATCCACGATATTTTTGAGATCCGCTCCCTGTTGGAGCCCATGATCCTCCGGCAGTGCTTCTACCAGGTGGACCTCCAGTGGGCCTCCGATATGCGGGCGCTGCTGCTGGAGCACCAGGATGACGAGGCCGGACAGGCCGGACAGACCGCCTCCCCTCTCATCGACCTGGACAACCGGTTCCATCTGGAACTGGTGGACACCCTCCGCAACCAGTACGCCTCCCAACTGATGCGCAGTCTGGTGGACTACCTGAACCTGATCCGCATCACCGCCTGGCGGCCCTTGCGCTATCAGGTCAGCAATCAGGAGCACATCGCCATTCTGGACGCCATTCTTCAGCAAAAGCAGGACACCGCCTGCCAGCTGCTCACCGAGCACATCCAGCTCTCCTACCAGGAGGCCATCAACACCATGATGCACTCCTCACTCTGACGCAAAAAAGAGCCGTGCCGGCTTCCCAATCGGAAGCCGGCACGGCTTTTTCCTTGGCGGATTCAGTTTATTCCTCGTCCTCTTCCTCCTCACCGGTCTGCCGCTGGGCCTCGATGTAGGGCCGGAAAATGCGCTCCAGCAGGAAGGAGTGGAGGGCGGCCACAACGGTGGGGACCAGTACCAGCAGAATGGGCAGACGGGCGCACACCATCAGCGCGGCAAAGACGATCAGCCCCATCAGCACGGTGCTGGGCAGATGGGCGATGGCCAGCTTGCAGCAGGTGACCAGCAGGCCGCTGACCTGAAAGGTGAACCGGGAGAGCACCGGAAAGAGGTAGCAGACAGCCCCCACCGGCAGCAGCAGGAACACCTGATAGGCGGAGTAGAGCACATAGCCCGTCCGGTCTGTCAGGGCCATCTGATAGAGCAGCTCATGGAGAATAACCAGCACCGCCAGCAGAGGTACCACCACCAGACTGGTCAGAGCTCCCACCTTGAAATTTTCCTTAAAGGTACGGAAAAACAGGGCCCAGCTGTTGCGCTCATCCCCCCGGATGCAGCGCAACACCGTATTGTAAAGGGCCGTGGTGGCCGGCCCCAGGGTCACCAGCGGTATGGAGCACACCAGCCAAAAAAGACTTAAAAGCACCAGGTCCGCCATCTTCTCCGTCAGGCGGAAGATCCCGTGTTCCGGGTTGAAGATTCCCATGGGCAATGCCTCCCCCAAAGGTTGATACCTGATTTTACTCTATTTTGGGAAAAGATGCAATTCCAAGCTTGTGCTCAGTCCTCGATATGGATGGGCACCCCGTTGACCTCCACCTCCCCTTCCGCGGGGATAAGGATGTACTTCTTCCCGTTGATGGAGCGGGTCTCCACCAGGGCGCTGTACTCCGGGGACACCTTGATGGTCACGTCGGGCATGGAGAGCTGGACCTGCTTGGCGTCCACCAGATTCCGGGGGCTGAGGCGGGTATCCGCCCCAAAGCTGTCGTCATAGCGGCTGTCAAAGGCGTTCACATGGCTCTCGGACACGCCGCAGGACAGCAGCACGCACTTCACCGCCCCCTTGGACACCATGAGGGGCTCCTCCTCTTTGTTCTCTTTGTGCTCCTCCACCAGCTCCCGCAGCTGGTCGTGGACCGCCTGAACCACGTCGTAGCTGCACTCCTCCCCCAGGGTCTCCCCCAGAATGGTCTGGAAGGTCTCCTTCTGGGCCTGGGCGGGCATGGGAATGGGGGCGGCAAAGATGGCCTGGGCAAAATCCGGGTGGTTCTCCCCCACGTCCTTATTGTAGTAGAGGGCGTCGTAGAGGTTGGTGGTGCGCTGGTCAAAGGCGGGGAACAGGAAGCCCACCTCCGGCGGGGATACCAGCCAGTCGGCCTGGCGGTTATAGAAGCGGCTCTCCCGGGCCTGGAAGCTGAGGGCGGGCTTGGTCTGCTTCACCGGGCAGATGCTGCACAGGATGTAGGAGTAGACCTCCTCCGAGGCGTCCTTCTGGGTCTGGCCGTCCTTGGCCCGGTAGGGCACGTCGTACCGGTCGTGGGCCAGCAGGATCAGGTAGCTGCCCTCCAGGTCCAGGCTGTCGATGGCCTTCTGAAAAAATGCCTGCACCGCTCCCTCGTCCCCCAGGCCCGAGTCCCGCAGGGCCATGAGCAGCTTGTGCTCCTCTCCCTCTGCCACCTGGCGGGTGGCAAAGCTGATGTCGATGAGGTTGCGGTCCATGCCGCCGGAGAGAGTGCGCCGCAAAACGCTCAGCAGCTTCTCACTCTCCTCCTCGCTCATCAGGGCCAGGGATTGGTCAAACTGGGAGACGATCTCCCGCTTTTCATTGACATAGCAGCCCCGCACATGGGTGATGGCGCTCTTATCCGCCTTGAACCGGCGGCGCAGCTCCCCTACTTCCTTTTCATTCATGGTCCTGTTCCTCCATTTTTGGAAATCGTCCCTGTTGCAATCCCGCATCTTGGCGGCAAAGCCCAAAACAAAAGGACATCCTTTCGGATGTCCTTTTGTTTTGGTGCGCGAGGCGGGACTTGAACCCGCACGTGCGTAATGCACACTAGAACCTGAATCTAGCGAGTCTGCCAATTCCACCACTCGCGCATATGGTGCGGATGACGGGACTCGAACCCGTACGGCCGTGGGCCACTAGCACCTCAAGCTAGCCAGTCTACCAGTTCCAGCACATCCGCAAAAACAGCCCCGTCAAAAGACTGCTTGATTATTATAGCGGTCTGCCATGCCTTTGTCAACCATTATTTTTGCTTTCCCGGGAAATTACCGGCTCTTCTCCCACTCCAGCAGGGCGGTAATCACGTCGTTATAAACCCGCTCCGGCTCCTCCTTGAAGCCCTCGGCCATTCGCTGGGCCAGCTCCCGGGTGCCGCAGAACAGCTCCAGTGTGAACAGGTTGCCCTTGTTGTCGTCCAGCTCCATCTTCACCGTGCTGCCCCCCTCCGGCCGGTCCTCCACATGGGCCCGCACCTGGGCGTTGCGCCGGAGGATGCCGTTGACCCGGGCCAGATTGACCCCACACTTCTGCTTGACGGTGTAGGGCAGGCTGCTCTCACAGGCCGCGCCGTTGGTGCGGCCCTTGTCGGTGATGGCGTACAGATCGTTCTCCAGGGTCAAATGCCCGGTCTCCACCAGCTCTGAGACCGCCTCGGCAAATTCGAAATAGTCCACCCCGTCGTCGCACATGGTCAGGTCGGTGAGGGCGTGAAAGTCGATGGGAGAGGCCACCCGGGCCATGATATAGAGGATCAGGAACTTGATATCCAGTTTGTCGTGGATAAAACCGTGCCGTGCCATGGAGCTCTCCTTTCCGAAGCGTACGCCGCTTGTTTTCCATTATACCCAAGCCGGGCTAAAATCACAAGTGCAATTTCCATCCCCCGGTCCCGCTTGACGGGGCCCTGCCCCACAGGGTATGATAGAGACACCACAGCGGAGCCCCGGCCCCCAGGGCGGGCGCCCGGAACGAAAACGGAGGAAACCGTCATGGGAAAAAAACTGCTGCCCCTGCTGCTCACCCTGCCCCTGCTCCTCTCCGCCTGCGGCGGCGCTCCGGAGCCTGAAGCCTCCCCCTCCCCACCGGTCTCCTCCGCCCCCGTGGTGGAGACACCCACTCCCTCCCCCTCCTCCACGCCCTATGACGGCCCCGTCAATCCCCTCACCGGCCTGCCCATGGACGAGAAGTGGGTCAACCGCCGCCCGGTGGCCATTATGCTCAACAACCTGAAGCAGGCCCTCCCTCAGCTGGGCCAGTCCCAGGCCGATATCATCTATGAGATCCCCGCCGAGGGGGGCATCACCCGTATGGTGGGGGTCTATCAGTCCCTGGACGGGGTGGGCACCATCGGCTCCATCCGCTCCGCCCGCCCCTACTATCTGGAGGTGGCCCTGGGCCATGACGCCGTGTTCCTCCACGCCGGCGGCAGCGAGGACGCATACAGCAAAATCAGCGCCTGGGGGGTCACCGCTCTGGACGCGGTGCGGGGTCCCTATCTGGGCAAGACGGAAAACAGCAACCTGATGTGGCGGGACCCGGTCCGCCGGCAGAGCTACAGCCTGGAGCACACGGTGGTCACCACCGGCCAGGCCATCATGGACCGGCTGCCCACCTACAACATCCGGCTGGACCACAAGGACGGCTACACCTACGAGATGGACTTCGCCCAGGACGGCACCCCCGCCGGCGGCGTGGACGCCGCCGCCATCACCGTCCCCGTCTCCAGCTACAAGACCGGCCGCTTTGTCTACAACGAGACCACTGGCAAGTACGGCGTGGAGGAGTACGGCACCCCCTACATAGACGGCAACACCCAGCAGCAGGTGGAGGTCACCAACCTGGTCATCCTCAAGACCGCCTGCCGCAACACCGGCGACTATCTGGGCCACATCACCGTGGACCTGTCCAGCGGCGGCAAAGGCTACTTTGCCTGCGGCGGAAAAATCACCGAGCTGACCTGGAGCAAGCAGGCCCCCGGCGGCCAGTTCCACTACACGGACGCCAACGGCAACCCCATCACCTTCGGCGTGGGCAACACCTATGTGTGCATCGTACCCACCGACTGCCAGGTGAGCTTCTCCTGAACACAGAAAGGACGCCGCGGCGAATTGCCGCGGCGTCCTTTTACAGTTGTCCGGGGTCCACCACGATATCCCCTGACGGGACTTTCGCCCAGTGGAAACTTTTTGCCAGCTCCGCAGGACTGACCGGCTCCGGCCTGTCCAGCTGCCCCGCCCAGAAGGCCAGCAGGCCGGTCAGCCCCTCCGGCGTGAACCGCCGCCGCAGGGCCCCCATAT
This sequence comes from uncultured Flavonifractor sp., assembly GCA_944385625.1. Classification (GTDB taxonomy): domain Bacteria; phylum Bacillota; class Clostridia; order Oscillospirales; family Oscillospiraceae; genus Flavonifractor. The sequence goes on along the minus strand of CALWXZ010000010.1, from coordinate 11,150 downwards.
CCAGGTCCCGCTCCCGCTTGGATAATCTCCTGCCGTCAGGGGCCAGCAGCAGAGGCACATGACAAAACTCCGGCGGAGTCAGACCCAGCAGCGCATAGAGATAGAGCTGCCGGGGGGTGGAGTCCAGCAGGTCCCGCCCCCGCACCACCTGGTTGATCTCCATGGCCCCATCGTCGTACACCACCGCCAGCTGGTAGGCATACACCCCGTCCGACCGGCGGACAATGAAGTCTCCGCAGTCTTTAAGCAGGTTTTCTCCATAGTTTCCTTGCAATCTGTCTGTAAAGCTAATATCCCTGTCAGGTACCACTAAACGCCAGGCGGGGCGGCGCTCTCGGGCCAGAGCCGCCCGCTCTCCCTCTGTCAAGTGTCTGCACTTGCCACTATAGATCGCCTGTCCATCGCTCCGGTGGGGGGCCGAGGCGGCCAGCCGCTGGGCCCGGGTGCAGAAACAGGGATAGATCAACCCCCGTTCTTCCAGCTTCCGGAAGGCGGCGGCATACAATTCCGTGCGGTCACTCTGGGTATAGGGGCCATGGGGGCCTCCCTTCTGATATCCCTCGTCCCAGTCCAGGCCCAGCCACCGCAGATCGTCCGCCAGCTGGTCGGCGTATTCCGCCCGGCACCGGTCCGGGTCCAGATCCTCCATCCGCAGCACCATGGTCCCCCCGGCAGCGCGCACCGACAGCCAGGCCAGCAGGCCGGAAAACAGGTTGCCCAGGTGCATCCGTCCGCTGGGACTGGGGGCAAACCGTCCCCGCAGCTGTTGCATATCCCTCTCCCCTTTCTCCAGTAGTGTATCACAGCTGCCCGCCCTTGACCATTGCAATCAGACAAAAAATGTGGTATGCTGAGAAAAATGAAGTGTGCTCCGAGCGGAACCGCCTAAGGGCCCTGCCTATGGCGTACCGCCAGGGTCGCTCTGGAAACGGCGCGGCCTTCCGTCTTTGAAAAGGAGTCTCTCACAGGGGGTATTGCGCCCTTCTGTCCGGAGGTACCGTAGAAGGCGGTACCTCTTTTTTGTTTAGGAGGAAGACAACATGAAGCTGATCGATACCCGCGACGCGGTGGGCCATGTGCTCTGCCACGACCTGACCCAGATCATCCGTGGGGTCACCAAGGACGCCCGGTTCCGCAAGGGCCATATAGTCACCCAGGAGGATATCCCGGTACTGCTGCGTATGGGCAAGGAGCACCTCTATGTGTGGGAGCGCCAGAGCGGGATGCTCCACGAGGACGAGGCCGCCCTCCGCCTCCAGGCCCTGTGCCAGAACGAACATATGCACGCCACCGCCGTGAAGGAGGGCAAGATCGAGCTTATCGCCGACACCGACGGCCTGTTCCAGGTGGACGTGGACCGGCTTAACGCCCTCAACGGCGAGGACGAGATCATGATCGCCACCCGCCACACCAACACCGCCGTCCACAAGGGGGACAAGCTGGCGGGCACCCGCATCATCCCCCTGGTCATCGCCGAGGACAAGCTGCGGCAGGTGGAGGCGCGGGCGGGGTCCAGCCCCATCCTCTCTCTCACCCCCTGGAAGCTGAAAACCTGCGGCCTCATCACCACCGGCAGCGAGGTGGCCAAGGGCCTCATTGAGGACACCTTTACCCCCGTCATCATCGACAAGCTGGCCGGCTACGGCATTGAGGTCAAGCAGCACTGCCTCCCCGGCGACGACATGGCCGCCATCACCGCCGCCGCCCTGGACTACAAGGCCAAGGGGATGGACCTGATCCTGTGTACCGGCGGTATGAGCGTGGACCCGGACGACAAGACCCCCAGGGCCATCAGGGACACCGGCGCGGACATCGTGTCCTACGGCGCCCCGGTGCTGCCGGGGGCCATGTTCCTGCTGGGCTACTTCGCAGACGGTACCCCCATTATGGGCCTGCCCGGCTGCGTCATGTACGCCAAGGCCACCGTGTTTGACCTGGTGCTCCCCCGCATCGCCGCCGGGGTGCCCATCAGCCGGGCCGACCTGAAGGCCCTGGGCCACGGCGGGCTGTGCCTGGGCTGTCCCGAGTGCCGCTACCCCGTCTGCCCCTTCGGCAAGGGGTGCTGACCATGGTCACCGGTATTCCGCTGGAACAGGCGGTGGAGCTGATGACCCGGGGACTTCCCCCTCTGGGACAGGAGACGCTGCCCGCCTTGCAGGCTCTGGGCCGCACCCTGGCCGGGGATGTGCCCGCGCCTATGGACCAGCCCCCCTTTGACCGCTCCCCCCTGGACGGCTACGCCCTCCGCTCCGCCGACATCGCAGGGGCCGGTCGGGATCACCCCGTCCGCCTGCCGGTGGTGGACACGCTGTATGCGGGCGATGAGGCCCAAACCCCGCTCTTGCCCGGTCAGGCCATCCGGATCATGACGGGGGCCATGCTTCCTCCGGGCTGTGACTGCGTGCTCCGTCAGGAGGACACCGACCGGGGCGACCCGGTGGCCATTTACGCCGCCCTCCCCCCCTATCAAAATTATATCCGCCGGGGCGAGGACTACCGGGCGGGCTCTCGGCTGCTGAAGGCGGGTACCCGGCTGGACGCCGCCGCGCTGGGGGTGCTCTCCAGCGCCGGTATGACGGAGGTAACCGTGTGCCGCCGCCCCAAAGTGGGGCTGCTCACCACCGGGGACGAGGTGGTGGAGGCCGGGCAGCCCCTGCCCCCCGGAAAAATTTACGGCTCCAACGGGGTCCTGCTCACCGCCCGGCTGGCGGAGCTGGGTATCCCCGCCCTGTGCCGCCACGCCGCCGACTCCCCCGCCGCCGTGGCGGAGGCCATGGCGGACCTGCTCCATGACTGCGACGCCCTCATCACCACCGGCGGCGTGTCGGTGGGTGACAGGGATATTTTTCACCAGGCCCTCCCCCTTCTGGGGGCGGAGCGGGTGTTCTGGAAGGTAAATCTGAAGCCGGGAACCCCGGCCATGTTCTCCCGCTTCGATGGCAAGCCCATCTTGTCCCTGTCGGGCAATCCCTTCGCCGCCTTCACCACCTTTGAGCTGCTGGCCCGGCCCCTGCTGGCCGCCCTGGCGGGGGAACCCCATCTGCTGCCCCGGCGGCGTCGGGCCGTCCTCACCACCCCCTACCCCAAGCCCAGTCCCCGGCGGCGCTTCCTGCGGGGCCGGTATGAGGAGGGCCAGGTGGCGCTGCCCGAGGGCCACTCCTCCGGCCAGCTGGCCTCCCTGGTGGGGTGCAACTGTCTGGTGGAGCTGCCGGCGGGCACACCCCCAGCAGAGGCCGGAGAGACCGTCCAGGTCTGGCTGCTGTGACGCAGCCTCTACAAGATTAACAGGAGGTTATTATGGAACCTGCTTTCAATCATTTTGACGAGGCCGGCAACGCCATCATGGTGGACGTGACCGATAAGGCCCCCACCTGCCGCACTGCGGTGGCCGAGGGCACCATCAAGGTCACCCCGCCCATTCTGGCGGCCATCACCGGCCGCACCGCCGCCAAGGGCGACGTGCTGGGGGTGGCCCGGGTGGCTGGCATTATGGCCGCCAAGCGCACCTGGGAGCTGATCCCCCTGTGCCACCCCCTGCTGCTCAGCCATCTGTCGGTGGATTTTGAAATTCTGGAGGAGGCCTGCGCCGTGCGGGCCACCTGCACCGTCAAGCTCTCCGGCAAGACCGGGGTGGAGATGGAGGCCCTCACCGGGGTGAGCGTGTCCCTGCTCACCATTTATGATATGTGCAAGGCCATCGACAAGGGCATGGAGCTGGGGGACATCCACCTGGTCCACAAGGAGGGCGGCAAATCGGGGGTGTATGACCGTGTGTGAGCCCCTGGTGGTGGCGGTATCCGGGGTAAAAAACTCGGGCAAGACCACCCTCATCGAGGCCATGCTCCCCCTGTTGGCGGAGGCGGGCCTCACCGTGGCGGTGGTCAAGCACGACGGCCACAGCTTTGACCCCGACCCGCCCGGCACCGACACCGGCCGCTTCATGGCCGCCGGGGCGGCAGGCACCGCCATCTTTGACGGGGAGAAGTTCAAACTCGTGAAAAAGCAGGCGGTAACAGTGAAATATCTCATCACCCGGTTTCCCGAGGCCGACCTGATCCTGCTGGAGGGCTTCAAGCACACCCCCTGGCCCAAGCTGGAGGTGGTGAGGAAGGGCAACTCGGAGGGACCGGTGTCCGACCCGGCCACCCTGCTGGCCCTGGTCACCGATCTGCCCCTGGTACTCCCCGGCGTGCCGGTGCTCCCCCTGGACCGGCCCGGCGACGCGGCCCGTTTTCTGCTCCGGCTGGTAAAGGAGGGCGGCCATGCTTGACCAATTTGGACGCAGCATCCGCTATTTGCGGGTGTCGGTCACCGACCGGTGCAACCTGCGCTGCCGCTATTGTATGCCTGAAGAGGGCATAACCTGGGTGGACCACAGCGCCATCCTCTCCTATGAGCAGATCCTCCGTCTGGTCCGCCTGGCCGCCGGGCTGGGTGTGGAGAAGGTGCGCCTCACCGGCGGCGAGCCTCTGGTGCGCAAGGGCCTGGTCGGATTGGTCCGGGGAATCAAGGCTACCGGCGGCATCCGCACCGTCAGCCTCACCACCAACGGGGTGCTGCTGGCCGAGCAGCTGCCCGCCCTGCTGGAGGCCGGACTGGACGGGGTCAATCTCAGCCTGGACACCCTGGACCGGGACCAGTTTGCCGCCCTCACCCGGCGGGACGAGCTGCCCCGTACGCTGGAGGGCCTGGAGGCCGCCCTGGCCGCGCCGGGCCTCACCGTCAAGCTCAACTGCGTCCCCTCCGGGGACAACGACGCCCAGCTGGTTCCCCTGGCCGCCCTGGCCAGGGACCGGGACCTGACCGTCCGCTTCATTGAGCTGATGCCTATCGGCCTGGGCGACACCCTCACCCGCCGCACGGAGGACGAGGTACTCTCCCGGCTGGAGAAGGCTTTCGGCCCCGCCATCCCCTGTCCGTCCGACCCGCTGGCCGGCCCCAGCCGCAACGTGACCTTCCCCGGCTTCCGGGGCCAGGTGGGCTTCATCAGCGCAGTATCCCACCAGTTCTGCCAAAGCTGCAACCGGGTGCGCCTCACCGCCACCGGTTTTCTCAAAACCTGCCTGCAATACGACCACGGGGTGGATTTAAAGGCCCTGCTGGACACCGGAGCAGACGACGCCGCCCTGCTGGAGGCCATGGCGGAGGCCATTGGCCGCAAGCCTGCCAGCCACCACTTCGGCGGCAGCCGCCAGGCCCGGGACGAGGGCCGCAACATGAATCAGATCGGAGGATAAGCACATGGGCAAAGTGATGGCCGTCTGTGTCAGTGAACAGAAGGGTACCCAGAAGAAAAATGTGGGCTCCGCCCAGTTCGTGGAGGACTGGGGCATCCAGGGGGATGCCCACGCAGGCAAGTGGCACCGACAGGTATCCCTGCTCTCCCACGAGCAGGTGGAGGCTTTCCGGGCCAGGGGCGCCGTGGTGGACGACGGCGCCTTTGGGGAAAACCTGGTGGTGGAGGGCTACGACTTCAAGGCTCTGCCCATCGGGACCAGGTTCCGCTGCAACGACGTGGTGCTGGAGCTGACCCAGGTGGGCAAGCAGTGCCACGCCCACTGTGAGATCTACAAGGTCATGGGGGACTGCATCATGCCCAGGGAGGGCGTGTTCACCAGGGTGCTCCACGGGGGCGCCATCTCGGTGGGGGACGAACTCACCATCGTGGAGGAGATCTGACATGAGAGTTGCCATTATCACCCTCAGCGACTCCGGCTATGCCGGACAGCGGGAGGACAAAAGCGGCCCGGTGATCCGGGCACTGGTGGAGGGGGCGGGCTATGAGGTGGTCCACACCGCCCTGCTGCCCGACGGGCTGGAGCCCCTGTCCTCGGAATTGAAGCGGCTGTGCGACAACGACCTGGCCGATCTCATCCTCACTACCGGGGGCACCGGCTTCTCCCCCACCGATCTCACGCCGGAGGCCACTCTGGCGGTCACCGAGCGCCCCGCCCCCGGCATTGCCGAGGCCATGCGGTGGCAGTCCCTCCAGATCACCCCCCGGGCCATGCTCAGCCGGGCGGCGGCGGGCATCCGCAAAGGTACCCTCATGGTCAACCTGCCCGGCAGCCCCAAGGCGGTGCGGGAGTGCCTGGAGTTCATCCTCCCCGCCCTGGGCCACGGCCTGGAGATTTTACGGGGCACCGCCCACAACTGCGCGGTACCCGAATAAGCTGCGTATCCCACGGGCCTATGTGTCCGTTTGAGATAAAGATTCTTCGAGCCCGTGTCGCCTAAAACGCATGGCGTCATGGCGGCGGGCCGGGGCGCTCCCGGAAACGGGGCCGCCTACCAGTTTGTAAAGGAGAATGCAGCATGAAGAAAATCGTATCCCTGATCCTGGCCCTGTCGTTGCTCCTGGCCCTGGCGGCCTGCGGCGGCGGCAATTCCGGCGCCGCCCAAAGCCCCGCCGGAAGCAGCTCCCCCTCCGCCCAGGCCGAGCCGGTGGAGGTGGTGGTGTTCGCCGCCGCCTCCCTGGAGGCCACCCTCACCCAGATCGCCGACCTCTACAAAGAGGTGGCCCCCAACGTAACGCTCACCTTCACCTTTGACTCCTCCGGTACCCTCAAGACCCAGATTGAGGAGGGGGCGGTGTGCGACCTGTTCCTCTCCGCCGCCCAGAAGCAGATGAACCAGCTGGACGCCGCCGACACCACCGGCACCAATGAGGGCCTGGACTTCGTCCTCTCCGACACCCGCATCAACTTTGTGGAGAACAAGGTGGTGCGGGCGGTACCTGACGACAACCCCAAGGACATCCAGTCCTTCTCCGATCTGGCCGGCGACAAGCTATCCCTGCTCTGCCTGGGCAACGACGACGTGCCCGTGGGGGCCTACTCCCTCCAGATTCTGGACACCCTGGGCATTGACATCGCCGCTCTGGAGAGCGCCGGCAAGGTGACCTACGCCTCCAACGTGTCCGAGGTGGCCAATCAGGTGAAGGAGGGGGCCGTGGACTGCGGCATCATCTACGCCACCGACGCCTTTACCTACGGGCTGACCGTGGTGGACGAGGCCACCGCCAAGATGTGCGATCAGGTCATCTATCCCGCCGCCGTCATGAAGTGCGGCGGCAGCCAGGCCAGCCAGGCCGCCGCCCAGGCCTTTCTGGACTATCTGCACACCGACGAGAGCGCCATCGCCGTGCTGGAGGGTGTGGGCTTTACCGTTATCCAGTAAAAACATGGGCCTGCCGCTGCGCGGCAGGCCCGTTTGATAAGGCAGGTGACCGGTTCTGGATCTCTATCCCCTCTTGAATTCTCTGCGCATCGCCACCATCTCCACCGCCCTCATCTTCTTCCTGGGTATTGCCGCCGCCTATTATGTGGCCAAGCTGCCCCGACTGGTGAAGGGCGTGCTGGACGTGGTGCTCACCCTTCCCCTGGTCCTTCCCCCCACCGTGGTGGGCTACTTCCTGCTGCGGCTGCTGGGCCCCAAACGGACCATCGGGCTGTGGTTTCTGAATGTATTCGGCTTGCGGCTGACCATGGTGTGGTACTCCGCCATCTTCGCTTCGGCGGTGGTGGCCTTCCCCCTGATGTACCGCACTGCCCGTGGGGCCTTTGAGTCCTTTGATATCACCCTGGCCCAGGCCGGACGCACCCTGGGCAGGTCCAACACCTGGATCTTCTGGCGGGTCATGATGCCCTGCTGCAAGCAGGGGATCATCGCGGGCACCGTGCTCTCCTTTGCCCGGGCCCTGGGGGAGTACGGCGCCACCGCCATGATCGCCGGATACACCCCCGGCAAGACCGCCACCATCTCCACCACGGTATACCAGCTCTGGCGCACCGGCGACGACGAGGGGGCCATGGCATGGGTGCTCATCAATCTGGCCATCTCCGCTGCGGTGCTGCTGTGTGTCAATATGCTGGAGAAAAAGGACCGCAGGCCACGCCGCCGGGCGGCCCCCGTCTCCGGGGAGGTGGAGTGATGGTCTTACAGGTGGATATCCATAAGGACTTCGGCAAATTCCGGCTGGACTGCTCCTTTGAGGCGGAGAGCGGCCAGGTCACCGGCCTGCTGGGGGCCTCGGGCTGCGGCAAGAGCCTCACCCTCAAGTGCATCGCCGGCATCGAGAAGCCCGACCGGGGGCGCATCGTGTTGGACGGCAAGGTGCTTTTCGATTTAGAGCAACACATCGATCTGCCCCCCCAGAAGCGGCGGGTGGGCTACCTCTTCCAGAACTACGCCCTCTTCCCTAACATGACGGTGGCCCAGAACATCGCCGCGGGGGTGCAGGACAAAGCCGCCCGGAAGGCGACGGTGCGCCGCCTCATCTCCTCCTTCTACCTGGAGGGGCAGGAGCACAAGTATCCCCGGCAGCTCTCCGGCGGCCAGCAGCAGCGGACGGCGCTGGCCCGCATCCTGGCCAGCGGGCCGGAGGTGCTGCTGCTGGACGAGCCCTTCTCCGCCCTGGACAGCTATCTGAAGTGGCAGGTGGAGCTGGAGCTGGCCGACATTCTCTCCGCCTTCTCCGGGCCGGTGCTCTTCGTTACCCACAACCGGGACGAGGTGCAGCGGCTGTGCCAGCAGGTGTGCGTGCTGGACAATGGCCGCTCCCAGGCCATGATGCCGGTGCATGAACTCTTTGAGGCGCCACGCACCCTGTCGGCCTGCCTGCTGTCCGGCTGCAAGAATGTGTCCCGGGCCAAAGCCAGATTGGACGGCAGGGTGGAGGCCCTGGACTGGGGAGTCATCCTGGACCCGGGCCAACCGCTGCCGGAGGGCCTCAGCCACATCGGTGTGCGGGCCCACTACATCAGGCCCGCGGAGGGCCCCGGCCCCAACATCCTCCCCTGCCGGGTGGAGCGGGTGGTGGAGAATGTGTTCTCCACCGTGGTCATGCTGTCCACCCCCGGCGGGAACCAGGGCTTCTCCCGGCTGCGTATCGAGCTGGAGAAGGCGCGCTGGGCTGCTCTTGCCGGGCGGGAGCCCCTGTGGCTGGAACTGCCCTCCAACGACATTCTACTGTTGACTGGTGACTAAGCCAAAAGAATCCCCACGGCGCGGCCGTGGGGATTTTGTTGTATTTACTTGACGGGCACCGCCCGGAAGGTCTCCCCCAGAGTCACGGGGACCACCCCGCCGGCGGTCAGCTCGGTGAGCCGGGCGGCGAAGGCCTCTGTGTTCTCCTCCGGCAGCAGCACATGGAGGGTGACGTCGGCGGCGTACTCGCTCTCCCCCACTACGCCCCCCTGGGTCTCCGCCTCCTGGCGCACCCGCTCAAAGAAGGAGTAGGGGCAGGTCACCGCAGTTTCCACCCACCGGCGCACCACCGAGATCCCGGCAGCGTCCAGAGCGTCCTTGGCGCTCTGGGTATAGGCCCGTACCAGCCCACCCCCCCCCAGCCGCCCCCCGCCGAAGTAACGGGGCACCACGCAGCACAGGTTGGTGACCTCCTCCCGCTGGAACACGTTGAGCATGGGCTGACCGGCAGTACCCTGGGGCTCCCCGTCGTCGGAGTAGCGCTCCACGCCCCCCTCCCTGATCCGGTAGCACCAGCAGTTGTGGCGGGCGTCGTAGTACTTCTTCTTCATGGCCTCGATGTACCCCCGGGCCTCCTCCTCGCTCTCCACCGGCCAGACATGGCCGATGAACCGGGAGCGCTTCTCCACAAACTCCGTCTCGGAGGGGGCGGTGGGGATATAGTATTCTGTCACCTTTCCTCCCACTCCCTTCTGGTGATGGCAAAGTAGTGGGCCAGCCGGGTCTCCCCCAGCTGTTCCACCGGCTCCACCCGGCTGAGGCGGTAGGTCATGCCGCATTTCTGCATCACCCGCTTGGATTTGCGGTTGCCGTCGTAGTAGGCTGCCCAGATGGCGGCATAGCCCAAATCAGCAAAGGCGTGGCGGAGGATGGCCTCCACCGCCTCGGGGATCAGACCCCGGCCCCAGCAGTCCCGGGCCAGGGAGTAGCCCACCTCCTCGCTGGGGGTGCCCAACTCGGTGCGGTGCTTTCCCACGAACCCGGCGGAGCCGATGAGCCGCCCGTCGGCCTTTCGGATCACCGCCAGAGTGTCTGAGGGCAGGAAGATATCCCGGATCACCCGCAGACTCTCCGCCTCGTCGGCGTGGGGCTTCCACCCCGCCCAGGGGCCCACCTCCGGGTGGCTGGCGTAGGCATACAGCGCCGCGGCGTCCCCCTCGGTAAAGGGGCGCAGCAGCAGGCGCTCAGTCTCCAGTGGCTGCATGGCGGTTCCTCCTCTGTGCGGGTCATTCTTCCCAGGGTTCTCTGGGGGGCGTCCAGCCGGACACAATAAAGTCCTTTAACCGGCCCAGCTGGATGGGGGTACACACGGCCTCCACCTCGATGGTCTCGCCGTAGTCCACCCGCTCCACCTTGGCCTCCCGGTGGAGCAGGTCCACAATACCCCCCTTGTCGTAGGGGATGTGGAGCACCACCCGGTGGGCGCCGGTGTCCAGCCGGTCGCCGATCTTACTGAGCAGCTCGTCCAGCCCCTGGCCGGTCTTGGCGGAAATGGACACGATGTCCTCCCCGTGGGGCAGAATCTCGCTGGGGCAGCGGTCCACTTTGTTGAATACGTCGATGCGGGGGGTGTGCTCCGCCCCCAGCTCCACGATCAGCTTCTCCACCACGTCGGCCTGCTCCCGCCACTCCGGGTTGGAGGTGTCGATGACGTGGAGCAGCAGGTCGGCGTAGGACAGCTCCTCCAGGGTGGCCTTGAACGCCTCCACCAGATGGTGGGGCAGCTTGCGGATGAAGCCCACTGTGTCGCTGAGAAGCACCGTGCAGGTGTCGGAAATCTCCAGAGTGCGGGTGGTGGTGTCCAGGGTGTCGAAGAGCCGGTTGTTGGCGGGGATGTCCGCCCCGGTCAGCTTGTTGAGCAGGGTGGATTTGCCCGCGTTGGTGTAGCCCACAATGGCCACCACCGGCACCTCGTTCTTTTCCCGGCGGGCGCGCTGGGTGGAGCGCACCCGGCGCACCTGCTCCAACTCCTCCCGCAGCTTCTGGATTTTTCTGCGGATGTGCCGCCGGTCGGTCTCCAGCTGGGTCTCGCCGGGGCCGCGGGTGCCGATGGCGCCCTCCTGCCGCTCCAGATGGGTCCACATACCCAGCAGCCGGGGCAGCAGGTACTGGTACTGGGCCAGCTCCACCTGGAGGCGGCCCTCCTTGGTGCGGGCCCGCTG
>CALWXZ010000009.1 GCA_944385625.1 uncultured Flavonifractor sp. | reverse complement strand
TAGCCGTTACACTTGGAGCAGTACCGGAACTCCTCGTCCGGGTAGTCGGTGTCGGTCTTGCCGCAGACGGCGCACTTGTGGATATAGCCGCGGGTCTCCTGGGCGTGGCGGGTGGCCTGCCTGAAGTTGACAGTCTGGCGGGAGTGGCGGTGGGCACTCTGCCGCCTCACCCGGCCCAGGCTGGCCATCAGATCGTCCCAGAAGAAGATCAGGTAGTTCAGGATGGCCACAATGGGAACCACGGCGCCAATGAGGGCATAGGTCCCTACGGTGGGGATCTGCACCAGGCTGTAGATGATATCGTAGGCAAAGAGCGCGGCGTCCAGCCAGGCCAGCCACTTGACCTTGATGGGGATCACAAAGAAAAGCAGTACCTGCATCTCCCCATACAGGGTAGCAAAGGAGAAAAACATGGAGAGGTTGACGTAGTGCATGGTGGCGGTGACCGCGGGCACGGGGAAAAATGCGTAGAGCACAAAACCGGCGATGATGTTGAGCACCAGGCCCAGCAGGTAGAACACCGTAAATTTGGTCACGCCCCACTGCCGCTCCAGAATGGAGCCGATCCAGTAGTAGAAATACAGAGAGATGGCCAGAAAAAAGAGATTATTCGTGGTAGGCACAAAGATAAAGGTTACCAGCCGCCACACCTCGCCCTGCAAAATAAAATAGGGGGCGAAGCACAGGGCGGACGACAGGGAAAAGCCCTGACTGAACTCATCCAGCAGCCACACCAGCGCGTTGCCGATGACGATCACCAGCATCAGATTGGGGATGCCGAACCGGGGATGCTTGTAACTGAACCGATCCAGCCAGCGTTGTATCACACTCAAAAATCATTACCTCCCGTGGGGCGGCAGAGCCGCCCTCCTTCCATGTGTGCCCAGTGTAGCAGGGCCTGGGAGAAAATTCCCAAACAATTTGTAAACTTTCCGTCCGTTATTTCAGGATCTTGCGGATCTTCTCCTTCATCTTGGGGGTGAGCACCTTGGCCGCCGCCCGGTAGGGCAGAGGCGGCGGGGTGAGGTACTTCCGCTCCACCTGGTCGAAGGGCATGGCGGCGAAGGCGGCGAAGAAAGCCCCCCGCTTGGGGTTGTGGGTCAGGGGGTAGGCCAGGCGGGGATTGCCCGCCACCGCCTCGGCCAGGGGCCGTTCCACCCGGCCCAGCTTGTCCGCCAGGGCGTCGAAGGCTTTCTGCCCCTTGGCACTGTTGACCAGCACCAGGGACACCCCCTTCTCCCGGTCGGTGGGCAGCTTCAGCTTGGGGTCCAGCCCCCAGAAGTCCCCCAGGGTCAGGTCCGCCGGACGGCTGACGCTGGTATACCGGCACCTGGAACACACCGGCCGCAAAAACAGCTGCATCCCGAAGCCCCGGCCGAAGGTGGTGCGGTGGAGGGGGGTAGTGGCGCTGGCCCCGTCGGCGAAGCGGACCGTCATGTGGGAGTGGGACCAGCCGCCCTGGCTCTTGTCCCGAAACCGCAAGCCGGTAACCGGGGCGCCGTGCTCCAGGCCCAGCTGTTTCAGATAGGCCTGGAACACCGCCGGAGAGGGTACGCCGTTACACACCAGATCGCAGGTGAGCAGGTTGTCGTAGTCCCGGCCCAGGTAGTGCTTCAGCCCGTCCACCTGACAGGCAAGGCCGGTGAAGAGCACCGGCTTGCCCCCCTCCAGCTGCTCCTTCACCTGATGGAAGGTTTCCCCTAAATCGCTCTGGACATACTTGGACCCCCGCATGAGGGCCACCTCCTCCATGGAGGCGGCGCAGGTGTGGCGTACCGCCATATAGCCGTCAAAGGCCGCGCCGAACACCACGCCTCCCCGGTCCAGCACCTGGCCGGCCAGCAGGGAGAACACGCCGCCGGAGGAGCTGTCACACCGCACCCCCTCGTTCCGGTTCCACACACCGTGGGCGCAGTCGGGGTCGGGGCCCTTCACCGGCTGGGTGAGGGCGGGACAGGCGCTTTCGCACTTGCGGCAGAGGATGCACTTCTCCCCCACCACCGGCCGCAGGAAGCCCTCGTGGTCGGGGCGCATCTCAATGGCCCCCACGGGGCAGACGGCGGCACAGGCGGTGCAGCCGGTGCAGTCCTCCGCCTTGCACAGGTTGGGCTTGGCCCGCTCCTGGGAGGCTTCTTCCTCCTCCGGCAGGGCGGTTCCCTCCACCGCCGCCTTCAGATAGGCCAGGGAGTCGGCCCGGGCGGCCTCCAGCTTCTCATAGATCTGGTCGTAGTCCATCTTGGCGTCGATGGAGTCGGTGGTATCCAGGCCGATGATACGCCCGGCGCACCCCAGCCGGGAGAGCAGGCTGTAGATCCGGGAGAAGGTAGGCTCCCGCCGCTCCTTGGGGGACATGGAGGTAAAGAAATCCTTTTTAAACTGGAGGGAGAAGGCCGCGCCATGGAAGGAGTTGGTCACCACCGCGGCGGCGTGCTGAAACAGGCCCAGAAACTCCCTGGGCCCGGCGTCAAACACAATCTCCTTGGCTCCGTCGATCTTCTGGCGGGCTCCCGCCAGCTGGACGATGGGCCAGCCGGTCTGTTCCGACAGGGCCAGGGCATAGGGCCCCGCCTCCCCCGGCTCGGAGACAAAGTAGCACAGGATATAGGGCCCCTGGTGCCTGGGCGGGCGGGCCAGTTTGCCCCAATCCTCCCCGTTGAGCAGCAGGGTGGGGTCCAGCACCACCTTAGCCTCCCTTCCGGCTGCCTCCCGCACCAGCACCTGGCCCCGCTTCTCCCGGACGGAGAGGGCGGAAAAGGGCGCCAGGTACCGCTTCAACTCCGCCGCCTTGTCCTCGGGCAGCTGGGGCACGCCCAGGCTGGGGGCATAGGCGATACGCCGCCCCTCCCCCACAAAGTCCAGCAGGAAGGCGGGGTCAAACTGTTTGTTCTGGAAGATGTAGGGATTCCAGATCTGGTCGCTGCCCGCCACATAGACGTCGTAGGCCGGAGGGGCCTCCCGCAGCTGCCGGAAATCGGTGTACCGCTGAGGGGAGAGCTCCATCTCCTGGGCCACAAAGGCCTCAAAGCGCTGGAACCGGCGCTGGAAGGCGGCATAGTGGAGGGCGGTATGGGCGTCCGACGCCATATCCCGTACCGAGGCGCTCTTTTTGAAGACCTGGTTGGTGCGGGTGGTATGGGGCAGGCGGTAATCAATGATCTGACAGTCGTGGCCCAGGCGCTGGATGGCCCTCATGGTGGCCAGGGCCTGGAGCTGCGCGCCGTAGTGGTGGGCAAAATGGAACGTGATGAGACCGGTGTGCATAGGCTCACTCCTCGTTTGCAGGCTAGATAAGCTGATTCGATTTAGTATACCACAAGCGGCGGGGATTGTATATCAAAACAGCGGAAATCCACATTGGATAGACACTCCTCTGGTTTTGTCACAAATATTTACAGCTGGCCTGTTTTGTCTATGGTATTGCGAAAGCAGAGGCTGTATGATATGGTTATATTATTATGAATTGGTTTGTCCTTTCGCAGTGACATACCTCCGTTTCAATACAGGGTGAAAGGAGGGTATACATCTATGAGCATACCGGCCCGGCTTAAGGCTTTTGGTATCTCCAAGGCCCTGGATTATCTGGATCAGGACCCGGACTCCAACCTCCCCAAGCTGATGGAGTGGCTGGACAGATACGCGGGGGCGCATCTCTCTCCCCCGTATCAGTCGCTGTTCCACCAGGCAATGACCGATCCGGACAACAACTGGCATCAGTTGATCCGCAGTATGTATACCGATATTGACACCAGCATTTTAAAGAAAATCTTTGAAAACTTTATCATCCACGGAGGGCCGTTGGAGTGGCCCGGCAAAAAAGCGGCCGGCAATCTGGGGCAGGACGAGGCCCCCTGGTCCGTCATCATCGACCCCTCCTTCCCCTGCTCCATGGACTGCGCCGGCTGCGGCGCATCCATCTTCGGGGTGCGGCCCTCCATGGAGTTTGACAGCCTGGACGAGGAGCTGGAGGCCCGCAAGGCCAGAGGCTGTCACCTGTTTATCTTCAACGGCGGCGATCCCCTCTCCCGCCAGGAGGAGATCATCGCCCTGTGCAACAAGCACACCGACTGCGTCTTTGCCGTCTTTACGCCCCCCAGCTCCATTACGCCCTCCCTCTGTGAGGATATGCTGCGGGTGCGCAACCTGTTTCCTGCCATTCAGGTGGACGCCGACCCCCAGGACGCCC
This sequence comes from uncultured Flavonifractor sp., assembly GCA_944385625.1. GTDB lineage: Bacteria > Bacillota > Clostridia > Oscillospirales > Oscillospiraceae > Flavonifractor. The sequence continues at coordinate 35,034 of CALWXZ010000009.1, read as the reverse complement.
AGCGGGTCTCCGCCCTGTTAAAGGATCATAAGCTGCCCTTTGGCGTGGCCTGCCGCTGTACAGCGGAGAATGCGGACTGTGTGGCCACGGAGGCCTATTATGACCGGATCATCCGCAGCGGCGCCAAGTTCTGCTGGTTCTTCACCTGCCCCGCCTACGGTGGACCCGCAGCCCCCACGCCGGAGCAGCTGCTGGAACTTCACCACCGGGTCCAGGCCTTCCGCAGGACCAAGCCGCTGCTCACCCTTGATTTCTGGGACGGGCCCAGTCCCTCGGCCGCCCCCAAGGAGGTTAACCCATGAGTATTGTAAAAGATCCGGCCCTGGCCCCCTCCGGCCGCCGGAAGATCAGTTGGGTGCGGGACTTTATGCCCGCCCTGGGCGGGATCGAGGCTCGGTTCCAGCGTGAAAAGCCCTTTGCCGGCCTGCGGGTGGCGGTGTCCGTCCATCTGGAGGCCAAAACCGCCAATCTGGGCTATGTGCTCTCCAAGGGGGGCGCTCAGGTGCGGCTCACCGGCTCCAATCCCCTCTCCACCCAGGACGACGTAGCCGCCGGCCTGGCCGATTTGGGTGTGGAGACCTTCGGGATTCACGGCGCTTCCGCCGAGGAATATGAAAGCCACCTCATCGAGACCCTGAAGTTCAAGCCCCACCTGATTGTGGATGACGGGGGCGATCTGGTCCACCTTCTGGGCGGCAAGTGCGCCGACTTGGGGGAAAACCTGATCGGCGGGTGTGAGGAGACCACCACCGGCATCCTGCGTCTGAAGGCCCGGGAGCGGGAGGGCATCCTCCCCTGCGCCATGATGGCGGTCAACGACGCCAAGGCCAAGCACTACTACGACAACAAGTACGGCACCGGCCAGAGTGTATGGGACGCCATCATGCACACCTCCAACCTGGTGGTGGCGGGCAAAACCGTGGTGGTGGCCGGCTACGGCTGGTGCGGCAAGGGCGTGGCCATGCGGGCCAGCGGCATGGGGGCCAACGTGATCGTCACCGAGGTGGACCCCTTCAAGGCCCTGGATGCCACCATGAACGGCTTTCGGGTCATGCCCATGGACGAGGCCGCCAAGTACGGCGATATCTTCGTCACCGTCACCGGCTGCAAGGACGTCATCACCCCCCGGCACTTTGCCGTCATGAAGCACAATGCCATTCTCACCAACGCGGGCCACTTCGACTGTGAGGTGGATGTGAGAGGTCTGGCCCAGATGGCTGTCAAGCGGGAGATCCGCCGGGACAACATCGAGGGCTTTACCCTGCCCGACGGGCGCATCCTCAACGTCATCGGTGAGGGCCGCCTGGTAAATCTGGCCGCCGGCAACGGCCACCCCGCCGAGATTATGGATATGTCCTTCGCCGTCCAGGCGCTGGCCCTGGAGTGGCTGGTGAGGCACAAGGACGGCCTGGAAAAGAAGGTCTATCAGGTGCCCGCCGAGATTGACGATGAGATCGGCCGGGTGAAGCTGGCCGCCATGGGACTGGCCATCGACACCCTCACCCCGGAGCAGCGGGACTATCTCAACGGCTGGAAGGCCTGACCGAACAAGTTCTTCTAACTCTATACAAAGCCCGTATTTTGTCTATTGAAAAAGTGGGAAAAAGTCGATAAAATACCCACTGTCAACTGAATAGCCTTATCGAGAGTGGCGGAGGGAACGGCCCGATGAAGCCCGGCAACCTGCCTTGCAAGGTGCCAAATCCGGCGAGGAAATCGAAAGATGAGGATGGAAGAGCCCATCGCGCTCCGCCGTCCGGCGGAGCGCGTTTTTGCTCCAGCTTAGAAAGGAAGGTAATTACCAATGGCAAAGCGTCTGTTTACCTCGGAGTCCGTCACCGAGGGTCACCCCGACAAAGTCTGCGACCAGATCTCCGACGCCGTCCTGGACGACATCCTGGCCGCTGATCCCACCGCCCATGTGGCCTGCGAGACCTTCACCACCACCGGTATCGTCACCGTAATGGGTGAGATCACCACCAGCCACTACACCGACATTCCCTCCATCGTGCGCCGCACCGTGGAGCGCATCGGCTACACCGATCCCGCCTACGGCTTTGACTACCGCTCCTGCGCGGTGATGACCGCCATTGACGAACAGTCCCCCGACATCGCCATGGGTGTCAACAAGTCCTTTGAGCTTCAGGAGGGCGGCAGCGATGAGGCCGACCGCATCGGCGCCGGCGATCAGGGCATGATGTTCGGTTACGCCTGCGACGAGACCCCCGAACTGATGCCCGCCCCCATTTCCATGGCCCACAAGCTCTCCCGCCAGCTGGCCGACGTGCGCAAGTCCGGCAAGCTCAAGTGGCTCCGCCCCGACGGTAAGAGCCAGGTCACCGTGGAGTACGGCGACGACGGCAAGGTGCTCTCCTGCCCCGCCATCGTGGTGTCCACCCAGCACGACCCCGACATCGCCTTGAAGGACCTGCGGGAGGCCGTGGTGGAGGAGATCATCAAGCCCATCATCCCCGCTCAGTACATCACCAAGGACACCAAGTTCTTTGTCAACCCCACCGGCCGCTTCGTGGTGGGCGGCCCTGTGGGCGACACCGGTCTCACCGGCCGCAAGATCATCGTGGACACCTACGGCGGCGCCGCTGCCCACGGCGGCGGCTGTTTCTCCGGCAAGGACCCCACCAAGGTGGACCGCTCCGCCGCCTATATGGCCCGCTACATCGCCAAGAATCTGGTGGCCGCCGGCCTGTGCCGCAAGTGCCAGATCGAGCTGGCCTACGCCATCGGCGTGGCTCACCCCGTCTCCGTGCTGGTGGACACCTACGGTACCGGCACCCTCCCCGAGGAGAAGCTGTCCGCTATTGTCAACGAGTGCTTTGATATGCGTCCGGCCAAGATTATCGAGAAGCTGGACCTGCGCCGCCCCATCTACGAGCAGACTGCCGCCTACGGTCACTTTGGCCGCACCGACATCGACCTGCCCTGGGAGCACACCGACATGGTGGAGAAGCTGAAGAGCTACCTGTAAAACCTGTGTAGTTCTGCTTCATTGGCAACAGCAATCAAAACTGGGCTGAGAAAGCAATTTCTCAGCCCAGTTTTTGTCTCTCTTATCCAGTTAATGTTTCTCTGCCAACGTCCCGGGTGACAAGGCCCGCCACGGAAAAAAATCCCCGGGCCTTGCGGTCCGGGGATTTTCACTCGGTTGAATTAACCGAAGTAGCGCTTCAGCAGGCCCTCGAAAGCCTTGCCGTGACGGGCCTCGTCGCGAGCCATCTCGTGGACGGTGTCGTGGATGGCGTCCAGGTTCAGCTCCTTGGCCTTCTTGGCCAGGTCGAACTTACCCTGGGTAGCGCCGTTCTCGGCGTCCACACGCATCTCCAGGTTCTTCTTGGTGGAGTCGGTCAGAACCTCGCCCAGCAGCTCGGCAAACTTGGCGGCGTGCTCGGCCTCCTCATAGGCGGCCTTCTCCCAGTACAGGCCGATCTCGGGATAGCCCTCGCGGTGAGCCACACGGGCCATAGCCAGATACATACCGACCTCAGAGCACTCGCCCTGGAAGTTCTCGCGCAGGCCCTGCAGGATCTCCTCGGGAGCGCCCTTGGCCACGCCTACCACGTGCTCAGCAGCCCAGGTCTTGTCGCCGCCCTGGAGCACGAACTTCTCCTTGGGAGCCTTGCAGATGGGGCAGAAATCAGGGGCGGAATCCCCCTCGTGAACGTAACCACAAACAGAGCAGACCCACTTCTTCATGTGTTATTCCTCCTACTTTACTTGTTAAATTTATTTGATTTCGGGTAATCCGGAAGTGCTAATCAGTAATGATTATCATTTCTGTTATTAAGATAGCACAATTTAACTCTGCCGTCAAGTGTTTTTTTCAATTTTGAAAAATTTTTTCGGCTTCTTTTACTCTTTCTGTTTTTGGCGGTGTCGGTGATGGCCTACGGCCAGGATCAGCACGCCCACCGTCACCAGGATAGCCCCCACAACAATCTGGGTAACAACCGGGGGATACATCATAGCTGTTATATGCTCCACGCTGTTATGATAAAGATCCAAATCCATCTGCACTTCACTTCCCCCTATCCCAGATATTCCGGCAGCCTAATCAGTTCCTGAAAACCGCCCAGGGTGCTCAGCTGCAATATGCCTCGGATCAACAAATATGCGCCCGCTACCAGCGGCAGGAGTCCCAGCAGATACCATCTGGGCTGTTTTTTTACAAGCGCGGGGTCTGACGGCATCTGAGGCGCAGGACCAGTTCCCAGCAGCAGTTGGTCCGTGGTGATCCCAAATACTCTGGCCAGAGCCACCACTTTATCCAGCTCCGGCTGGGCTGCGTCGCTCTCCCATTTACTCACCGCCTGCCGGGACACGCCCAGCCGCTCGGCCAGTTGCTCCTGAGACAGCCCCGCCCGTTTCCGACAACTCTGAATCCGTTCTCCCAACGTCATATCATTCGCCTTCCTTTCTTCCGGCCTCTCCGGATGGGTTCAGCCTATCAGACAAACCGGCTGTTTGCCATCAAGTCAGGCTGGAATTTCCGCAACCAGTGGTTGCAACGGCATTAAAAAGGCAGACTTATCATATCACAACCAGTTATACCGGTTCAAGCGCCCATTGGTAAAGTTTTTATACACAAAAAAGCGCCCGCCGCACTGTGCGGCGGGCGCTCAAGCCAGTTACTCGATGGCAATGGTGTGATTCACCGGCAGCTGCTGCGTGACCTTGGGCAGGGTGATCTTCAGGATGCCGTCCTCAAACTTGGCGGACACGTCCTTGGCGTCCACACCCTCGCCCACATAGAAGCTGCGGCTGCACTGGCCGGCGTAGCGCTCCCGGCGCAGGTAGCGACCGTTCTTCTCCTCCTCGTCCTTGTCCAGGCCCTTGGCAGCGCTGATGGTCAGACAGCCGTCTTTCAGTTCCAGCTGGACCTCGTCCTTCTTGAAGCCGGGCAGATCCACGTCCAGTTCATAGGCGTTCTCCGTCTCCCGCACATCAGTCTTCATCAGGTTCTTGCCGTGCTTGCCATAGAGCGGGTTGCGGGTGGTAAAGACAGGCATCCGATCAAACGGGTCCTGGAAAAATTCATCAAACAGGTTTTCACCAAAAATGCTAGGTAACATAAGTCATACCTCCATTCAATTCTCCGGCTCGTAGCTGGGGGGACTGCCCCTCTCGGTGGCGAGCTTTTGTTACCTCTTCGCCCACCGGTACACCCGGCGGACGGTTTGCTTGATCTGTACCCGGCGGGCCTTCCTTTCGGCCCTTCCTCCTGAGCACAGCTTTATTATAGCACCGGAATTAGCACTGTCAATAGGAGAGTGCTAATGTTCACACAATCAATCAATTTTGTTCACAAAATATCTGATTTTTCAAAAGCTAGGCCGGGCCCCATCGTTTTACGATGGGGCCCGGCCTCTGTTCCGGCAGTTATGCGCCTGTAATGGCCTGGGCGGCAGCCTGAATCACCGCCACGCTGGCGTCAATCCCGATGCGGCTGTTGATACACAGGTCGTATTCCCTGCTCTGTCCCCAGCGACCGGTGGCAAAGTAATTATAATAGGAGGCTCTGGCCTTATCCTGGCGGATGACGAAGCTCTCCAGATTGGACTCCTGTACGCCGTACTCCTCCCGGGCCCGGCGAATCCGCTGATCCAGAGGGGCGTTAATAAATACCTTCAGGCAGTTGGGCTGGTCCCGGAGGATATAGTCGGCGCAACGGCCGACGATGACGCAGGACTCCCGGGCGGCGGCCTCTTTAATCACCTTGGCCTGGGCGATAAACACCTGGTCGGGAACCGACGGCGTCTGCACGCTGGTATAGAGGTCATAGAGGAAGCTGTTGGTGGGGCGCTGATGCTCGGCATTGCGGATAAAGTGCTCCGAAAAGCCGGTTTTCTTGGCCACATCGGAAATCAGCTGTTTGTCATAGAACGTGATGCCCATTTCCTCGGACAGCTTCTTGGCGATCAGCCGTCCGCCGGAGCCGTATTCACGGCCGATGGTAATAACGATGTGATTCATAAGGACACCTCCTATCCTATTTTCTAGTATAATGCTTTTCCCACCTTCCGTCAAAGAGATTTTGATGGATATGCTCAGATTCTTCCAACGCAGCGGCGATCTAGTTGTTTCGTATTCCGATTGACATTTTAACAAAGGATTGTATAATGAAACTGTCTGAGATGCCTGATCGGACAGTTTCCCATTGCTGATGGGGAGCCTGCAAGAAAAGAGAGAAAGGAGTGTACTTATGTTTATTCTCGGTATCATCCTGATTGTGGTTGGTCTGGGCTGCGCCGGATACGGCTTTATTCAGAACAACAGCATGGCGGCTCAGCTCAACAGCCTTCTGAGCAGCGGTTCCGTCAACCCCGGCACCATGTTCATCGTGATCGGCGTGATCCTGCTGATTGTCGGCATTATTCTCTGCGTGGCCGGCAGAAAAAAGAAATAAGCAGTCACTTGCCTGACGGGCGGTCGTATCTGCGACCGCCCGTTTATCTTTGCAACTGAACAGTCAAATTAGTTCACTTCCATGCCGGGAATTGATCCCTTTTCCCTCAAATATGCAATCTTACTTTTTGCTCTTGCAATTGGAATAGACATGGATTATAATAACTTCAATGTGTCAAAGTGTTCCATTGCATCACAAAACACAATTTAATTACGGCCGGTCCGGACGGGCCGCCAAGCAAAGGGGTTTGGCAACATGGCATTTACTTTCACCAATTCGTACCTGCAGGGCGTTTACGAGAACGTCTGCTCCAAGAACGCCCACGAGCCTGAGTTTCTCCAGGCTGTAGGCGAGGTGCTGGAGTCCCTCCAGCCTGTTTTCAACCAGCGGCCCGAACTGGTCCGCGCCGGTCTGATCGAGCGTATGGTGGAGCCCGAGCGCAGCCTGCTGTTCCGCGTGTCCTGGGTGGATGATAAGGGTCAGGTCCAGGTGAACCGGGGCTATCGGGTTCAGTTCTCCACCGCTATCGGCCCCTCCAAGGGCGGCCTGCGGTTCCATCCCTCCGTCAACCTGTCCATCATCAAGTTCCTGGGCTTTGAGCAGGTGTTCAAAAACTCCCTGACCGGCCTGCCCATGGGCGGCGGTAAGGGCGGCTCCGACTTTGATCCCAAGGGCAAGAGCAGCAACGAGGTGATGCGCTTCTGCCAGTCTTTTATGACCGAGCTGCAGCGCCACATCGGCCCCGACACCGACGTGCCCGCCGGCGACATCGGCGTGGGCGCCCGGGAGATCGGCTATCTCTTCGGCCAGTATAAGCGCATCCGCAACGAGTTCAACGGCGTGCTCACCGGTAAGGGCCTGAGCTACGGCGGCTCCCTGGCCCGTACCGAGGCCACCGGCTATGGCCTGTGCTACTTTGCCAACGAGATGCTCAAGGCCGCCGGCAAGTCCTTCCAGGGCCAGAGCGTGGTGATCTCCGGTTCCGGCAACGTGGCCATCTACGCCAACCAGAAGGCCACCCAGCTGGGGGGCAAGGTCATCGCCATGAGCGACTCCAACGGCTACATTGTGGACGAGAACGGCATCGACTACAAGGTCATCCAGGAGATCAAGGAGGTCAAGCGGGAGCGCATCAAGACCTACCTGGACTACGTCCCCACCGCCAAGTATTACGAGGGCTGCCAGGGCATCTGGACCGTTCCCTGCGGCATCGCCCTGCCCTGCGCCACCCAGAACGAGCTGCCCCTGGAGGGCGCCAAGGCTCTGGTGGAGCACGGCTGCTTCGCCGTGGCCGAGGGCGCCAATATGCCCTCCACCCCCGAGGCCGTTGCCTGGTTCCAGCAGCACGGTGTGCTGTTTGCCCCCGCCAAGGCTTCCAACGCCGGCGGCGTGGCCACCTCCGGCCTGGAGATGAGCCAGAACTCCATGCGTCTGAGCTGGAGCTTTGAGGAAGTGGACCAGAAGCTCCACGATATTATGACCAACATCTACCACAACGCCGCCAAGGCCGCCGAGGAGTACGGTATGCCGGGCAACCTGGTGGCGGGCGCCAACATTGCCGGCTTTATGAAGGTGGCCGACGCCATGATGTGGCAGGGCGTGTCCTACTAATCGTCCAGCCTGATATGAATGGTATCCTCCCTACCTGGGGAGGATACCATTTTTTTCTGATGTAGTTCTCCAGCCTCAACGCCAAGGGCCGTCAAATAAGCTGCCTCATAAATACAGCAATTCCAGGCGGCAGAAGAGCTTCCAGAGAGCAGATGAAGTACCGCTGAAAAGAACCGCTTGTCATTTCCTCCCCCTTGAATATCTCAATCAGCTCCAGGTAAACAATTTGGCGAAGCCGATAGGAGTGGCTTTCTCGGCACATCTTATCCTTGTATTTTTTCAGCAGTTCCTGTATCATAACATCACCCGGCTTTATAATAGGTCAATTTAACCATAATTTCAATAGGTCAAATCACCCATAATTATCTAGGGTGATTTTATGTCACGATTAAAAGACCTTCGAAAAAAGCGGGGTTATACACAACTCAATATGCAGATAAAAACTGGTATCAATCAAAGTGATTTTTCCAAGATTGAGAGCGGAAAACGTTATTACACCTTTGAACAGTGCAAACGGATTGCACTTGCACTCAATACCAGTATGGATTATTTGGCGGGATTGACCGATGTGGAGGAACCCTATCCCCGCTCAAAATGACTCCGTAGGGGCGGCCTTTATGGCCGCCCGCGCCCCCATCCTTTCTCACGAGGTATTGTTCTATGCTCCGTATTCAAAATATTTCCCTGCCCATCGACGGTGGGCAGGACCAATTGAAACAGAAGGCCGCCCGTATCCTGGGCGTCAAGCCGGAAGCCATCACAGCCCTGTCTCTGGCCCGGCAGTCCATCGACGCCCGGAAAAAGAGCGACGTCCACTACGTCTGCACCGTGGACGTCACCGTCGCCAACGAGGGCAAGGTCTTGGCCCGGTGCCGGGATAAAAACGTCTCCCTTCACCAGAGTATCCCCTATGTCTTTCCGCCGGTACATCGGACCTCCCCCCTGCCGCCGGTGGTGGTGGGCATGGGTCCCGCCGGGCTGTTCGCCGCCCTCTTCCTGGCCCGCAATGGCCTGGCCCCCATTGTGCTGGAGCGGGGCCGCCCGGTGGAGGAGCGGACCGCCGACGTAGAGCGGTTCTGGTCCACTGGTGTGCTGGACCCCACCTCCAACGTGCAGTTCGGCGAGGGGGGCGCGGGCACCTTCTCCGACGGCAAGCTGACCACCGGCACCCACGACCCCCGAATCTCCACCGTATTTCGCACCCTGGTGGAGGCAGGCGCTCCGGCGGATATTCTCTACCAGCACAAGCCCCACATCGGCACCGACGTGCTGCGGGATGTGGTAAAAACCATCCGCCGGGAGCTGACCGGCCTGGGCTGCGACGTGCGCTTCGGCCATCAACTCACTGGCCTCACCCTCCAAAATGGTGCGGTGGCCGGACTGACGGTGACAGGTCCCCAAGGGGCCTACGATCTGCCCTGCGACGCCCTCATTCTCTCCCCCGGCCACTCCGCACGGGACACCTTCCAGATGCTGCTGGAGGCGGGGGTACCCATGGAGCAGAAGCCCTTTGCCATCGGAGTGCGCATCGAGCACCCCCAGAGCGCCCTCTCTCTGGCCCAGTTCGGCCCGGCCTGGGAACGCCTGCCCGCTGCCGACTACAAGCTGGCCTGTCACCTGCCCAACGGCCGGTCCGCCTTCACCTTCTGCGTCTGTCCCGGCGGCCAGGTGGTGGCCGCCGCCTCGGAGGTGGGGCGGCTGGTGACCAACGGCATGAGCTGCCGGGCCAGAGACGGCAAAAACATCAACGGCGGCTTTCTGGTGGGGGTGGGTCCCGCCGACTTTGGTTCCAGCCACCCACTGGCGGGGGTGGAATACCAGCGCCGCTGGGAGGAGGCCGCTTTTGCCTTGGGAGGCGGCAGCTACCATGCCCCCGCCCAGACGGTAAAGGATTTTCTGTCCTGGCAGGCCTCCAAAGTCCTGGGGACTGTGGAGCCCACTTACCAGCCCGGCGTCATCCCCGCCGACCTGGACCTCTGCCTGCCCCGCTATGTCACCGACACCCTGCGGGGGGCACTGCCCGTCTTTGACCGGAAGCTCCACGGCTTCGCCGGGCCGGACAGCCTGCTCACCGGCGTGGAGACCCGCTCATCCTCTCCTGTTCGTATACTCCGAGGGGAAAATTATCAATCTGTAATCACCGGACTCTATCCCTGCGGCGAAGGGGCGGGGTATGCCGGCGGTATTACCAGCGCCGCCGTGGACGGCATCCGGGTGGCCGAGGCTGTGGCCGGGCAGCCCTGATGGAAGATTGCCCACAAAAAAAATGCCGCCCCGGAGGGCGGCATTTTTCTGTCGTTCAGCGCTGATCCATAGGCACATAGTCGGTATGACTGCCCACATATTTATAAGCGGGCCGGATGATCTTGCCCATGTTGATGAGCTCCTCGATGCGGTGGGCGGACCAGCCCGCGATACGGGCCATGGCGAAGATGGGGGTATACAGCTCCAAAGGCAGATCCAGCATATGGTACACAAAGCCGGAGTAGAAGTCCACATTGGCGGACACGCCCTTGTACATCTTCCGCTCCCCCGCAATGACCTCGGGGCCCAGCCGGGCCACCATGGAGTAGAGCTCGTACTCCTCGTTGCGGCCCTTCTCCCGGGACAGTTTTTCCACAAATTTCTTGAAGATGTTGGCCCGGGGGTCGGACAGGGAATAGACGGCGTGGCCCATGCCGTAGATCAGGCCGGCCTTGTCAAAGGCCCGCTTGTCCAACAGGGCCTGGAGATAGTGCCGGACCTCATCCTCGTCCTTCCAATCCTTCACATTCTCCTTCATGTCCTCAAACATCCGCACCACCTTGATGTTGGCGCCGCCGTGCTTGGGGCCCTTCAGAGAGGCCAGGGCGGCCGCCATACAGGAGTAGGTGTCGGTGCCGGAGGAGGTAACCACATGGGTGGTGAAGGTGGAGTTGTTGCCGCCGCCGTGCTCGGCGTGGAGGGTGAGGCAGATATCCAGCACATGGGCCTCCCAGAAGGAGTAGGAGGAATCGGCCCGCAGCAGGGTCAGGATGTTCTCCGCCGCCGACAGTTCCGGCCGGGGGGCGTGGATGTACAGGCTGCTGCCGCTCTTATAGTTATAGGCCTGATAGCCGTAGACGCTGAGCATGGGGAACAGGGCGATGAGCTGGACGCACTGGCGCATCACGTTGGGCAGGGAGATGTCGTCCGCCCGGTCGTCATAGGAGGCCAGATTGAGGACGCTGCGGGCCAGAGAGTTCATGATGTCGTGGCTGGGCGCCTTGAGAATAATATCCCGCACGAAATTGTTGGGCAGGGAGCGGTAATAGGACAGCTGTTTGGTAAAACCCTCCAGCTCCTCCTTGCTGGGCAGCTTGCCCAGCAGCAGCAGATAGGCGGTCTCCTCAAAGCCGAAACGCCCCTCTTTCAGCGCGCCCGCCACCAGCTGCTCCACGTCCACGCCCCGGTAGTACAGCTTGCCCTCGCAGGGCATCTCCTGGCCGTCCACAATTTTTTTGGCCACAATATCGGAGATCTCGGTCAAACCGGCCAGGACGCCCTTGCCGTTCAAATCGCGCAGGCCGCGCTTCACATCGTACTTGACAAAATCGTCCGGATCGATGCGGCTGTTTTCCTTTGCCATGGCCGCCAGCTTCTCCAGCTCAGGGGTAATGTTGCAGTAATTGGGATTGCTTGCCATGAAAAACCTCCATTCTCTTCATATACCCAGGGGTCAGCCCCTTTGCCAATCAGTTTATTGTCAACTATTATGCCATGGAAATGTTACCATAATATGAATCGCTCCGGATTTTTCCCGCAAAAATTTTTTGAGTTTAAAGTAATAAAGACCCGCTGCGGCGGCGCCGGGCAGCGGGTCAAACATCAAAACAGATCCTTCTTCTTCAGGATGATGCCGGTGACCAGGATCACGCCCAGAGAGAGCACCAGCGGGAACCACCAGAAGTGGTCCAGAGGCAGGTTGGCCACATTCATGCCGTAGAAGCTGAAGAAGATATTGGGGATGGTGAGCAGGATGGTGATGGAGGTCAGCACCTTCATAATCACGTTCAGGTTATTGGATATGACAGAGGCAAAGGCGTCCATCATGCCGGAGATGATGGAGGAGTAGATGTTGGCCATCTCGATGGCCTGGCGTACCTCGATGAGCACGTCCTCCAGCAGGTCGTGGTCCTCCTCATAAAGGGTAATGATGCGGCCCCGGAGGATCTTCTCCAGGGTGACCTCATTGGCCTTCAGGGAGGTATTGAAGTAGACCAGCGACTTCTCCAGGTCCAGCAGCTGGATCAGCTCCTTGTTTCGCTGGGACTTGTAGAGCTGGCGCTCCATATAGTTGTAGATCTTGTCGATCTGCTTCAGGTATTGCAGGAAGCGCTTGGCCACCTGGAGCAGCATATAGAGGATAAACTGGGTCCGCTTCTGGGTGTCGGCGTTGCGCACCAGCCCGTCCTGGAAGTCCTTCAGAATGGAGGTCTCCTTCAGGCAGACGGTGATGATGTGCTTCTCGGTGACAATGATCCCCAGAGGCAGGGTGGAGTACACCACCGCGTCGTCCTTCTCCACCGAGGGGGCGTCGATGATGATGAGGGTCTGTCCCTCCTCCGTGTCGATACGGGAGGTCTCCTCTTCATCCAGGGCGGCCCGCAGGAAGGTGGGCTCCACGCCCAGGGTCACGGCCACGGTGTTCAGTTCGTCCTCGCTGGGGTAGGTCAGGTTGACCCAGCATCCGTCCTGGACTGAGTCCAGCCGGGTCATTTTTCCATTGATGGTCTTGTGAATGGAAAGCAATTTACTCACGCCTTTCCGGGCGCAGGGACCAAAAAGGCATAAAAATCCCCGCACACCTATTGTCTCGCCGGTCCGCCCAACTTATACCAGCGGACCGAAAAAGGGCACAGGCGTGCGGGCGCTTCCGGGCAGTGCCGGTTAATCGCCGATCCAATACGCCGTGCCAGTTGTGTTGCATTCTCGACTCAGAGGGTCACCGCTCACGGCGCATATCACTCCCTTATGATAAATCTGCTTTTCCCAATCAGCCGGCCGGCCATTGGGCTGCCCCTTATTATATGCTATTTTCCGTCCAATTGCAAGCCCGCAGTCCCAACTGCGGCGGCATCCGGCAGATCAGGAAATTTTTCTGTGCTTGTCCCCTTTTCTCCTCTGTGGGATAATAAAGAAAGGAAAGATCCCCCAGGAAGAGAGGCGGTGTTTCTATGCAGCAGGACCTGGAACTGCTCGCGCTTCTGAACCGGGAACCGGAACAGGGCATGGCGGCTTTGATTGACGCATACAGCGGCCTTCTGTGGTCGGTGTGCCGCACCTATCTTCAAAACACCGAGGATATCAAGGACTGTGTCAACGAGTCGTTTTCCGAATTCTATGTGCAGCGGGACCGCTTTGACCCCCTCAAGGGCACCCTGAAAGGATACCTGGCGGTCATCGCCCGGCGGTGCGCCATACGCCGCTACCAGGAAAACCGCCGGTGGGAGGGGACATCCTCCATCTCTCCGGAGGAGCCGGAGGACCCCTTCGCCCAGCTGGAGCGGCAGGACGAGCTGGAGCGGGCCCTGTCGGCGCTGGACCCGGTGGACCGGCAGATCCTGCGCATGAAATACTACGGCGGACTGACCGCCCGTGAGATTGCCGCCTCCCTGGGCCTGCCCTATGAGACGGTGAAAAAGCGACAGCAGCGCAGCCTGAAAAAGCTGCTGCGGGCCCTGTCTCTGGGTCTGCTGGTGGCCTTCATCCTGGCCGCGCTGGCCGCCTGTGCCTACATGATCCTGCGCCACTTCGGCTTTGTGCCCGGCTACGGCGTGGACCCCGATCCCCAGGCCGGCACCTACATTTTGGAGCAGAGCGCGGTCATCCAGGGGGATACCTATGAAATCCATCTGGAGGACGCCTACTGGCAAAACGGCTCCTTCCTGGCCGACCTAAGCCTCTACGGCCAGACCAGCCCCTACCAGAGTCCCCTGGATATCTCCCTCAGCGGCCTGGAAAACCTCCAGCCCGTCTCCATCAGTCCGGAGGGCTCGGGCGCCCTGAGTCCCTACACCCTGCGGGTGATCTACGAGGGGGATCTGCCGGAACCCTCCGCCCCCGCCCTGGAATTGACCCTGACCCTGGACGGCGCCGACCTGCCCATCACCCTGGTGGCCGCGGAGGAGACCGCCCTGGAGCAGGCGGGCTTCTATGCGGTGACCGAGGCCGACGGCGGCCTGCTGGCGGTACCCCGGATCGAAAACGGGGAGCTGGTGGTCTCCATCCATCCCCTGAACGCCGGCGCTTTCCACACCGATCCCGCCCTGACCAGGGGAATCTGGAGCGGCTACGGCGGCCCCCAACTGCCCATCACCGTCACCGCGCCGGACGGCACCGTACTGGAGGGGGAGCCCGCCTCCTACACCCCCTTCAACGGGGACAGCTATCTGGACTGGTGTTTCGGCCCTGCCCAGCCGGGGGAGTATGTGCTCAACGTACCCTATGTCTATCAATATCCGGCCGCCGGTACAGACTCCCCCACGGCGCAACTCTCCCTCTCCGCTTCTGACCGGGCCCCGGTCTCTCTCTCCCTGCCCGGCGGCACGCTGACCCTGGAGCGCCCCTTCCCCATTGACGACGTCACCGCCTACTGCAACAGCATCTCACACGCCTATGACGAGGCGGGCTATACCTGGTGGGCCATGGAGGCCACCTGGGAGGGGGAGGAACCGGAGCGTATCCCGGCGGCCATTCCGGTATCGGCGGACGGGGCCGACACCGTGATACTCAACAATACCGCCTACCACAAGGTGGAGGCCGGTCTTTGGACAGAGCCGGTCTATGACCCGGACCGGCAGGGGCAGTATACTCAGTTCCAGGGCTATGTGGTGGGCACACTGAACGGCCTGGACCGGGCTGCCCTCCCTGTCCCCGCCGAAAGCATCTGCTACCGCTGGAACCATCCTTTCACCATTTCCATGACGGTGCAGCCGGAGCCGGAGCGGCCTTCCTACACCGGCACATCGGACATCTACAGCCTGACCGCCACCCCCCGCCGGACCGATGGCGCGGTGATCCTCGCCCTGCGTCCCGCCTCTTCCAACGAGTTTGTGTCCCCCTCCAGCACCCTGGTCCGCAGCCCGCTGACAACCCTGGGCGCTACAGACGCGCCCATCACCCTGACCGCCGCCGACGGCGCCGTGTATGAGGGGCAGTATCAGCCCGGACGGCAGAGCGACGCCAGCGACTGGTACTTTGGGGACATCCCCGCCGGGGACTACACCCTCCATGTGCCCTATCTCTATGTGACGGCGCCGGAAAGCTGGCATATGGCCATCCCCCTGCCCCAGCGGCAGGATCAGGTCCTGCCTGTGGGACCGGTCTATACCAGTTTCTCAGGCCGGATCGAGCTGGAGTCTATCACCGGGCTGGGGACCGATCCATCGCTTCTGGAGCAGTCAGCCGCCACCGTGATCTCCCTGCCCTCCGGCGCGATCATCCAGCCGCAGCAGGCCCCTCTGGTGTCCCGTCTGGCCCTCTCCCTCCACTCCGGCATGGAGGACTATACCCTGGTAGACATAGGACTCCAGCTCTTTTTGACGAAGGAGGCCTACTTTTCCGGCGCCTGTGAGCGGCAATATGCCTTTGAAGCGGGCCAGCCCCGGCTGACCGGCCTGCTGCTGCGCCACGCACCCGGCCTCTACGCCGCCGACCTCACTTTTACAGACCCTGTCTTCCGCTGGAACCACTCCTTTGATATCCCTGTTACCGTCCCGTAACGGCCCTCATTTAAATCCGTCCCCTTCCCCATTGGAAGGAGGCGGATTTTTTTCCTGTTTTTATTTTTTCTTGTCCCCTTTTCCTTCTTTGCACGCAATTAATATGTGGAAGGGGGGACACACTTGGATGATCGACAGCTGCTGGAACTGTTGGAGACCGACCCCGCGGCGGGCATGGACCTTCTGTGGCGGCAATACGAGGACCCCGTCCGTTTTGCCGCCGCCCAAAGGCTGGACTGCAGCCAGGACATTCAAACCTGCGTACAGGACACCTTCTCGGACTTTTATCTGCAAAGAAAGCGTTTTGACCCGGAAAAGGGAAGCCTGCGGTCCTATCTCGCCGCCATCTCCGAGCGCAAGGCTATCCGGCGCTGGCGGCAAAACCAGCAGCAATGGCTGGCGGCACAGTCGGCGGCTCCGCCTGACGATCCTATTGCGGCCTGGGAGCAGCGGGAGCACTTCCGCCAGGCATTGGCCCGGCTTCCCGCGCTGGACCGGCAGATCTTGCAGCTGAAATACTTCGAGGGTCACACCATCAGAGAAATCGCCATCCGATTGAACATGGACTATGAGCGCACCAAAAAGCGGGCTCAGCGGGCCCTGAAAAAGCTGCCCCAGTTTCTGGAGTAGCCCACCACACTGAAAAAGGAGAGCTGATACCATGAATCAAAAAACGGGAAAACGCATCGCAATGGCGGCCCTGGGCGGCCTGTTCCTGCTGGTCTCCGCCTGCGGACAGTCCGGTGGCCAGTCCCAGGACACCCCCTCTGGCTCCGGCGGCGGACAGGTATCTGCCGGCGGCGGCGCATCCTACACCGACACCTACGACCCCAACGCCCTGTTCCAGTACGGCATGACCCCCGCCAAGGACAGCGAGACGGGGCGCTACGGCTACAAAAATCCCCAGGGGGAGTGGGTGCTTGAGCCTCAGTATACCTTTGCCCGTGATTTCCAGGTCAACGGCACCGCCTTTGTCCGTACCGGCAGCAACAAGGACGAGTTCCGCCTGATCGACCGGGAGGGCAACTTTGTCTCGGACTATATCTTCATGCGCTCTTTTGACGAGCTGGCCTTCTCCGCCAACGGCATCGCCGTGGGGACGGTGTGTGAGGCCGACGGAACCAAGCTGGGCACCGGCTATTTCTACCTGGAGGACGGGGAGATCGTCTTTGAGCCCCGGGAAGAGGAGAGCTTCACAGCCTTTTCCGACGACGGCTACGCCGTGGTGGACAACAAGGCCGTCATCAACGATCAGTTTGAATATGTCATTGAGCCCCAGGAGGACTACTTCCTGGTCCATGTATCCAACGGCATGGTGAGCTTTGATGTCAAGGACACCCCAAAGGGATACTCGGAATACGGCTATATGGATACAGAAGGCAATATCGTCATCCGTGGTCTGAGCACCCGGGGCGGACCCTTCGCGGACAACGGCATTGCGGTAGTGGGAAACCAGTTCATCGACAAGAGCGGAAACGTGGTCTTTGACGTGGCCGACAGTCCCTATTCCACCATCACCAGCAACTTCAATAATACCGACTGGGTGGAGGTCTCCGCCCACCTCTCCAACCGGGGCGGCACCGACTTCAACTTCGTCAACGCCGAGGGCGAGGCCTTCTTCCCCACCAGTGCCTATGAGCACTCCCACACGGACGGCTCCCTGGCCATCAAGAACGGGGTATATGTAGGCCCCGCGCCGGTCATCAAGGATGACCAGGGCAACATCACCGGCATCGGCGGCGCCGAGGACTATGCCACCGTAGCCGTCAACGAGGACCTGGAGATCCTGTACGTCCCCTATGACAAGGGCATCCAGAACGTGGGGGCATACTACTCCGATGGCTATGCCAAGGCTGAGACCGAGGAGGAACAGCGTGTGATCGTCGATCTGGAGGGCAACATCGTCATGGAATACTGACGCCGAGCCTTCGGACTGCGGCGCCGCTGCGGCAAAGGAGACCCAGTTCAAACTGAGCTTCCTTTTCCCTTCTTTCATTTTCCCTTCACCTGCCAAACCGTCCGGTCTCTTTTCTGCCGCCGCAGCTCCGGCCAGAACGTGCGATAAAAAACCGGCAGAGGATTGCGTCACAATCCTCTGCCGATTTTTTTATGCTCCCGACGTCCTCAACGCCGTTTGGCCAGCTCTTTCCACACCGCCTGAGCGATCAGCTCCTGCCCCTCCGGGGAGCGGAGGGCCTCCAGCACCATGGTCTTGAACTGATCCTTGGCCTGCTTGCTGGAAAAGAGGGCGTCCAGCATGGTGGCCCCGCCGCCGGAGGCCGGCTCCGCCTTGGGCCGCTTGGCGGGGGCGGGCCGGTACACCGGCTCCTCCTCCGCCGCGGTCAACCCGCCGCTCATCCAGTCCTCCTGCCGGGTGCGGTCGCCGCTCTCCCCCCGCAGGTAGAACAGCGACACGCCGAAATAGGCCGCCATCTTCTCCTGCTGCTCCTTAGTGGGGGTGGCCCGGCCGGTCTCGTACTTTTCAATGGCGTTTTTGGGGAAGCCCAGCGCCGCCGCCAGCGCCGGGCGGGACAGTCCCGCCTCATTCCGCAGCGCTTCAATCCGCTGTGCCATTGTAACCATAAGTCATCTCTCCTTTTTCAGTGGTTGCATCAGATCAGGCCTGCCGCCCGAAGCAGCAAGAAGCGGGGCTGCTGCATTGTCGCGCAACAGCCCCGGCATCTCTTCTCAGCGCTCGCCCTTGTCGTAGGGAATACCCTCCGCTCTGGGGGCGGCAGATTTTTTGGAGGTAAAGGCCAACACAATCAGGGTGGCCACATAGGGGATCATCTTGTAGATATCGCTGGACCAGCCCAGACCGGACAGCACCGGAATATTGGCGTAGGTCACGGACAGGGTCTTCATAAAGCCGAAGAAGATGGCCGCAAACAGGATGTGGCCGGGCTTCCACTGGCCAAAGATAAGCACGGCCAGTGCCAGGAACCCGTAGCCGGACACGGTGGCGTTAAAGTTCACCGAGGTGGGAACCACAAAGATCACGCCGCCCATACCGGCCAGCGCGCCGGAGATCAGAGTACCGGCGTAGCGCATCCGGTAGACGTTGATGCCCACCGAGTCCGCGGCCTGGGGATGCTCGCCGCAGGCCCGCAGCCGCAGGCCAAAGCGGGTCTTGTACATCACCACGGCGGAGATCGCCAGAATGGCCAGACCCAGATAGGTGGTGATATAGGCTTTTTGGAAGAACATGGGCCCAATCAGCGGGATATCCCCCAGCACCGGCACCTTTTGGATCAGAAAGTCGTTCTGGAATGGGACCTGCTGCACACCCACCACCATACGGGCCACATAGATGGCGAAGGCGGGGGCAAAGGTGTTGATCGCGGTGCCGGAAATGGTCTGGTCCGCCTTCATGTTGATGGAGGCAAAGGCATGGACCAGGCTGATTACGATACCGGAAACGGCCGCCACCAACAGGGAGAGCAGCAGGATACCCTGGCCGGTATAGCTGGCCTGGATGACGTGCATGAACAGGATTCCCGCAAACGCGCCGATAATCATGGTGCCGTCCAGGGCGATGTTGACGATGCCGGACCGCTCGGCGAACAGGCCGCCCAACGCCACCACCAGCAGAGGGATGGCGAAGGTCATGGTCTGCTGGACCAGGAAAATAATCAGATCAAGACCACTCACGCCTGCTCACCTCCTTCCCCGGAGGCCGTTGGCCCTTGGGCGGGGGGAATCTGTCCGCTGTCCCCCGGCTCCGCGTTGGCGTTCTGTTCCCCGCCTCTGCCCTTGGCAAACTTGGCGATAATCTGGCTGAAGAACAGAATGAAGGCGGCAAAGTAGACAATCACCGAGGTGATGATGGTAATAACCTGGGAGACAAAGCCGAAGCTCTGCATGGCCAGTCCGCCCACCGTCAGATAGGCCATCAGGATACCGGTAAAGATGATGGCAATGGGGTTGGACATACCCAGCAGCGCCACGGCGATGCCGTCAAAGCCCTGCTGCGCCAGGGTATCGGACACCATGATACCGGTACCGGCGCCGGCCAGGTAGTTCAGCCCGCCGCCGATGCCCGCCAGGGCGCCGGAGATAATCATGGCCTGTACGATGTTGCGCTTTTCGCTGATACCGGCATACTTGGCCGCATCCTTGTTAAAGCCGCAGGCCTTGAGTTCATAGCCCGTTTTGGTCTTTTCCAGCACCACCCACACCACAATGGCCAGCACGATGGCCACCACGATGCCGGCATTGACGCTGGAGGGGGTACCGCTCTCCCCCACAAAAATCTTGTCAAAGCCCATCTTGGGCAGCTCCGCCGTCTCAGCGGGGCGGAAGGACTGGTTCTTGGCCCGGTCGTAGATAAAGGAGCGGATGAGTACGTTGGACATACTCATGGCGATATAGTTCATCATGATGCAGGTGATGACCTCATTGATTCCCCGCCACGCCTTGAGCAAGCCGGGCAGGATGCCCCAGATGGCGCCAAAGAGGCACGCGGCCACAACGGCGGCAATACAGTGCAGGCCCGCCGGCAGGAAGGTCCACTTGACGCCCACATAGACGGCTGCAAAGGCTCCCATCATATACTGGCCAGGGGCACCGATGTTGAACAGGCCGGTTTTCTTGGCAAAGCCCACCGACAGTCCGGTCATAATCAGCGGGGTGGCATAGTAGAGCACCTGGCCCATGTTTTTCAGGTCCGTGAGGCCGCCGGTCAGAATGGCCAGCATACCCTCTCCGGCCCGGGAAGCATCGGTAAAGAGCAGGACGATCAGTCCCACCAGCATACCGATGAGGATGGCGATGACGGCGGCAACGGTATTCTGCACACCCTGCCGCTGGAGAGGATTGCCCAGACGCTTGTCCTTCATTTACTTCCCCTCCTCTCGCTTGGAGCCGGCCATATAGAGACCCAGCTCCTGCACCGTCACCTGACTGGGGTCCAGGTCGGCCACAATCTGGCCCTCGTAGATCACCAGAATCCGGTCAGACAGATTCATGACCTCGTCCAGCTCCAGGGAGACCAGCAGCACCGCCTTGTTCCGGTCCCGCTCGGCCACAATCTGCCGGTGGATATACTCGATGGCGCCCACATCCAGGCCCCGGGTGGGCTGGACCGCGATGAGCAGATCCGGGTCCCGGTCGATCTCCCGGGCCACAATGGCCTTCTGCTGGTTGCCGCCGGACATGGAGCGGGCGATGGTATTGCCCCCCTGCCCGGAGCGTATGTCATATTCCCGGATGAGCTTGTCGGCGTACTGGTTGATCTTGTCGTACTTCAAAAAGCCGGCCTGGCAATACTCCGGCTCAAAATAGCTCTGGAGCACCAGGTTGTAGGACAGGGGGTAGTCCAGCACCAGGCCGTGCTTGTGCCGGTCCTCGGGGATATGGCTCATGCCGTGGGTATTGCGGTGGCGGATGGAGGCATGGGTGATGTCCTCCCCCTTCAATTTGACGGTGCCGCCGTCCGCTTTGATAAGGCCGGTGACCGCCTGAATGAGCTCCGACTGGCCGTTGCCGTCGATACCGGCGATACAGACGATCTCGCCCCGGCGCACCTGGAAGGAGACGTTGTCCACCACCTTCTTGCCGTGCTCCTTATTGACCACCGTCAGGCCGGACACCTCAAAGACCACCTCGGAGGGTTGGGCCGGCTTCTTTTCCACATTCAAGGACACCTTGCGGCCCACCATCATCTCGCTCATCTCCTCTTTGGAGACGTCGGAGACATTGACGGTACCCACATATTTGCCCTTGCGCAGCACGGTGCAGCGGTCGGCCACCGCCTTGATCTCATTGAGTTTGTGGGTGATGAACAGGATGCTCTTGCCCTCGGCGGCCAGACCCCTCATGATCTTCATCAATTCGTCGATCTCCTGGGGAGTGAGCACCGCGGTGGGCTCGTCAAAGATCAGGATCTCGTTGTCCCGGTAGAGCATCTTCAGGATCTCCACCCGCTGCTGCATTCCCACCGTGATGTTTTCGATGAGCGCGTCCGGGTCCACCCGCAGGCCATACTGCTCCGACAGGGCGACCACCTTTTTTCTGGCGTCGTCCATCTTCAGAAGGCCGCCTCTGGTAGTCTCCACCCCGAGGATGATATTCTGCAAAACAGAAAAATTGTGTACCAGCTTGAAATGCTGATGCACCATACCGATCCCCAATGCGTTGGCATCGTTGGGATCTTTGATCTTTACTTCTTTTCCATCCTTTTTAATCACGCCTTTTTCCGGCTGATAGAGTCCGAACAGGACGCTCATCAGGGTGGACTTACCCGCGCCGTTCTCGCCCAGCAGCGCGTGAATTTCGCCCTTTTTCAACTGCAAAGTGATATTGTCATTGGCAATAATCCCAGGAAATTCCTTGGTGATATTACACATCTCAATGACATACTCACTCATCCGCCATCCCTCCCTTTCCTGTTGATGCGCACAGACGCAAGAGCAAACTGCCCGATACAGTTTGTCCAGTTGTCACTATTATACCGTTTCTCCTGGTTGTGCGCAAGCAGAACTGTAGACCGATACAAAAAGGGGCGGGCGCAATCTGCGTCCGCCCCTGTACAGATCAGGATTTACTCCACAGTCACATTGACATTGGTGCAGCCCAGATCCACGGGGGAAGCAATGGCGTTGCCGTCGGCGTCGGTGTCCTTCTGGAGGGTAATCTCACCGCTGGCCAGCTTGGCAAACAGAGCGTCATAGTCCTCCTGGGTGAAGTTCTTCCACTTGGAGGTGGCCATGGGCAGCTGCACGGCGTTCTCAGCGGCGCCCAGGGTCAGGTTCTGGCCGCCCACGGAGAAGTTGTCATTGTAGTAGGAATCCAGCATCTGCTCCACGGCAGAGGACAGGCCCTTCATAGCGGAGGAAACCACGGTGTCGGACTCGGAGGACTGGTCCACGTCCACGCCGATGACCAGACCGTTGTTCTGCTCGGCGGCGGCCATGACGGAGTTGCCCACGGAGCCGCCGCAGCCGAAGATGATCTCGGTGCCGGCGGTGTACCAGCTGGCAGCGCGGGTCTGCGCCTCGGGGGTGGCGTCAAAGCTGTCGGTGTTGAAGTAGCGCATATCCACGGTGATGCCCATTTCCTTGGCAGCGTCGTTGGCGCCCTGGACATAGCCGTAGCCGTAACGGATCACGGCGGGAACGGGCTGGCCGCCGAAGAAGCCCAGCTTGGTGTAGCCGTCCTTCACAGCGGCGTAACCGGCCAGATAGCCCACCTGCTCCTCGGAGAAGAGGATGCCCACGGTGTTGTCGGCGGTCTTGTAATCGGAGTAGTCGGCGTTGTGGGGATTGCCGTCAATAAGGACAAACTTCACATCGGGGTGGTTCTCCTGCACGATGTAGACGGGCTCCTCAAAGAGGAAGCCGGGGGTCACGACCACCTTGGCGCCGTCCTTGATGGCCTGCTCCATGGCGGCCACATAGTCGTCGGTGGTGGCGTCCACGGGCTTATAATACTTGCAGGTCTTGCCGTTGGTCTGGCAATAGTCCAGAATGCCTTCCCAGGTGCCCTGGTTGAAGGACTTGTCGTTGATGTCACCCTTATCGGTAATCATGGCGATCTCAAAGGTGCCGTCCTCATTGAGGATGCTGCCGGCGGAGTCGGTGACGGTGCCGCCGCCGGGGGTCTCGCTGTTGCCGGCGGGGGAGGCGCTGTTGCCGGCGTCGGGGGTCTCAGTGTTGCCGCCGGTGCTGGTGCAGGCCGCCAGGCCGGCGATCATGACAAGAGAGAGCAGCAGTGCAAGGAGTTTCTTTGACTTCTTCAATGTGATCTACCTTCCTTTCATATCACACAAATAGCCCAGGTCGGTATGCAGCAATGTTCTGTCTCCTCCCTGAGCTCAGTCTCATTATACCTTGTTCCTCCAAAAAGGGCAACCTACAATTTACACAAACCGTTCATTTTTTACAAAAGGCTCGTCCTTATTTCCCGCTTTAACAGGCAAAATCACAAAAGAGCGGCCAAAAGCCGCCCTTCTGTGATTATACTTTCTTTACTGAATGGATGCCACCTCGTAGCCCGCTTCCGTAACGGCGTTCTTCAATACATCGTCGGCCACATCCTTACTCAGGGTAATTGTGGCGGTCTTGGCCGCCAGATCCACGGTGGCGGTCACGCCGTCGATGGCGTTGAGTGCCTTTTCCACATGGGCTTGGCAGTGGGCGCACATCATTCCGTTGATGGTCATAGTCTTAGTCATGGTATTCGTTCCTTTCTGTGTTTCAATTTGCTCCGCCGGTCTCTCCTGATGGGAGGGCCGGAAAAACTTCAGGCGCAGGGCGTTGGACACCACGCACACCGAGCTGAGGCTCATGGCGGCGGCGCCGAACATGGGGGAGAGCTGCCAGCCGGTGATGGGGAACCATACCCCGGCGGCCAGCGGGATGCCGATAATGTTGTAGATGAAGGCCCAGAACAGATTCTCCTTGATGTTTCGGATCACCTTCTTGGACAGGCGGACGGCGGTCACCGCGTCCAGCAGATCGCTTTTCATCAGCACCACGTCGGCCGACTCGATGGCCACGTCGGTGCCCGCGCCGATAGCCATGCCCACGTCGGCCCGGGCCAGGGCGGGAGCGTCGTTGATGCCGTCGCCGATCATTGCCACCCGCTTGCCCTGAGCCTGGAGGTTGGCCACCACCTGCTCTTTGTCCTGGGGCAGCACCTCGGCGATGACCTGGTCCACCCCCAGCTGCCGGCCCACCGCCTGGGCGGTGCGCTGGTTGTCGCCGGTGAGCATAACCACGTCAATGCCCAGATCCCGGAAGGCCCGGACAGCAGCGGCGCTGGTGGGCTTGGGCGGATCGGCCACCGCCACCACCCCCAGCATCCTGCCTGCCTCGGCAAAGTACAGGGGGGTCTTGCCCGCCTGGGCCAGGGCCTCCCCCCTTCCGCTGAAGGCGTCCAGGGAGATCCCCGCCTCCTCCAGCATGGCCCGGTTGCCCGCCAGCACAAGGGCGCCGTGGAGGGTGCCCCGGACGCCCCGGCCCGACCGGGCCTCAAAATCCTGGACAGGGGCCAGGGGGATGTTGCGCCGCTGGGCCTCGTTCAGAATGGCCTCAGCCAGAGGGTGCTCCGAGGGCTTCTCCAGAGAGGCGGCCACGCACAAAAGCTCTTCCTCCGTCACACCCTCCGCCGGCAGGCAGTCCGTGACCGCCGGCTTGCCCTGGGTCAGGGTGCCCGTCTTGTCCACCACCACGGTGCGCACCGTATGGAGTGTCTCCAGGGCCTCGGCGGATTTGATGAGGATGCCGTTTTCCGCCCCCTTGCCGGTGCCCACCATAATGGCCACCGGAGTGGCCAGGCCCAGGGCACAGGGGCAGGAGATGACCAGCACCGCCACACCGGCGGTAAGGGCCGACTCGATGGAGCGGGTCAAAATAAACCACACCGCCGCCGTCACCAGGGCGATGGCGATAACCACCGGCACAAAGACGCCGGCCACCTTGTCGGCCAGCTTGGCGATGGGGGCCTTGGATGCGGAGGCCTCCTCCACCAGCCGGATCATCTGGGCCAGGGTGGTGTCCTCCCCCACCCGGGTGGCCCGGAAAACAAAATAGCCCGATTTATTGATGGAGGCGGCGGCAACCTGATCGCCGGGCCCCTTCTCCACCGGCAGGGACTCTCCGGTGAGTGCGGACTCGTCCACCGAGGAGCTCCCCTCCTCCACCACCCCGTCCACCGGGATGCGGCCACCGGGGCGCATCACCACCAGCTCGCCCATAAGCACCTCTTCCACCGGGATCTCCACCTCCGTCCCGTTCCGGCGGACCGTGGCGGTTTTGGGGGCCAGATCCATCAGCCGGGTGATGGCCTGGCTGGTCTTACCCTTGGAGCGGGTCTCCAGCCACTTGCCCAGGGTGATAAGGGTGAGGATCATACCGGCGGACTCAAAGTACAGGTCCATGGACCACTTGTCCACCCGGGCCTGGTCCCCGTGTCCCAGCCCCCAGGCAATCTGGAAGAGGGCCGCGACGCCGTAAATCACCGCGGCAGAGGACCCCAGGGCAATGAGGGAGTCCATATTGGGCGAGCGATGCCACAGCGTTTTAAAGCCCACCTTATAATACTTATCGTTAATATACATAATGGGCAGGGTAAGCAAAAACTGGATCATGGCCACTACAAACACGTTGCCCGGATCGTGGAAAAAGGCGGGCAGAGGCCAGCCCATCATGTGCCCCATAGCGATATAGAACAGGGGCACCAGGAAGATGAGGGAAGTCAAAAACCGCAGCTTCATGCCGGCGGCCTCCTCCTCCATAGGGTTGACGGCCCGGGCCGGAGCCGCCGTCCCGGCCTTGTCCGCAGGTAGGGAGGCCCCATATCCCGCCTCCTCCACGGCGTGGATGATCTGTCCGGCGTCGGTGGCGCCCTCATTGTACTCCACCACCATGGAGTTGCCCAGCAGATTCACATTGACCTGGTCCACGCCGGCCACCTTACATACCGCTTTTTCAACGTGGGCGGAGCAGGCGGCGCAGGTCATACCTTGTACGTCGAATTTTTGCTTCATGGTCTCACCATATCGTCTTTCTACTTTAAAATCTTGCCCAGTGTACCGATAAACTCGTCGATCTTCTGGCTGCGGGCCTCCGGCGTGTCGGCCTCCTGCACACAGTGCTTCAGGTGGGCCGCCAATATCTCCTTATTGGTCCGGTTCAGCATGGCCTCGGTAGCCATGAGCTGCTGGGAAATATCAATACAGTACCGGTTCTCTTCCACCATTTTAATGATGCCGTCGATCTGACCCCGGGCGGTCCGCAGGAGCCGGAGGACGGTTTTCTGGTCTGCCATCATGTCAGACACCCCCCTGGGGTGTAGTATAGCACCACCGGTTGGGCCTGTCAACCGGCCCGGTCAAAATCTCCCGAAAAAAAGTAGGAAAAAAGGGGTTGACATATTAGAATATTTGAATATAATAATATACAGATCAAGACAGCGAGGTGATCCTATGGAAGGGACCCAATCCATCTATCTGGAGAAGGCGGAGCTGCTCAAGGCTCTGTCCCATCCCATCCGTCTGCGGATCGTCCGGGGACTGCTCCACTGCGGCTGCCGCAACGTGGGCTGTATGGAGGCCAACATCGGGCAATCCCAGTCCTGCATCTCTCAGCACCTGATGCGCCTGAAGGCCGCCGGCATTGTAAGGGCCGCCCGGTCAGGCAACGAGGTATACTATGAGGTCTCCGATCCTCAGACGGCGTCTGTGATTGCCGCTCTGTTCGGGGAGCGGGAGGAGGAATACCATTGTACGACATCGCAGTAATCGGCGGGGGCCCAGCCGGACTCTCAGCGGCGGTTCAGGCCCGGGTCCGGAACAAATCGGTGCTGGTGGTCAGCGGCGACGACCGAGATACCCCGCTCTATAAGACCCCCCGCATTGAAAATTATCTGGGCTTTCCCCAAGCCAGCGGGCAGGATCTGCTGAAGCGCTTTCGGGCCCACGCCGATCAGCTGGGCACCAGCCGGAAAGAGGGGCGTGTGCTGAATATCATGCCCATGGGCGACACATTCTATCTCAGTATCGGTTCCGAGATGGAGCAGGCCCGGGCCATTGTTCTGGCCACCGGCGTGATTTGGGCCAACAAGTACCCCGGCGAGGCGGAGCATCTGGGCCGGGGCGTCAGCTATTGCGCCACCTGCGACGGGATGCTCTACCGGGGCAAGGAAGTTGTGGTGGTGGGCAAGGCCGCCGACTCCCCCCAGGAGGCCAATTACCTCCGGGAGCTGGGGTGCAAGGTCACCTATGTCAGCGATAAGCCCCCCGACGGGCTGCGGCCCGACATTCCCTTTGTGAAGGCCCCCAAGGTGGAGATCACCGGCCAGGGCAAGGTGGAGGCCCTGCGGGCAGGGAGCACCACCATTCCCTGTGAAGGGGTGTTCATTCTCCGGCCCTCGGTGGCCCCTGCGGATCTGCTTCCCGGTCTGGCGCTGGAGGGCGGATATATCCAGGTGGACCGAAACATGGCTACCAGCATCCCCGGCGTTTTTGCAGCCGGCGACTGCACCGGCCTCCCTCTCCAGGTGTCCAAGGCCGTGGGCGAGGGTCTGGTGGCCGGCCTGCGGGCGGCGGAATATGTGGATCACATCAGCAATTCCAAGTAATTTTTATATAAATACACAGAGAAAGGATGTTTTCTATGTCTATCATTCATCTGACCAACGAGGCCTTTGACAAGGCGGTTTCCAACGGCATCTCCATGGTGGACTTCTGGGCCTCCTGGTGCGGCCCCTGCAAGATGCTCTCCCCGGTCATCGAGGATCTGGCGGCCAAGTACGAGGGCAAGGCCCTGGTGGGCAAGGTCAACGTGGACGACGAGCCCAACCTGGCCATGCGCTTCGGCGTCATGAGCATCCCCACCGTTATCTTCCTGAAGGACGGCAAGGAGTTTGACCGGAAGGTGGGCGTGATGCCTCCCCAGGCCTACACCGCCGTGCTGGACTCCAAACTGTAAACAGACAAACCGAGGCCCTCCGGTTGCCGGGGGGCCTCGGTTTCTTCTGAAACTGTTCTCCCATCCGTCCTGACAGGCGTCCAAATTATTTACCAATTAAATGGATATTTTCAGAATATCATATATTTTGTGAACAAATATTGTGACTTTTGTTAACATTAGCACTCTCCTATTGACAGTGCTAATCCATCGTGCTATAACATAGTTGTTCCAAAGAGAGGAACCCAGAGGTTCCTCCCGCAGGGCAAAAGATAAGTGCAAGAAACGGAGGAATGACTTATGTTGCCCAGCATTTTT
Organism: uncultured Flavonifractor sp.; assembly: GCA_944385625.1. Lineage (GTDB taxonomy): Bacteria > Bacillota > Clostridia > Oscillospirales > Oscillospiraceae > Flavonifractor. The sequence continues at coordinate 6,532 of CALWXZ010000009.1, read as the reverse complement.
AGTGAGAACCTGTTTGATGATTTCTTTGACGATACCTTCGGGATGTTCCCGATGTGGAATGGCCGCAATGAGCTGTACGGCAAGCGGGCCAAGAACCTGATGAAGACCGATGTGCGGGAGACCGAGGATACCTACGAGATGGATATCGATCTGCCCGGCTTCAAGAAGGACGAGATCAACGTGGACCTGAAGGACGGTTATCTGACCATCCGCGCCGCCAAGGGCCTGGACAAGGACGAGACGGATAAGGAAGGCAAGTATATCCGCCAGGAGCGCTACGCCGGCGCCTGCAGCCGGAGTTTCTATGTGGGCGATGTGGACTGCAAGGATGTTTCCGCCAAGTATGAGGACGGTATTCTGAAGCTGTCCATGCCCAAGCAAGCCAAGAAGCAACTGCCCCAGAGTTCCACCATCGCCATCGGCTGATTGCAAACAGAGAGAGGGCCTGCCGCTCATGCGGCAGGCCCTCTTTGTTATTCTTCTCCCTTTTCCATCAGATGGGACACAAGGGCGCAGATCACGCCCCCAATGGGATAGACAATCCATCCCCAGCGCCAGCCCCAGTCATTTTTATAATCGCCGCCCATGGCCATGGTACCGAAACCCACGGCCATATAAATGACGGTGGCGGCGATCATAATGGCCCCGCACACCCAGCCCGCCTTTTTCTGACGGGCCTCTTCTTCCGGAGTTGGGTTGTGCTGTTTGTTCCAGGCCTCAAGGTCGTACTTACCTCTGCGGAGCGAGGCCCACACCAGCACTGTCACCGCACCGGCTATGATAAGCAAAAATACGGCCATCAGCCCCAGTTCCGCCCGCTCTCCCTGCTGTTCCGCCCACTCGCCCAGCAGTACCAGCCACAGGGCACCAATGATGATGGCCGCCACCGGCAGAGCAATAAGGAAGGGGAAACGGCCCAAATATCGCTCCCTCTGCTGCCGGGTATAGAAATCCTGAATCAGGGGATGCTCCTTTTCAAAGCGGTCGTACCGCATTCCAGCCACAATGAGGATCGCTACCGCCACCGCCACACCAGACAGCAGAACAGCGGGGACGGCAATCTCCGATGCACCGAACCAGCCCCGGCAGCCCAGTCCCAAAGCGATCGACAGAATAATAAGGCCCACGCCCAATGCCACCCAGTTGGAGAACCAATTCATAAACCGGTCATACCCGGCGGCGTCGCTCTGGTAATGCTCCCGCACATCCCCCCGCAGCAGGGTGTCCAGATCGGTGTGAAAGAGCTCACACAACACCAGCAATTTTTCCATTTCCGGAAAAGTGGCGTCCGACTCCCACTTGCTCACCGACTGACGGGACACCTGAAGGGCCTCGGCCAGTCCCTCCTGAGTCATCCCGGCCCTGTCCCGCAGAAATTGTAAATTTGTCCCAAAACTCATGGTCTTTGCCTCCTCTCAAGGTGGCTCCAGCATAGCAAAACCCAAACGCAACTGAAACCAATTTGCAGTTGCGTTTGGGTTTTTTCCCGTAAACTTCCGGTTGCGCCGGGCTTTTTGCCGTCAAAAAGTACTCAGTGGGAGCGGCCGCCCAGCATGGCGTTCAGCTCGGCCTGGGTGCAGTGATAATCCCCGTCTCCGCTGCGGCGGTAGGAGCCCCGGCGCAGGTTTCCCCCGATGTACACCGGCCGCTGATCCTGTTCCGCCATAGGCACGGTGATGGCCACGATATCTCCGCCGTCCACATGGAGAATCTGGATATCCTCCTCCTCCAGAAGATTGACGCTGACCACCGCCGGATCGTCCAGGCCGGCAATAAACTCCTCCACCATGCCCTGGGGGTCCAGCAGGCCCTGCACCCGCAGGCTGTGGTCGGGCAGCTCCTCCACCCCCAGCAGGATCACCCCGCCATAGGTATTGGCAAAGGCGGAGTAGCTCTCCCAGATGCTGTGGGGCAGGCCTCCGGTGGCCAGCTTGGCCTCCAAACGATTGTTCTCCCGATAATGGCTGATCTGTGTGAAGTCGAACATAGGCCCGGCCTCCCCTTCCGTAGTGCCTCCATTATACCGGGAAGCATAGCCGTTGACAAGGAAAAAAGGACCTGCCGCGGCAGGTCCTTTTCAGGGACTATACGGATATGGCCCCCAGGATTTCTCCAATGGGACCGGCGATCACCAGGTCGGCCTCCTTGTCGTAGGGGGTGGGGCTCTTGTTGATGAGGGTCAGCTTGTGCCCCCGGTAGTAGCGGATCAGCCCCGCCGCCGGATACACCGCCAGAGAGGTGCCCCCGATGATGAGCATATCCGCCCGGGAGATGGCCAGCACGGCGGCCTCGATGGTCTCCTGATCCAGGGACTCCTCATAGAGCACCACATCCGGTTTAATCATCCCGCCGCACACCGGACAGTGGGGTACCCCCTCCTGCTTCATCATGAAGTCCAGATCGTAGAACTGATGGCACTTCATGCAGTAGTTCCGGTGGACCGAGCCGTGGAGCTCATACACATTGACGCTGCCCGCGGCCTGGTGGAGCCCGTCGATGTTCTGGGTCACCACAGCCTTCAGCTTGCCCGCCCGTTCCAGCTCCGCCAGCTTCCGGTGAGCGGCGTTGGGTTTGGCGTCGGGAAAGAGCATCTTGTTGTGGTAGAACCGGTAGAACTCCTCCGGATTCTTCTGGAAGAAGGTGTGACTCAGAATGGTCTCCGGCGGATAGGCGTACTGCTGGTTGTACAGGCCGTCCACACTGCGGAAATCGGGGATACCGCTCTCGGTGGACACCCCCGCCCCGCCGAAAAAGACGATGTTCTGGCTCTCGTCGATCCAGTTCTGCAGTTTCTGGCCCTTCTCATCCATAATAAGCCCTCCTTTACGGCGCTTTCCGGTGGCGGCAGTAGGTGTGAGGGCAGCTGGAGCAGCCGCCGCAGTCGCACCCCCGCTTGCCTTTCAGGTTCTGATGGAACCGGTAGATCAGGTAGACCGCCGCCCAGAGAATGAGGGCGGCCACACCGATGTAAATGAGCACTTTCAGCATACTGTTACCTCAAAAACAGGGAGCCGATCTGGTAGACCAGGAAGGAGCCGATCCAGGCGGCGCACAGCTGCCAGCCGATGGAGGCCAAGGTCCACTTGACCGAGTTCATCTCCTTACGGATGGTGGATACCGCCGCCACGCAGGGTACATAGAGCAGCACGAACACCAGGAAGGAGTAGGCCGCCAGAGGACTCTGGAAGGTGCCGCCCAGGGCGGCGGCAATGGCGGCGCCGCTGGCGGTGACCGAGAAGCCGTAGAACATACTCATGGAGGACACCACCATCTCCTTGGCGATAAGGCCGGAGAGGAGGGCCACCGCCGCCTGCCAGGTACCAAAGCCCAGCGGTGCGAAGACGGGGGCCAGGAAGGAGCCGATGTTGCCCAGGATGGAGAACTCGGCGTCGGACACCATGCCGAAGGCCCCGTTCTCCACACCGAAGGTCTGGAGGAACCACAGCAGCACGCTCATGGCCAGGATCAGGGTGCCGGCCTTCACCAGGAAGCCCTTTACCTTCTCCCAGACATGGAGCGCGATGTTTTTCAGGGTGGGCAGGCGGTAGGGGGGCAGCTCCAGCACAAAGGCGGCGGGCTCCCCCTTGAACACCAGCTTCTTGAGCAAAATGCCGGAGAGGATGGCGAAAATCAGGCCCAGCAGATACAGGGAAAACACCACCACCCCGCCGTACCGGGGGAAGAAGGCGGCGGTGAGCAGGCCGTACACCGGCAGCCGGGCGGAACAGGACATGAAGGGCACCAGCATGATGGTCATACGGCGGTCCTTCTCATTCTCCATAGTGCGGGCGCCCATGACGGCGGGCACCGTGCAGCCGAAGCCCATCAGCATGGGAATAAACGCCTTGCCGCTGAGACCGAACCGCCGCAGCAGCCGGTCCATGATAAAGGCGGCCCGGGCCATATAGCCCGAGTCCTCCAGGAAGGACAGGAAGAGGAACAGGATGGCGATCTGGGGCAGGAAGGTCAATACGCCTCCCACGCCGGCAATTACGCCGTCCACCAGCAGGGCCTCCACCCAGGGGGCCGTACCGGCCACGGCCAGCACGCCCCGTACCCAGTCGGCAAAGTAGCCGCCAATAAGGGTATCCACCCCGTCGGCCAGCATCTGGCCGGGGCCGAAGGTCAGGGCGAACATGGCCAGCATCATCACCAGGAACACCGGAATGGCCAGGAACTTGTGGGTGACAATGGCGTCCACCCGGTCGGACAGGGTGGGCGTCCCCAGCGGACGGCCCCGGTGGACGCACAGCTCCACCACCTTCTGGATGAACTGATACCGGGCGTCGGCGATGAGGGTCTCCCGGTCGCCCAGCTCATAGGCCCCCTCGTACTCCTGGCAGACCCGCTCCAGGGCCGCCTTTTCCACCCCGCTCAGACCCAGGGCCTTCTCCACCAGGGAGTCGCCCTCAATGAGCTTGATGGAGGCCCAGTGGGCCGGGATGTGCGCGGCGTAGGCCTTATCGTGGATCAGCTCGCCCACCTTGTGGTGAATCTGATGGGTGAAGTCGTCGTACAAATCGTCTGGCTCCACGGTGACCCCCACGTGCATCTGGTGGTGGGCCACCTCCAGCAGCTTCTGGATGTTCTTACCCGACCGGGCGGTGATGGGGATCACCGGCACACCCAGAGCCTTGGACAGCTGGTCCACGTCGATCTTGTCCCCATGCTTCTCCACCTCGTCCATAAAGTTCAGGGCGATGACCATGGGCCGCTCCAGCTCCAGCAGCTGGGCGGTCAGGTAGAGGTTGCGCTCGATATTGGTGGCGTCAATGATATCGATAATGGCGTCGGGCCGCTCTCCCACGATAAAGTCCCGGGCCACGATCTCCTCCATGGAGTAGGGGGACAGGGAGTAGATGCCGGGCAGGTCCACCACGGTGACGTCCTTGCCGTCCACCTGGGCCTTGCCCTCCTTCTTCTCCACCGTCACGCCGGGCCAGTTGCCCACATACTGGTTGGAGCCGGTAAGGGCGTTGAAGAGGGTGGTCTTGCCGCAGTTGGGGTTGCCCACCAGAGCCAGCTTCATCTCCCGGGTGTCGTGGCTGGCGTAGTCAGGTACGCCGCCGTGCTCGGCGGCCTCATGGGCGTGATCGGCGTCCATCCGGCGCAGAGTCTCCTCATCGGGCAGATGCTGCACCATGCCCATGCGCTTCTTGCGGGCCTTGGCCCGCTGCTCCCCCTCCTCGCCGGTGGCGATGAGGATCTGGGCGGCGTCCGCTTTCCGCAGGGACAGCTCATAACCCCGCAGGTTCAGCTCCACCGGGTCGCCGAAGGGGGCCACTTTCCGCACCATGACCTGGGTGCCGGGAGTCAGGCCCATATCTACCAGCCGGCGCTTGACCGGGCCCCGGCTGTTGCCCACCTGGAGGATGGTGCCCTGTTCTCCGGGCTGGACCTCCTCCAGGGTTTTATGGTTTTGTGTCTCTTGTATCTTCATTGCATCCCATCCACTAACTAAGTTAATCTAATCTAATTCCGTGCCCATTATACTACGTTAACCGCAGAAGGCGCAAGAGACTTGCCCCGCCATTTTCACCAAAATCCCACTGACTTTGTGGCCATAAGCAAAAGCTTTCTCCAAAAAAGAAAAGGAGCGCCGCAGATAAACGCAGCGCTCCTTGTGCTCGGGTGGGATTACTCCTCCTCGTGGTCGTGGTCCTCGCAGCCACAGCCGCAGCCGCAGCCGCCTTCCTCGTCCTCGTCGCCGCAGCAGCAGTCGTCGGACAGGTCCAGGGCAAACTTCTGCTTGCAGCTGGGGCACTGAATCACGCCCTCATCCAGGACGGACTCGTCAATGACCAGAGTCTCGCCGCAGTTGGGGCACTCGGTCTCGAAGAAGTCGTCGTCGCAGCAGCACTCGTCATCGTCCTCATCGTCATCCTCGTCCTCATAGACGGCTTTCTCCACGTCGGCCAGGTCGTCGGAGATGGCGTCGATCTCCTCCCCCAGGGCCACGGTGTTCTCCTCCAGATCCTCAATGGACATCCCGATCTCCTCCAGGATACCGATGATGACATTGAGCAGCTTGCCCTCCTTGGACTTCTCGGTGTCGATATTCAGGCCCTCGGCCAGGCCCTTCAGGTACGCGACCTTCTCAGAAATCGTCATAACTGGTTCTCCTTTTCTCAGTCGTCGGCCACGAAGGGCCAGTGGAATAGGAATCTGTTTTCGGGTGAATTCACTTCACCCGAAAACACCTCGACCCGCGCCACAGGGCGCGAAACCGGGGGTATCAAATGGGTTGTGCCGCTATGCGGCGCGGCCCATTTGTATCTAGGGGGTATTTGATTAACCCTTGCAGCGCTCCAGATACTCGCCGGTGCGGGTGTCGATCTTGATCTTATCGCCGGGGTTGATGAACAGGGGCACCTTGATCTCGGCGCCGGTCTCCAGGGTGGCGGGCTTGGTCACGTTGGTGGCGGTGTCGCCCTTGAAGCCGGGGTCGGTCTCGCTGACCTCCAGCTCCACAAAGGTGGGGGGCTCCACGGCGAAGATCTTGCCCTTGTAGGAGTTGATCTTGCACACCATG
>CALWXZ010000008.1 GCA_944385625.1 uncultured Flavonifractor sp. | reverse complement strand
GGACCCCCTAATGTAGTTCTATTTTCCTACATTAGGGGGCCTTTTGTCTATTGTCCGGTTTTACTGGACCTGTTCAGCAAGGGCCGGACTTTTTTTGCGGATCAATCAGTCCCGCTGGGAGTGGGTGGTCATGGAGTGGTTGACCTTGCCAATGATGAGCAGGACCACCACCATGGAGACCACCGCGACGGCCAGGTTCAGGAATACATTCTGGATAAAGGCCGCCAGGATGTAGTTGAAGAAGCACACCGCCGCCACGGTGACCGCGTAGGGCAGCTGGGTGGCCACATGGTTCAGGTGATAACACTGAGCGCCCGAGGAGGCCATGATGGTGGTATCCGAGATGGGCGAGCAGTGGTCGCCCATGACAGCGCCGCCCAGGGTGGCCGCGATGGCAATCATCAGGATCTCGTTGCCGTTAATCAAATCAGGGGTCAGGTCGGCGGCGGCCACGCCGCCGGAGAACACCGGGATGATGATGGGCAGCAGGATGGTGAAGGTGCCCCAGGAGGTGCCGGTTGCAAAGCCCAGGAAGGCGGCAATCAGGAACACCACGGCGGGCAGGAACTGATGCAGGCTGGTGCCGAAGCCCTTTACGATGTCCCGCACAAATTCGGGGGCGCCCAGGGCCTTGGTCACGTCGCCGATGGTCCAGGCCAGGCAGAGGATCAGGATGGCGGGCACCATCTGCTTAAATCCGCCGGGCAGGCAGTCCATCAGCTCGGAGAACTTCATGGAACGGCGCGCCATGAAGAAGATCATGGTGAAGATCAAAGCCACCAGCGAGCCCAGGGGCAGCGCGGAGAAGGCATCGGTGTTGGCGAAGGCGCTGATAAGGTCGGTGCCGCCGCCCTGGTAACCGACGTAGATCATTGCACCCACGCAGCAGGCCACCAGCATCACCACCGGGATCACCAGATCGATGACCTTGCCGGCGGGATTGAACTTCATCTCCTCCACGCCGGCGAAGGGCCGCTCAGGGGTGGTGTAGAGGTCGCCCTTGGCGGCGTTGTCCTCATGCTTCTTCATGGGACCGTAGTCGATGTTCAGGCTGGTCATAACCACGATGAATACCAGCGTCAGGATGGCGTAGTAGTTGTAGGGAATGGCCTTCAGGAAGATCTGGAAGCCCAGCTCTTCGTTGTCGATGATACCGGTGACGGCCGCGGCCCAGGAGGACACGGGCATCATAATGCACACGGGGGCGGCGGTGGCGTCGCACATATAGGACAGCTTGGCGCGGGAGATGTGGTGGCCGTCGGCCACGGGGCGCATCACGTTACCGGTGGTCAGGTTGTTGAAGTAGTCGTCCACGCCCAGCACGATGGCCAGGATGAAGGTGGACCACAGAGCGCCGGACTTGGTCTTGATGTGCTTGACGGCCCAGTCGCCGTAGGCCTTGGAGCCGCCGGCCCGGATCATCAGGGCCACCATGGTGCCCAGGATGACCAGGAACATCAGGATGCCCATGTTGCCGCCGGCGTTGCTGCACAGGCGGGACACGAAATCCTGGAGGGCGTTGATGGGGTTGCCGTTGGTGAACAGCAGGCAGCCCACGATAATGCCCAGGAACAGGGACGAGTACACTTCCTTGGTAATCAGAGCCAGGATAATGGCTACCACGGGGGGCAGCAGAGACGCCAGGGTGCCCCAGGCGGCAATACTGCCGGCGGCGGCCTCACCTTCCGCAAAGGCCGCCGTGGCCAGGATACAGGCCAGAGCAAACAGTGTCAGCAGGATCTTGCCAGATTGTTTGATACGCGGTGACTTCATATTAGCCCTCCTATTGAGATGGTGAATCCTAAAAGCTCCCCAACCCAAGGACTCGTGAGGTATCATACAAAATCAGCGTTAACTTTACAATGTTTTTTTGATAATTTGTATATTTTTGTAGGAGCGCACAGAAAAACAGTAAAAATTTTGGACAAAAAATCCATATTATTTGTTTGGTATTTACAAAGCCTTATGGAACCTCAGGCCGGTTTCACCGGGTCTGTATTTCCTCCGTACAACAAAAAGATGGCCCGCCGATCGGCGGGCCATCTTTTTGTTGTTTGACTCAATCGGGGGAAACAGCCCACGCTGCTCAGTCCCGCTGAGAGTGAGTGGTCATGGAATGGTTGACCTTGCCCACGATGAGCAGAACCACCACCATAAGGATCACAGCGATGGCCAGGTTCACGAACACGTTCTGGATGAAGCCGGCCAGGATGTAGTTGACGAAGCACACCGCCGCCACGGTGACCGCGTAGGGCAGCTGGGTGGCCACATGGTTCAGGTGGTAGCACTGAGCGCCCGAGGAGGCCATGATGGTGGTATCCGAGATGGGCGAGCAGTGGTCGCCCATGACGGCGCCGCCCAGGGTGGCCGCGATGGCGATCATCAGGATGTCGTGTCCGGGGCCAATGTTGGCGACGGTAAGATCGGTGGCCGCGGTGCCGTTGGCAAACACAGGGATCACGATGGGCAGCAGGATGGAGAAGGTGCCCCAGGAGGTGCCGGTTGCAAAGCCCAGGAAGGCGGCAATCAGGAACACCACGGCGGGCAGGAAGTTATGCAGGCTGGTGCCGAAGCCGGAGACGATGCCAGCCACGAACTCGGGAGCGCCCAGGGCCTTGGTCACGTCGCCGATGGTCCAGGCCAGGCAGAGGATCAGGATGGCGGGCACCATCTGCTTGAAGCCCTCAGGCAGGCAGTCCATCAGTTCGGTAAATTTCATGGAGCGGCGCACCATGAAATAGACCATGGAGATAATAAGAGCGATGAGAGAGCCCAGAGGCAGCGCGGAGAAGGCATCGGTATTGGCGAAGGCGGTGATGAGGTCGTGGCCGCCGCCCTGGTAGCCGACGTAGATCATGGCGCCCACGCAGCAGACAACCAGGATGACAACGGGAATGACCAGGTCGATGACCTTGCCGGCGGGATTGAACTTCATCTCGGCGGTCTCGGCAAAGGGCCGCTCGGGGGTGGTGTAGAGGTCGCCCTTGGCAGCGTTGTCCTCATGCTTCTTCATGGGACCGTAGTCGATGTTCAGGCTGGTCATGACCACGATAAAGACCATGGTCAGGATGGCGTAGTAGTTGTAGGGAATGGCCTTCAGGAAGATCTGGAAGCCCACCTCTTCGTTGTCGATGACGCCGGTGACGGCCGCGGCCCAGGAGGACACGGGCATCATAATACACACGGGGGCGGCGGTGGCATCGCACATATAGGACAGCTTGGCGCGGGAAATGTGGTGGCCGTCGGCCACGGGGCGCATCACGTTACCGGTGGTCAGGTTGTTGAAGTAGTCGTCCACGCCCAGCACGATGGCCAGGATGAAGGTGGACCACAGAGCGCCGGACTTGGTCTTGATGTGCTTGACGGCCCAGTCGCCGTAGGCCTTGGAGCCGCCGGCCCGGATCATCAGGGCCACCATGGTGCCCAGGATGACCAGGAACATCAGGATGCCCATGTTGCCGCCGGCGTTGCTGCACAGGCGGGACACGAAATCCTGGAGGGCGTTGATGACATTACCGTCGGTGAACAGCAGGCAGCCCACGATAATGCCCAGGAACAGGGACGAGTACACTTCTTTGGTGATAAGGGCCAGAATAATGGCTACGACAGGGGGCAGCAGGGATGCGATGGTGCCCCAGGCGGCAGCTTTGGGCGCTTCGTCACCCTCGGCAAAGGCAACCGTCATCAGGACACAAGCTAGGGCAAAGATTACCAGTAGAATTCTTCCGAAGCGTTGCATTCGTGGTGAGTTCATAATAACCCTCCCTTATAATTTCGAATCCCATAAGCCTCCCCAACCCTAGGATTCGTACCTTATGATACACCATTATTCACAATTTGGCAATACTTTTTCGGCAGATTTAACATAAATTTCGACTCATCCCCTTTTGCTATTTACATATCCAGCAAAAACCCTGCATTTCTCAGGGATTTCAGAATTCTTTGGAAGGTTTTCTCATCCCTGCATCGAATGGTATGCAGATGGATTCCGTCGGTCAGATCGGACAGGGGCCGGGCTCCGTCCGCCCGCACCCGCCGGATAAACTCCTGTACATCATATCGGGAGCCCACTCCCAATATGCCTGTCAGCTGACCGTAAACCGGGTGCTCCACGATCACATCGGCCACCTCCCCTCCGGCGTCCACGATGGCGTTGAGCTCCGCCTCCATCTCCTCGGGGGCGTGGACGCAGGCCACACGCCGCTCCACCCCCGCCGGCCGGCGGCCCAACACATAGCCCCGGGGCGTGGCCACGATGTCCGCCCCGGCGGCCCGCAGCAGAGCCACGTCCCCCACGATGATCTGCCGGCTCACCGAAAACCGTCTGGCCAGCGCCGTGGCGCTCACCGGCCCTCCGGCCTCCTCCAGCGCCTGTTCCACCGCTCTCCGGCGGTCCTGTGCGGCAGATCGTTCCATTTTTATTTCCTCCTTTGTCTTTTTTCACCAGTATAGCAGGTTCTCCCTCCTCTGTAAATCAGCGTCCGGGCGCCCCCCTTCCCTTGCCTTTCCACAGGGATTGTGCTAAAATGTGACCGACTGGTTTCCACACCCGGTCCAAGCGCGGCTGCGCCGCGTTCGTTCGGCGGGACTCACCGCCGTTCTCTAAATACGAAAATGGAGGTTCCAAATTCAGTATGCGTAAGTTTTCCACCCGCGATCTCACCCTGGCCGCCATGGTGGCGGCCATCTACTTCGTCCTGTGCTATTTCGGCAACATCTTTCAGCTCACCTTCGGGCCCGTTCAGGTCCGCCTGGGAGAGGCCCTCACCGTGCTGCCCTTCCTCTTTCCCGCCACCGCCCCCGGTCTGGCGCTGGGCTGCCTGCTGACCAACATCCTCTCCCCCTATGGCCCCGTTGATATGGTGGTGGGCACCCTGGCCACCGCCATCGCCGCCTTCCTGAGCGCGAAGATGCCCCGCTGGTATCTGGCCGCCCTGCCCCCCATCGTCATGAACGCCCTGCTGCTGCCCCCCATGTGGGCCTGGGCGGAGGCGGGCGCCGTCAACGGCGCCTTCTGGGCCGCCTACACCTTCAATATGTGGACCTTTGTGGTGGGCGAGGCCCTGGCCTGCTATGTGCTGGGCACCGTCCTGCTGCTGGCCCTGCCCAAGGTCCGCTACTTCCGCGCCATGATTCCGGAGCGCCGCCTGGCCCGCCGCTGAGGCGCCTCCCCAGTTTACGACAGATAAGGAGGATTCCCCATGAAAGTCCGCAAGGCCGTCATCCCCGCCGCTGGTCTGGGCACAAGGATGCTCCCTGCCACCAAGACCGTCCCCAAGGAAATGCTGCCCATGGTGGACAAACCGGTGATCCAGTATATCATCGAAGAGGCGGTGGCCTCCGGCATCGAGGATATCCTCATCGTCACCAACCGGGCCAAGTCCGCCATGGACGACTACTTTGACTACTACCCAGAGCTGGAGACCCGGCTGCTCCAGGCCGGTAAGGAGCGGGAGCTGGTGGAGGTCCGCCGGGCCGCCGATCTGGCCAACATCTTCTACGTCCGTCAGAAGGAGACCAAGGGCCTGGGCCACGCCATCTATCGGGCCAAGCGCTTTGTGGGGGACGAGCCCTTCGCGGTGCTGCTGGGGGACGACATCATGCGGGCCAATAAGCCGGTGACCCTCCAGCTCATTGAGGGGGCCGAGAAATACGGCGCCTCCGCCGTGGGCGTCCAGCAGGTGTCCACCGAGGCCATCTCCCGCTACTCCTCCGTGAAGATCTCCCCCCTGGAGGAGCGGATCTTCGACGTGTCCGACATGAACGAGAAGCCCACCCCCCAGGAGATGTTCTCCAACTACGCCATTCTGGGCCGGTATGTGCTCACCCCCCAGATCTTTGACATTCTGGAGAATCTGAAGCCGGGCTACGGCGGGGAGATCCAGCTCACCGACGGCCTGCGGGAACTGTGCCGCAAGAGTCGGATGGTGGCGGTCAACTTTGACGGCCGCCGGTACGACACCGGCAACCTGTGCGGCTTCCTGGAGGCCACCATTGACTTTGCCCTGGAGAACAAGGCCACCGCCTCCTGGCTCAAGCACTTTATCAAGGAAAAGGCGGAGAGTATGCGGTAAGGTGTGGATAACCGCCATCTTTCCCCCCTTAAAAAGGAACACATCCACCAGCAAAGCTGGTGGATGTGTTCCTTTTTAAGGCCATAGGTCGGGCTCCGGGGGAGCGGCCCTCAGCTCTGGCAGGGCTGCTGCCGGCCGGTGTGGTCGATGGTATAGTCGGCGCCGCAGGTGCCCGGCAGGATGATCTGGGAGATGGGCACGAAGGTATACCCCTGCTGGAGCAGGGACTGGATGATCCCGGGCAGGGCCTCCGGCGTATGGATGGCGGCGTTGTGGAAGAGGACGATGGAGCCGGGGCACACCCGGCTCACCACCCGCCGGGTGATCTCGTCCGCCGGAATCTCCTTCCAGTCCAGGCTGTCACTGTCCCAAACAGGTTCAAGGCATTGGGGCCGCAGTGTTTTTGCTAGGGGGGCTTATTCTTTCACCACCTGGATAAAGATGTAGTTCAGAAGCTGCTCCTGCAGCTTATCGCAGACATTGCCCCCAGTGTCCTGCTCCCCCGAGGTGTTTATACCGATGGCCGCTTGAACCTTTTTGTCTTTGAGAAATTCTACCACTTTCGTTATATGCTCCTTTGCCATCTCGTACTGCTTCTGAAGCTCCTGCTGCGGCATCCCAGGATGCTCTGTATTGAGCCTCGTCCAAACATCGTTATATGCCTTGTTATGAATCAGCCCGTCCACCCACAGGTAGGCCAGGATCTGCCGTTTATGGTTGTCCATATCCTTTCTTCTCTCTAAAAAGGGGTTATGCTCGGCATCAAAAATATTATATGGACATTGAGGTATTCTATTTTCTATAGTATCATGATTCTTTTGGCGTATGATCTCGTAGATTTTTTTGCTCTTGTTTTTCAGGGCCACATAGGCTTTCCCATTTTTTTGCTCATAGGACTTATCCTCTTTTATGTCATAGAAAATTTTGTCCTCAGTTTCTTTTGTCACCTGGTCGTGCCGTTCGTAGGCCCGCATTCTGCTTACCCCCTGATCGGAATACGAGTTGACATGGGCTTCCACCTTATGGCCCAGCAGCGCCATGGCCTCAATATTGCCGCTCATAGCCCCGATATGCACCAGCGACCCGGGCTGTCGGTTGAGATAATCATACAGTCTGAACTGACCGGTCCGGGTATTTCCGCCCCAAGCCTCTAGTTCCGACATTCTATTTTTCCAGAATCCAGTAATATTGTAAAGTTTTATGTCTCCGTTTTCGTTAGATTGGGCGTATTCTTCAATTTCCTTCATGCTGTCACCGGCCAGAAAGACCGTATTCCCAGCTCTCAAAAGGGCAGACGCTCGCTGTTTCAAAGAGTCAGGATTGGTATCATTCTCATAGTGGGCCCCTCCATTGCTTCCGCTGGCCCGGACCCACAGCACATCTACCTCCTGATTAGCCCCATCTTTTTTTTCCACTTGATCCATGTTTACGCCCCGCTTAGAAAGCCATGCTTTGATAGAACTATCGTACGGATACTTCCCCCCGGCGGATTCCACCCCCCAGGCCTTCCTGAGCACCTGCCGTCTTTGCTGGTTCCAGCCAATGGCGACCAGCTTGGTCCCATCCGTAAAGGCCCGCTTCATGGGAATCTTTGGGGTCACTATATTTGGCAGCAGACTCCCTTTCTTCTTCTGAAACTCCTTAGCAGCTCTCAAATGCAGGGAGACACGATGCAGTTCCGCTGCAATCTCCAGGAAGTCAGCGGCAGCGTTGGCCCCCCGTGTTTTCTCTGCCATCTTGTCCAGGCAGTTATATGCCTCGGTGTAGTAATTGAAAAGGGAGCGGTTGCCTAGCGGTGTGCTTACAGTTATCCAGAACTTCATCTGAACAATGGCCATCAGACACTGCGTTTTCAGGTCGTTTTCCTTTGGAGCTCCCACCGTCGCCCTGGCAAGATCTGCAAAGGTCTTTTTCAATGCACCCGCAGCCCTCTGCTCCGTTTCTTTCTGCTGTTCCTCCAGACTGATCCAGATTTTTTGGGCCTCAAAAAAATGCAGACCTGCCGTTTCCATGCGGTAATAATTACCCTCCTCCTTCTGGGCATCACTTGTTTCGGATTCCCGCCAGATCCCCTGCAGGCCGATGCCGGTGACAATGCCGTCCTCATCCCGCTCACCGCCCAAAAACTGCCGCAGAACCTCCAGATTTTTGTCTTTGTCATACTGCCCGATCTTGTTCCAGCGCATGGCGATGCCATGATAACGATTGCCGATGACCGCCGCCGACAGGGAGGTCAGATCCCCGGTAGCATAGCTCTCATAATTGATCCAGAAATTTTTGTCCTTGAGGTTGGGGTTGATGCCCTCATAGTACTTCTCGAAGTCCAGGCTCTTCACTTCTTCTGCCTCTGCCTCACTCAGATCAGTGATCTCCTTGGCCGCCTCACTCAGCTCGGTGTCCTTCCCGGCCTCCGTTTCACTCAGTTCGGCGATCTCCCTGTCTTCCTCCTCACTCGTCTCGGTGGCATTCCCGGCC
Source organism: uncultured Flavonifractor sp. (assembly GCA_944385625.1). Lineage (GTDB taxonomy): Bacteria > Bacillota > Clostridia > Oscillospirales > Oscillospiraceae > Flavonifractor. The sequence continues at coordinate 32,721 of CALWXZ010000008.1, read as the reverse complement.
CCCGCCTGACTCAGCCAGAACGCATCCATGGAGTCATCCTCACTCCCCCAGGAAAACGTCACGGGCGCCTCTTTCTCGGCCTCCGCCCTCTTCCTGGCGTCAGCCACACCCTGCAGCGACCGGCGAAAGTCAATCTTCTCCTTGGCCCCTAGTTCTCGGGCCACGTCAACCCAGTTTCCCCGCTTTTCCCGAAAGCACAGGCGCTGGATACAGCCGGCCTGAATGGGAGAAGTGCCGCCCGCAAAAGGGCCGGACGCCGCCGAGAGCTGGTCGGCCTCCCGCTCCAGCTGCGGGGAGTCGTTGACCGGATAGCCGGCCACCGTACAGGTGGGCTCCACGCTGCGGCGGCTGTGCTGGACAATATGTCCCAGTTCATGCCGCAGGCAGGACTCCTGCCCGGGACCCAAGAATATGTTTTGCCCGTCGGTATAGGCCCGGGCATTGAGGCTCTGAGGGTGGGGGGAGTTATAGTGGACCCGCACCCCGTCCAGGGACAGGCCGCTGCGGCTTTCAAACTCCAGCTTCATCCGGGCGGGTATGCCGGTACGGTTGGGCTGTACCTGCTGCTGCGCGCCGGTTTCTGTTTTTTTCACTTGCTGCTCCATGGATTCACCGCCTTTTGTCTTAAAATTTTCTCTTTGCCGGTCAGACCAGATGAAACCCAACGGCGGCCTTCCGGGCCTCCTCCTGACTGTGGACACCCAGCTTGACAAACAGATGGCGCAGATGGGTCCGCACGGTGCTGACCTTGACGCCCATGATGCTTGCCATCTCCCCGGTGCTCTTGTGGCGCACCAGCAGCAGCACAACCATACGCTCGGCAGGGGTCAGCGTCTGGGTCAGATACCGGTTCGGGCGGAGATAGGCGGGGCTGTACTCCGCCTGGCTGGCCGCCCCCCGCAGGATGGCGCTCCAATACCGGGCGGAACGCTCCGGGGCAGGGGAGTAGTCCTCCAGCAGGGGCAGTATGGCCGCCCCCTCCCCGGCAAAAACCTCTACAAACCCGTACGGGTCGCCCAGACGGAGGGCCCGCTCCAGATGGTCCCTCCAGGCCGGGTCGTGCAGGCGATAGAGGCAAATGGCGGTGAGTATCAGCGCCTCCATCTGATCTAAAATCCGCCCGCAGCGGACATAGCCGGTCAGCAGCGGGCCCAGATAGAGCAGCGCGGTGCGGTACTCCTCCCGCTTGATATGGCATCGCACCCTGGTGAGCAGGCAATATCCGTCCACCAGGGAAACGACACCGCCGGTGGGCGGCTGGGCCGCAAGCCACTGGGCGGCGTACAGGCTGTCCTCCAGCAGGGCGATGCGGCACCGGAGGGCATCTATATTGGCCAGCAGCGTTCCGTCCCCCGCCGCCTCCGCCCGCTGGCGAAACCGGAGCAGGTAGGAGGCCGCCTCGGGAAACTGTCCCTCCCCGCAAAGGGCCCGGGCCGTCAGGGCCACGCAGACAAATTCCAGCTCCAGCGCGCCCCGGGCCTGCATTTGCAGCTGGAGGAGGTGACACCCCAGCAGCGACGCGCCCCCTCCTTCCTCCTGTTCTATCCGGTATTCCGCCTGGAGCAGGGCCATAAAGCCGCCGGTCAGGCTGTCGGCCGCCGCAGGCAGTTCCCGCTCCTGAAAGAGGTTGGACAGATCTCCCTCCCCTCTCAGGACGCTGGGCAGTCCCGCAGTCAGGGCCGTCACATCCAGCACACACCCCTCCGCCGCTTTCGGCAGCGAAAGCGCCCCCCGCCCGGCAAGCTCCGGCTGGGGCAGGCAGAAATCCAGATAGGCCAGGTAGGGCGCGGCCCGCCTGCCTTCCGGTCCGGCGGCCTGTTGCTCCAGCACATCCCGCCAGTACCGGGCCTTTCCCAGGTCCAGACGGAGCCAGGCTGCCCGGCTCATGGCAAAGCTCAGCTCCGGCGCAGCCTGTATCGCTTCTTCGCTCAGGCGGTCCAAGCAGTCGGAGAGCCGGCACAGCGTCCCAGCCCGCCCGTCGCTCCGCACCGCCTGAATGAGCACATCGGACACCTGGCCCCGGCTGCCGGCGGCCAGATAGTGCCCCACGGCGCCGGTGTAATCTCCGTGGGTCCTGCACCAGTCCCCGCCCAGCCTGTGCAGCCGCTGGATCTCCCCGGGGGCCAGCTCCCGCTCCGCCTTCCAGCGCAGGTACTCGGATGAAAGGGCCGGACCGGCGTACCGCCACCGGCCCTGCCGCTGGGCCTGAAGCACCCCCGTGCGTCGGGCGATCTCCAGCAGCAGCGCCCCCGCCTGGGGTTCCTCCAGCACCTCCTCCATCAGGGCGGTGGTGACAGTGGAGAAAAAGCTGCCGCACATCAGAGCGCGGCGGGTGCGCTTGTCCCAGCTTTGGAACAAAACCGCGTCAAAGTAGGCGTACAGCTGCCGCCGCCCCTCCTCCACCACCCGGGTACACAGCCCGGTGACGGCCAGCTGGTCCAGCAGGAAGCCTATGTAGGGCGGATAGCCCTGGCTCTCATGCTGAAGATACCGCAGCTCCGCCCCGGGCAGCGACGCGCCCCAGGCCTTTGCCAGCTGGAGTATCTCCCCATCGCCCAGCGCCAGATCGGCCTCGGTCAGCAGCCGCAGCTCCCCGGAAAACCGGTAGGGGAGAAGAAATTCCGGCGGCGGACACCGGGACAGCAAAATCAGCCGCTGGCGTTTGGGCGATCTGCGGATCAGCTCCGCCATGCGCTTTTCCAGACGGGGCGCAAGCCTGTGAAAATCGTCCAGGACAATGAGGGACTCCTTGGCCGACAGCCGGGGAACCCGGTCGGGCTCCACCGTGAGATAGACCGCCGGCCGCCCCTTCAGGCACTCCCGGACAGCCGTACTTTTTCCCCACCCTGCGCCGGCGGAGAGAAAGATGATCTTATATTCCTCCAGCTCCTGCCGCAATGTTTGGCTCAGCCGGTTCGGAACCGCAATCGGATTTGAGTTCAAAGGGCATCCCCCCGCTCACAGTATGGCATCATACGGCCCACGGGCAGGCGCTTTTTGACAATTATCCGGCGGAGGGCAGTTCCACCGGCCCCTTACATCATTGTTACGGCTGTCTCCACCTTTTGGACGCCTTGCTCCGCCAGCAGGGCGCTCAGTTCCCGGGGCAGTGTCTTTCCGCTCTTTTGTAGTTCCAGGCCCAGCGCCCGTACCACGTCTGCCGCGTCCATGGCGTTCTTTCCGGCGCTCATGGCCGCCACGGCGGCGGCACTGGCCACGCCGTTGATCCGGGCGGGGCTCAGCTCCGACCGGGCCAGATCCCCGAAGGGAATGGTCCCCTCCAGCCGGTCCGGCGGAAGGGCCCGCCGCCACAGCTTCTCCCGCTGTCCGGCGTCGGGCAGGGCGAAGCGCACCACATAGGAGAGGCGGCGGAGAAAGGCCTCGTCAAAGTTCTGCAACAGATTGGTGGACAGCAGGGCCACGCCGTCGTACCCCTCGATCTCCTGGAGCAGGAAGGAGGTGGAGAGGTTTGCGAACTTGTCGTGGCCGGTGGAGAGGCCGGTGCGCTTTCCGAACAGGGCGTCCGCCTCGTCAAACAGCAGCACACAGCGGTTTTCCCGGGCGCACTGCATGAGCCGGCCCAGATGCTTTTCCGTCTCCCCCACATATTTGTCCATGATCTCAGACAAGTCCGCCCGCAGAAGGGGCATCTCCAGCGCCCGGGCCACGGCGTTGGCCGCCATGGTTTTCCCCGTGCCCGAGGGCCCGTAAAATACCGCCGTCACCCCCTCGTTGCGCACCGGCACGCCCCAGTCGGCCAGCTGTCGCCCGCACCGGGCGGCGGTACAGATCTGGCGGAGCTGCTCCAGCGCCTCCTCCGGCAGCACCATGTCCTCCAGGCGGGCGTAGGGCTCAAACTGAATTCCGAAGGCCATCGTCCCGCCCCGCTGGCGCAGGGCCCGGCGGGTATCCTCCCCCCGCACCTGGGTCCGGCCCGCCGCCCCGGCCATCCGCAGCGCCAGCCCGGCGGTCTCTCGCAGGGCCCCGATGCTCATGCCGCCCGGGGGAACCGAGTCCGGCTCCGCCCCGGGCAGAACCGCCCGCCACCCCTGCTCCCGCTCCCAGGGGGTCAGCCGGGATGGCAGCCGGATCACCTCCCCGGCCTGCGCCAGCACGTTCTCCTCCTGAGTTACCACCACAAGAGGGATGTCCCATTCCCGGCACAGCCACAGCAGTTCCGCCAGGGCGTCATCCGCCCTGGCGTCCACCCCGCAGACCGGGACGGACAGCAGTCTGGACAGCACGGCCCCCTCCCGGCAGAGCTGTGCCTGGTCCGCCGGGGACAGCCGGGTCCCCTCCGCCAGCTCCACACAGACCGCGCCGCCGCACCCCCGGAGCAGCAAGGTCCGCCGTCCGCAGCCATCCCGGCCGTGGAGATAGAGGGGCTGCAAGCCGCCGGAGCCGTACCACAGCGTCAGCTGCTCCAGGGCCCGGCTGTGGATGGGCAGGTAACGGGTCTTCTCCGGTGGCAGAAGGAGGGTGACGCCCCGGTACTCCGGCGCCGAAAGTCCGGTGAGAAAGGCCGCCGCAGCCCGGCAGAGGATCAGAGGCCGCTCCAGGGGGTAGGCGCTCTCCCCGGCGGCGGCGAGGAGCAGGCCGGTCAGCAGATTGTGCCCGGTCAGCTCCGCCAGGGTCTCTACAGCGCTGGGACAGAGGGGGGCGATCAGCTCCAGCCCATACTCCACGGTGGGCAGGGCCAGGCCAAACCGGCGCCGGAAATCGGCCCGCAGCTGGCCGTCCATCTCCAGGGCCAGGGCCGCCATGACCAGCAGATACTCCCGCAGCGGCAGATCAAACCGTTCCCGCAGCAGCCGGGGCGCCAGAACAACGGTATCGGGCGTGTCCAGTTCCCAGTTCTGGAGGCGCCGCCACCGCTCCAGGCAGCCGGCCTGGTCCGCCGGTTGGGCGGCCAGACTTTGAAACAGCTCCAGATAGTCCAGAATACAGGCGGAATTGTCCTCCCAGCCCGGCATGGTTCTCCCTCCTCTATTCCAGGATCAGTTCGTCCAGCTCGCTCTCGTCCATGGCCGGCGGGGCCGGCTCCCGCAGCTGGGCGTTGATGTCCAGATAGGTGTGCCCGTCCATCTCCCCTCCATCCCGCAGCTGAAGCAGCTTGCAGGACAGCCCCATCGGGATGAAGTCCTCCACAACCTGTTCCAAAAACCGCAGGGCGGCGGCGTTGGTGTCCGCCGGCAGCAGCACCACCACCTGGGCGCCCCCGCCGTAGAGCCGGGCGCATTCCGCCCGCTCCTCCAGGCTCAGCGGCTGCTCCCGCCACTGAAACTCCTCCACCAGCGTTCCCCGTCCGCCGGTCACCAGCCGGACAAGCCACTCCAGGCCCAGACGGGTACCCCGCATCCGGTTCAGCCTGGGGGCGGCGGCCAACAGCTCGGGCAGGCACGGGGCGTCCCCCATCCAACGGGCGGCCCCCACCCAGCGATACAGGCCGGCCAGTGCCCCGGAATTCCGGGGGTCCAACCGGTGGGGAAACCGGGCCGCCTGGCGGTTGGTGTCCCTATAGACCGACTGATAGACCCCCAGAAAGCGGCGCAGGATGGGGTCGTCCCGCAGAACAACGGGCAGCCCCCCGTCGATGGAGCGGCCGGGAAAACTCAGCGTATACCCCAAAAGTCCCTCCGCCGGCTCCACCTCAAAGCGCAGGTAGCGGCCCCGCACCCCGTAGAGGCACAGGTCCGGTCCCTGCCCCACCAGGGCGGGCTCCGGTTCCGCTTTCTCTGGCTCCAGGGGCTCCTCTGATGCAAACACCCGCACCCGGACCGCAGACACCCCCTCCAGCGACAGGCGGAGCCACTCCATCCCCCTCTCAAGCCCCTGGTGCCACCGGGAGCGGTATCCCCCCGCCCCGTCATAGTCGCCGCAGCGCCTCAGATCCCGGTCGGAGCAATACCGGCGCACACTCTGTTCCATATCCGTCCTCCCCTCACCCGGCTGTCAGGCCTGGGTGATCTCCAGTTTCTCCAAATAGGGCAGCATATCCGGCTCCAGCCGGATGACCCCGTCCCGGGCGGGGCGCACCTGGCCGGAGAGGAGGCGCAGCTCCAGCCCGGTGACGGCAAGGATATGCTCCAGCCGGCCCAGGGCCGCCAGCAGGGCCGTGTCGGACACCTCCGCCCCAAAGGGCACGGGGCCTTCCACCCCGTCCGTCAGCTCCAGCACCGTCCGGCGGACCGTTTCCTGGTCCACAGGCTGGCTGACCCGCAGGGAGGCTGACACGGCGAGAGGCACATACCGGGGACTGCGGACGGCGACGGGCACACCGATCATCCGGTACCGCTCCAGCCACGCCCCCAACCGGGCCGCCTGCCAGGGGGTGAGGGCAGGCAGCCGCTCCCGGGCGCGGGGTTTGGCCAGCACGGTGATGCCGGCGCTGTTCTGGCCCAAGGCCCGGCGGGCAACCGCGTGGACCTGCCCCAGGGCCAGGCCCGGGGTCTGGCGGGCCAGCGTCTCGTAGTCCTTCGGGGTGACGGCCCGCAGCAGCTGGTTCTGCTCCTTTGCCGCCCGGAAAAAGGCGTCCCTGGCGCGCTCTCCATCACACCCGCCGCCGGCAGGGTCCAGGGCCAGCAGCCGGGTACCGCCCTGGCTCAGAATCCCGGCGGCTCCGTTGCCCCCTGTCCCCAGGGTGGTGGCGCAGGCGGCCACCAAAAGCCCGCCGCCGGCAGGCAGGCGAAAGTCCCGCCCGTTTCCGAAGCAGAGGGTCCTGCGCCCCTCCTCCCAGCGGCAGCCCCGGGGCAGGGTCTGCTGGGGGTCCGGCTCCCGGATGGGGCAATCGTACCAGAGGCCACCCTCCTCCACCATAAGACGCAGGCTTTCGGACAGGATTCCCTCCTCCTCCAAAACCACCTCCTCGCAGGCGATGGACCGGATGGAAAAAGCATGGGCAAAGTCCGGCTCCGCGGAAACCACACGGATTACCGGCGGGGCCTGGCCGGACCAGCCGGCCACCGCCCCGCCCCGGGCAAACAACCCGGAGGCCTCTCTCCACGCCCCTGGCTTTGCCGGAAGAAAATAGCGCAGCACCCGGCTGCCCGCCCACCCCTCCGGCAGCCGGAAGGGGGACGTCAGATCCGCCGTGGCGCTGCGGGTCAGCCGCTGCTCCAGCTTCACCGGCTCGGGCACCGGACGGCGGACACGGGGCCGCCCCTCCAGGCGGCCCTCCACCCTCACCCGCAGCGTGGTAAAGGGCCGGTCCGCCGTCACCGTCCAGTACCCGCTGCGCAGCAGGCCGCAGGTGCCGTCCTCCAGTCGGGCCGCCTGCCAGTCCCCGCTGCCGGACGTCTGGGCCAGCAGGGTTACCGGCGGCGGCGTGTCCTCCTCCGGCGGCACCCGGCCCTCCTCCGGCTCCACGCCGCACCAGATGCGTATTGGCCGCTCCCCGGACACCGTCCCGGAGAACCTTATGAACACGCTCACACCGTCCTCCTCCAGGCACAGGGGAAACTCCCCCTCCCACGCTCTGGACCGCCCGCCCCACTGGGCCCACACCGTCTCCGGCTCGCCCACCGGTTCCCCCGCCCGGGTCACCTCATAGGGCACCCCGTCTACCCAGAACCGCTGGCCCTCATAGGGGCGGGGCCCGTCCAAGGGCCGGGCCAGCAGCGCCGCCGGGGCCCGCTTGCGGGGGGCCTCCCCCAGCAGCTTCAGATAGGCCAGATAGTGGTCCGGCCCCACCCGGTTCCAGGCCCGATTTTGCAGATCCGACAGGTAGCTGGCCAGCTCCAGCACGGCCACGGCCGGGTCGCTGGGAAACTGGTCCGACCACCCCGGCGCCAGTTCCCCCATCCGGCGGCAGGCCCGTTCATAAAGCTCCTTTTGATCGGTGGGATTGAGATTGACGGGCTTCATGCCCCCACCCCCATTCAGATGGAAAATACAGTATAGCTCCCGCCCAGCGGCAGGGCGAAGGGATCGTGGATGGCGGAGGGTTCCCGTTCCCGTCCCTCCGGCGTGCCCGCGCTGACCACCAACTCCACCAGGGACAGGTCAGGGGCGGCGCTCTGGAGACAGGTGCGGATCTGCACGGGGGTGGGCAGGGCCCCCATTTGCCAGCCATCCCCCCGGAAGTGGCCGGACACCGGGTCCAGAAAGCGGTCCAGCGCCTGCCCGATCCGGCCTCTGACCCCGTCCAAACCGTGGCCGGAGGGCAGTCTGACCCACACCATCACATGGATGGGATAAAAGCAGGGCTCCCGCACCTGGGGGATCAGCCCTAGGGCGGGCAGCACACCGGCGGTGAGCAGCAACTCCTCGATCCGGGCCCGTTTGAGCTGAAAGGCCCCTTCATGGCGGGCCCCGTCCCGCATCAGCACCCCCACTTGGAGGCGGTCGCCGCTGCGGACGCAGCGTACCCGCGCCACGTCCCGCACCCTGCCGCAGATCATCTCTTCCGCGTCGGCAGGGGAGACAATCCGGCCCAGGTTGTGCCGTTCCAGCTGCAAGCGGCGCAGCTGCTCCTCCTCCCCCTCCTCCGGCCCGCCGCCAAAGCCATCGGAAAGGGCTATCCCCACCACCGGTCCGCCGTGGAGGGGGGCAAAGGGCGCCCCCGTGGGGCAGCGGTCCTCACCCTGTGCCTTCAGCAGGGCGGCTCCGCAGGTCAGACCCACCAGTACCGGCCTCACCCCCTCCCCCCGGAAGGCGCCGCTCTCCTCCCGCAGGCACAACCACCACCTCCGCTTTCCAAAGCGGAGGGCGGTATATCCCGCTATGCCGTCCAGGGCCATCACACCGCTGTGGGCCAGCCCGCCGGTCCCGTCCCGCAGGGAGAGGGGCCGCAGGCCGCCGTCGGGCGCCGCCTCCCAGGCGGACAGCCGCCCGCCCGCGATCCGCTCCCCCAGGGCCAGATAGAGGGTGCGTGTGCTGCCGCCGGGGGGACTGTCAAAGCCCAGCCACCAGCAATCCCATCCCGGCGAAAACGCCGGAAAAAGCGCCTTGGCCCTATGCTCCGGCAGAGCCTCGAAGTCCTCCTCCGCCCCCCACCGGCGCTGGAGCGCAACCCCCGCGCCGGTGAGGACTGCCGTCACTTGGAGCTGGGACACCTCCGGCGCGTGGTAGCGGGCAGGCAGCCACCCGGCCCCCTCACAGGCGCTCAGCCGCCAGCGCAGCCAGCAGCCCTCCACACCCCGGACCGGGCAGGGCCGGGCATCCTCCGGCCAGCGGAAGCTCACCCGCACGGCCCGGGGTGTGGCGCACGCCTGGGCACCGCCGGAAAACACCCCCGTCCACGCCTCCGTCCCCGGAATCGTCCGCCAGACTGTGCCGTTCCAATACTCCCACGCCACCAGATCGGCCCGCACCTGGCGGATCTCCGGGGGCGTTTTGGGCAGGCGGCGCATGACCGGCCGGTACTCCGGCTGCCGGTCCATCTCCGGCAGCAGCTCCTCCCGGGTCTGCTCGCTCTGGACCCAGGAGAGGGTCACCTGGGCGCCGGGCAGGCAGAGTACATTGGGGCAGTCAATGTAGCAGGTATTCCACTGCATGAGCCGAGATCCGAAGGGCAGCCAGGCCCCGCCCTGGTACAGCCCATCGTCGGTCAAGACCAGCGTCTCTTCCCCCGCAGCCCGGCTGGTCTGGGCCAGGACCCGGCTCACCGGCAGATCGGGGGGAACCGCCCCCTCGGTCACCGAGGCCAGCAGGGCCCAGGCCCCGGCGGCGGCCGGCAGGCGGAACCGGAGAAGTTCCCCCTCCGCCGTGGGAGGGTCCAGGGGGAGGGGCTCCCCTTCCGTCTCCAGATACCAGGCGCACGTCTGAGGGCAACTGAGAAAGTCCGGCAGCCCATCCCCCGCCCCCTTTAGCCGCAGGGCGGCCTCACAGCCTGTTTGGGAGGCAAAGGCGGTGGGGTGGCAGAACCGGACCTGCCGCCGTTCAAAGCCCGGCAGGCGAAAGTCAAAAAGCCGGACCGGTCCGCCGCGGGCCGGCGGCGGCAGACGGACCAGCTTTCCCCAGGTCCCATCGGAGAACACCTGCTCTGCCAGTCCTCCCGCCTCCGCCCAGGTGTCCCCCACCGTCTCCCACAGCCTGGTGCCGTCCCCGGAGCAGTAGAATACGCTGCCCCCAGGGAGGCGGGTACCCTGGGGCGCGGAAAATCCGGCGTAGACGTACATGGGCTCCCGGGGCTGGGGGGCATCCTCCCAGGCCCCCAGAAATTCCCGCTGATGCTTCTCCGGCAACCCTTTCAGCCGTCGGCGGGAATCCTCCAGCAGCTCTCCCAGCACGGTCATCAGCGCCCCCTCCGGCTCCGGTCCCCCCGGCTGATACTGCCAGTCCGGCAGATAGGACCGGACATATTGCACAAACCGCTTCCAGAATTCATCCATGTCCGTTCCTCCTTGCCTGTGTTCTCTCAGCCCGTCTGCACCGGCACTTTGAGCCGGGCCGTCAGCCCGGTGCGCAAAATCTCATAGGATACCTCCGCCACCAGGGCTCCATCGTTCCGCTCCGGCCCAAACGACACCTGAATGTTCCAGATCCGGGGTTCCCAGGTCTGCAACGCCGAGAGGATCTCAAGACGAATCTGATTTTTCAGGGTGAGGTCCACCGACTCAAAGGCGTACTGGGCCAGGCGGGAGCCAAATTTGGGGCGCTGGGGCCGCTCGCCCCGGTTGGTGGCCAGAATCAGGCGGACCGACTGGGCGATCTCATCCTCGTAACTCAGCCTTCTGAACCGCCCCAACCCGGCATCCAGCTTGCAGGGAAAGGCCATTGCCGGCATAAAAACCCGCCTCCTTCCAGATGAAATGACGGAGCGGTCAGTTCAGCTTGACCATGCTCCCCTTGACCTCGGTAATGCCGGATGAGGACAGCTCCAGCTGGGTCTGGGCCGTGAGCTTTGCGGTCATGCCGCCGGAGAGCTCCAGCTGCTGGCCCTTGAGGGTCAGATTGTTCTGGGCATTCAGGGTGATCTGCTGGCCGCTGAGTTCCAGGCTGCCCTTGGCCTTGATGGTGATATTGCCGCCGCTGTCCAGCTCCACCGCGGCGTCGCCGCAGCGGATGGTGCATTTTTTCCCCGCCGACAGGGTGAGTTCATCGTTTTTGAAGTCCAGCAGCAGCCTGGGCGTATCCCCCTCCCCGCTTTTGACGGTCACCGTCTGGGGCTCGTCCTCCAGCGCCAGCTCCAGGCCGCCGGCACTGCGGAGAGTCAGCGCCGTCTTGTCCTGGGTGTCGTCCAGCAGCACGGTATGGCCCGAGCGGGTGGTGATCTGCTTGCGGTCGTTGTGCTCACTCCAGCACGCCTGGGTCAGGGCGTCCCCCTCTGCCCGGCGGACCCGGAGCACATGGGCCTCATAGCCGGGGGTTTTGGGCACAAGGACCTCCACAACCTCCCCGATCTCGGGCAGCCAGTACACCCCCGACAGGGTTTGCTCCACCCGGGCGTATAGCTTGTCCTGGTCCTGGTCATAGCCCCCCAGGGACACCTCCACCAAGCCCTTTTCCTCCTCGCCGGGGTAGGCGGTCACCTTTCCCCGGAGCAGGTCGTATTCCATCACACCGCCCCCCTATTCTTCCGCCTCAAAGCTGGTTTCAAAGCCGCTGTCGTCCAGGGTGTGGACCACGGTTTGTACATAATATTCGCCATCCACCTGGGCGCTCACACCGTCCGCCTGAACAAGCTTGCCCGGCCCCAGCTCGGGCAGCCCGGTACACCGCCCCAGCAGCACACTGCTCCGGCGCTGCCGCTCCTCCATCCGGGCCTGGGCCAGATACTGGGCCTGGGCCATGGTGCGCACCGCCGTCTCCGCCTGGAGTACATCCAGCCCCAGGGCGCTTTTGATCTGCCCCACCCCGACGCCGCTATCCGGCGTCCGGGCCTGCCGGGCATAGATCCGCTCCCCCTTGTCGTCCGCCCCGCTGACCGCCACCGCCCCGCACTGACCGGCCAGGGTCCGCCGCCGGCTCAGCTCCATCAGGCCGTTGGGCCCGTCAAAGTGTACCGCCGTCTCCGCCGAATCCCGGGGGGGCCCGAAGTAGACGTCCTTTCCAAAGGCGTAGAATGCAAAGCAAAGAAACGCCGCCGCCTGGCACAGGATCTCAAAATCCGTAGCGCCCGTCCGCTGGAAGGGGAGGTCCCAGTCCTGAGGAATGGTCCCCAGACGGGGGGAGGCCATCCGGGTACAGCACGACTGGTTGAGCAGCGTCTTGACCAGCTGGGACAGGGTGCGGGCGGCCCCCGCATCGGCACAGGCCGAGAGCATCAGCTGCCCCCGCACGTCCAGGCAGGTCATCTCCAGCGCCAGCCTCCCGCCCCTCAGGGGCGCTCCCCAGAGCGCATCGTAAACAAAGCCGGAAAACACCGTCTGTTCCGTGCCCCCATAGCCCAGGGCCAGGGTACACACCGCCCCCAACTGAACGGCGCTCAGCCAGGTCCCGCTCTGCCGACTGTCGGGCTCCAGCTCCGCGCGCAGACTCAGTGTGCCGGCCTCCCGGCGGGCGGTGAGCCGGCACTCCATCCGTTCCAGCCGGACCCCCTCCCCCACATCCAGCTGCTTACCATTGACCGTGAGGGTGAAGGTGGGGGTGCGCAGCCCCTGATAGCGCTCATATAAGGCAGAAAATTTCATAACAGCCTCTCAAACATACAGCCAGGCCCACATATCCGCCAGGGGGTCCTCTACGGCGTCCTCGGCCAGGGCGCTGACCACCGCCTTCAGGCCGGTCAGCTGGTTGGCCCGCTCGGCGGCCCGGTCGGCCTCGTCCCCGCAGATGGAGAGGGATACCTCCGCCTGTACCGGGGTGCCGTCGGCAGCAAACATTTTGTAGGAGACGGAAAAATCCTCCATCACGCCGGTGTGGATCAGGGACCCCCAGGCGAAGGTGATCCTGGGATCGCTGCCGCCGGCGGTGTTGCCGCTGTAGCGCACAAACTGCTGAATCTTCTTGATCTCATCCCGCACATCGGTGTAGGTGGTGCTGTTGGAGTAGGTGTGGTAAAACAGGCGTACCGACAGTACCGCCCGGTCCCCGCCCCCGGTGGGGTCCCTCTGGAGGACCTCCTCCCGGGCGGCGCTGTCGGAGGCCTTGCTCTGGGTGCCTTTTCCGTTGTTCCGATTGGACTTGATGCTGTACTCCAGGGTGTTGGGGTTGAACTGGACCATGATGGCCTGGCTCTCCTTTCCCGGTTCATACAGTTTCGCCTTGTCCATGCTACATTCCTCCCCTGCGCAAAGACTCCAGCCGGGTCTGCCGGCCGATGGAGCTGGTCACGCCCTTCACCAGGGCCCGAAAATCCGCCTCACTCAGCCGCACCTCCCGGGCGGGCTGAGGCACGGCGGTCTCGGCGGGGCGGCCCTGATCGGCGGAGCGGACCAACCGCTCCAGCTCCTCCCGGCTGGGCAAAAAGGCGCGGCGGGCCACAGGCAGGCGGAGCAGCTCCTCGGTCAGGGGGGCCTCCCGGGAGACATAGCGCATGGGCGCTCTCCGGCTCTCCCGGCTCCAGATCTGGTGAACATACCGCTGGTAAACCCGGCTGTGGAGCAGCACCCCCGCCGCCAGATAGAGGGCGTTCTGCCCGGAGAGGGCCGGGAAATAGTTGCTGCCCAGCTTTTCCACCGCCCCCAGGTAGAACCGGGTCAGGGTGCGGAAGGCGTTGTGCTGTCCGAACAGGTTCCAGATGAGCGAGATGGCCTTGGTGGGACGGCTTTTGTACCGGTCCTGCTCCTCCCGCAGCACCCCCCGCACCACGTCGCTGTAAAAGGGCCGCATCTCCCGCTTGGCGCTCTCCTTGGAGAAAATGCGCAGAAGGGCGTGGGCCGTCCGGGCGGGCCGGGCCGGGTCCAGCCGCTCCCCCCGGGGCCGGTCCGCCGGCCGCGGCAGCACCAGCACAAAGGCGTCCTGCCGCAGGTAGCTGGCCGTTTGGATCTGCTGGCGGATATGCTGCACGGTGGTCCGGTGAATTTGGATGACCGATTGGTAGATGGTGTTGCGAATTTGCTGAGGGGACGGCGGCGGGGCGGGGCGGGGACGCAGGCAGCGGTGGATCAGTTCCACGGGCCGGCGCTCCACGCCGTGGCGGAACCGCCGCCCTATCTCACACCGGCGAGACGTACAGATATTCATAGTTGAGGTCGAACCGGTCAATAAGCAAATTGCTGTGGGTGGCATCCATCTCACCTACCTCAAACTTCTCCACCACCAGGCCCGTCAGGGTGTAGACTTTCCCGCCCAGCATGGAGTTGGCCTGGTTCCAGATCTCCAGCCGCAGGGGAACGGCCAGCCGCTCCCCCACCAGGTAGAAGGGAAAGTACTCCCCGGCGTACACCCCCCGCTCCAGATGGAGGGTGCCGCATTTTTTTACCGGGCCGGGCAGGACGTGTACCCTGTCGTTCAGCCCTCCCTCCTGGTAGAGGATGGGGTCGGCCTGCCGCTGCAATCCCGACGCCTTGGAAAAGCCGAACTCCATCACCCCGATGCGCACATGGAAATTATAGGCGGTCAGCGGATCGCCCCGCAGTAGCTGCAACATGACCGGTACACCTCCTGTCAAAGGTCAAAGAGGTTTTTTTCCTGGGTATTGGCCTGCTTGTTGATCCGGCTGATCTCCTGGCAGAACTTCTCCCGCTCCAGATGGGGCAGGGAGAGGGTCCGGTCCAGGTCCCAGTGGAAATAATAAGAGAGAAACGAGAGCTGGCGGTACAGTTCCCCCTGGGGGTGGAGGGTCATACCGCCCCCTGAAAATTTAACGTGTCGGTAAACTGGTGGCCGCAGTGGGGACAGGTCACCTGAATTTTGGGATTGTCCACCTTGTTGATAGTCTCGTACATATTTTGCAGAAACTCCAGGTCGCCCACAAACAGGCCCTCCATGACCTGGGGAGTGACCTCGGTCAGCGTCCCCAGGGAGGTCACCACCTTGGACAGCAGCACCACGTTCATCATGCTCTCGTCCGCCTTCACCAGCGGGTCCCGCAGGGCGCTGAGCTCATCCCCCGCCGTGGCCAGGCGCATCTGCCCCTCCCGGTGGAGGGTCCCCTCGCCGTCCAGGTAGCCCTTGGGCAGCCGGAAGGGATATACCGTTTGCAATTGCATCGCTCAGGCCTCCTTTTATTTGATCCGGCTGACGCCCTCGGTCACCAGCTCCAGGCTCTCAATGGCCACCTCGTTGCTGGTGGCGTTGAAGTCGGGGGCGGTATACTTGGTGGGCCAGGCCTTCTCCAGCTGCCAGGAGGCCACCTCGTTCATCTCGTCGTCCATGAGGGTGATGACCACCGTCTTGCGGGTGGCCTTGCCATCCTGGATCTCCTTCATCCACGCCACAAACACCTGGGACTCGGTGGTGCCCCGCTTCAGGGTCACGTTGGAATATTTCATCAGCCCCGGCTGCTTGCCGGGGGTCCTGCCGGCCATGTTGCCCTCCCGGTACTCCACCGGGTCGGAGGTGATGTCGGGGGCGGACACCTCGCTGAAGCCGGCCTCCTCCGTGTTGTCCAGAAGGACCTTGTAGTTGTACTTTTTATAGGGGTAAATAATCTCTGCCATGCCTAACACCTCCCGTCAATCAAGTCGCGTCCTGCATCTTCTGGGTGATGCGGAAAATCACAAATTCCGCCGGCCGGACGGGGGCCACGCCGATCTCGCAGATCAGCCGGCCGTTGAGAATATCGTCCTGGCTCATGGTGTTGCGGCCCACGTCCACATAGTAGGCCTCCTCCGGGCTGGCGCCCATCAGGGCACCGTTGCGCCGCTGGGTCTCCAGGAACAGGGAGATGCTCCCCTTCACCCGGGACCACAGCCCCTCGTCGTTGGGCTCAAACACCGCCCAGTTGGTGTTGGCCCGGATGGACTCCTCCAGGAAAATGAACAACCGCCGGACGTTGACGTACTTCCAGTTGCCGTCGCTGGAGCAGGTACGGGCCCCCCACACCCGGACACCCTGGCCGGGAAGGGCCCGGATCAGGTTGACGCCGTTGGGGTTGAGCTTGCCCTGTTCCGCTGTGTTGTAGGTCACCGACAGGCCGGTACAGCCTCGCACCACCTCATTGGCGGGGGCCTTGTGGACCCCCCGTTCGATGTCGGTACGGGCATAGATGCCGCAGATGGACCCGGAGGGGGGCAGGTAAACCGCCCGCTTGAGCAGGGGGTCAAAGACCTGGACCCAGGGGGCGTACAGGGCGGCGTAGCTGGTGTCGTAGGCGCTTTTGTGCTGGTTGAGATCGTCCACCGAGGTGGCGTCCAGAGGCGCGTCCAGCACGGCAAAGCGGCTGGTCAGCCCCTCGCAGTGGGCGATGAGCTTGGCCTGGACATTGGGATCGGTGACGCCGGGCACCGCCATGATGCTCACGTCGGATATCTCCTGAAACGCCTCGATGCCGCTGCGCTTGCCGGGGCCGTTGTCCGCGCCGTTGAAGGTGCCGGCGTTCACCGCGTCCATGGTGCCGTTGAGGCCGCCGCTGAGCTCAATGCGCAGGCTCTCCGCCTCGGCCTCGGCCCCCAGCAGCACCAGCGGGTCGTCCAGCTTGTCCTCCAGATTCAGGGTGATTTTGGCCATGGCGGACTTGCCCAGGGCGTCCCCCAGATAGTCGGAGGCCCCGGGATTGAGGGAGCAGCCGGGGTAGGACTCCTGAATGTCCTCCCACAGGATCACCAGGTCCACGCCGCAGGCCTCCAGTATCTTCTGGGGCACCAGGGCGGTGTCCACGGCGTCGTCCGGCAGGGGCTGGGCCATGGTGACCCACTGGCCGTTGACTGCGGTGATCTTGTTGTAGGTTACGCCGCCCTCCGCCCGGAGGGCCACCAGATCGCCTGCGCGGAATCCGGCGGCGTTTTTCAGCTGGTACTGGGCTCCGCCCACGCTGTCCTGGGCGGCCAGGATCTGGGTCCGGGCCCGGACGGCGCGAGTCACAAAGGCCAGCATGGTGTTGGCCCACGCCCCCGGGTCCAGGGCGGTGACCACCATGGGCCCGTCGGCGCTCTTGGCCGCCTCCGCGTTCTCCGGGGCCACCCGCATGACGTAGCAGGTGCTGCCCCCGTTGGCAAAGAACTGCTCCACGCAGTTGGGGAGAAAGCGGTAGCCGCCGTACTCCAGCTCGGACAGATACCCGCCAAACCGCCGCCTGAAGTCGGCAAAGCTGGTCAGCAGGACGGGCCGGCCCACCACCGGCCCCCGGGCGGCCAGGCCCACAAAGCCGGCGGTACTGGTGCCCACCCCTTCCATGGCCTTCACGCCGCTGTCAAATTCCTCCACATACACGCCTGGGGCCAAATATTCTGCCATCTTCCATACCCTCTTTCTGTTGATGTTGATGTATGACTATAGCTGTACGGCGGTCTGGCCCGGGAACTGGACCGAGATCTGGCCCCCCCAGGCGCACGCCAGTTTGCTGCCGTCCGTGATGGCGGGCTGACCGCCGATGAACACCTTGGTGGAGGGCACCAGCCACGAGCCGGTGGGCACCGGCACACAGGGCATGGGCGTCAGCACGCCCATGGCCGCCGAAGTGGCGCTGGCCACCGTGGGGTTGCTCAGGCTGCTGCACATCCCGAAGCTGGGGATATTCACCAGGGGCGCCACGTCGGTAACCACCCCGGCGGGCCGCCCCGCCGCCAACACGCAGGAGGCGGGCAGGACGCTGAAGGGCGCCGGCGATGCGCCGAAGGGACATTGCAGCATCCCGCCGGTACACAGGGAAAAGCTCATGGGGCGCCTTACCTCCTTCCCTTCCGGCCTGTACGGACCTCCACCTCCCGGACGGGGGGAATCCGCCGGATGCGGCCGCTGGGAACGGGTACCGGCTCCAGGGTAAAATAGGCCGCCGGCTGGAGGGGGGTGCTGACGCTCTGCCACAGGGCCGCCTTCTCCGCCCGGGACAGGGGATGAAAGTTCAGCCTCAGCTTCCGCCCGTCCAGCTCCAGCCCGGATACGCCGTGTACCGCCCGGTACACCCCCTCCAACATCACCAGCTCGTCCACCGCCTCCAGCTTGCTGAAGGCCGTCTTACGGTTGACAAAGGCCATAAAGTCCATGGCCAGAGACAGATCCGGGTGGCGTCTGCTGTCTTCGCCCAGCCGGGTCATACCAGGGGGCCCGTTGGGCCGCACCTCCTCCATGTCATGGAGGAACAGGCCCAGCCGGAACTCCTCCTCCTGGCCCGGGTAGGCCAGCCGGATCATGTCCGGGGCGCCCAGCACCGCGGGCACCAGCTCTCCCCGCAGATAGTCCAGCAGGACCTGGCCCGCCCTGGAAAAAACCGGCTCCTGATTCATGTCCCGTCCTCCTTTCGCTCGGCGCTCTGATACCACAGGGGACCGTCCTTTCCATCCTGGTATACCGTGGTGGAGGCCACTCCTGCTCCCTCCGCCAGATAGTAGCCGGTGGACCCGCTCCGGTCCTCCGCCGTAAACTCATAGACAAAGGGCCCGGTCTGGGCCACCGACGCCCCTGTCAGGGTCTCTCCGGCGGCAAAATCGCTGAACCAGCCCTGCCAGCCTGTCTCCTGGGTCCCGGAGGCCAGGAGGGACTCCGGCTGGGCCACACCGGCCAGCGGCGCCCCGTAAGACAGCACCTGCGTGATGGTCAGCTCGGCCTTTTCCGTGTCCGGGGAGAGCTCCACATCGCCGGCGGGCTGGGCGGATGCCGAGGGCTGTGGGGAAACTTCCGCCTCCTCCTGCGCCTCCTGCTCGGTCCGGGCCGCGATGGCCTCCAGCATCTGCTGCCGCTCTTCCTCCGTCCGGGCCGCCTGCCCGCTGGGGGAGACCAGCTCTACCGGCATTTCAGTGATGAACATGAGGTGAAAGGAGGGGTAGACAAAGGCGGTCACCCCTTCCCAGGCGTAGAGAAGCCAGTGCTCCTGAAAGGCGGCCTCCACCTCCGCCAGGGACAGCCCCAGAAAGGCGTCGGCCCTGGGCTGACCGTCGGCCACCTGCCCCTCATAGAGCAGCTGGCCGCTGGGGTGGTAGAGTCTGCCCTGGCCGGCGGGCCGGCCGTGCACAAATTCCCCCTGATAGCGCAGGGTCTGACTCAGGGTGTCGTAGAGGGCCCCCTGGCCGTGAAAGGTCCCCTCATAGAACTCCCCCTGGTACTCCAGCGCGCCGCCGGCGGTATACTGGGTGCCCTCGCCGTGGAGCAGGCCGTCCCGGAAGGTGCCCTCCCGCAGCAGCACACCCGCTTCGGAATACTCCCTGCCCTGGCCGTTGAGCCGCTCCTCCACGAAGGTGCCGGTGCGCAGCAGGGTACCATCCTCCGCGTACTGGCTTCCCTCCCCCTCAAACACGCCGGCCACAAACTGCCCCTGGCTGACCACGCCGGTATCCGGGTCCACCCGCTGTCCCTCACCCTCGTAGCGGTCGGCGGCCATGGCCCCCTCGTAGACCAGCACACCGCCGGAGTAGACCTTCCCGTCCTCCCCCGCCCGAACGCCGTCCACCAGGGGTCCGTCGTACACCAGCTGGCCCGCCTGGTCATAAATCTTTCCCTGCCCCGTGCAGCTGCCTGCGGCCACCTCCCCCTCATATCGGACCCGGCCCTGGCCGTCCAGAATACGGACCGCCCCCGTCACCTCCAGGAGGGCCGGGTCGTTGTAGGCATACTGGGGAATCTCCGGCCCGGAGACCGGCGCCCGGAGGCTGGGCAGCCCAAATATCCCCAGCACCGCCCCGGCGCCGGCCGCCAGCAGAAAGAGCGTCAGCCACTTCCAGATATAGAGGGGGCCAATCTTCCAGTAATCCCGGGGCGAGCGAATCCACTTGAACCCTGCGGGCCTATCCATTCCGGTCCCTCCAGTCGTATAAAAGTCCGGTATCCCCGGCTCTCCCGTCCGCCCCGTCCCGCAGGGACTGGCACCGGAACAGATACCAGCGGGCGGCGGCATCCTCCGGCAGCAGCCGGAGAACCCGGGCAAAGCGCCGCATGGCCGATGCAAACTGCCTGTTCCGGAACTGCTCCACTGCCTCTGCCCAAAGAGGGGCGGCCTGCTGCCACTGGGCCCGCCAGCCGCCGGGGCGGAAGGCCGGGTCCTCATAGTAGTTGGTCTCCCCATCCCAGCCCAGCAGGCGCAGGTTTTGCCCGTCCGAACTGCCGCTGAGTACCAGCACCGCCCCAAATTCCAGCATCAGGGACAGCACCTCCTGGCGGCGGTACAGGGACCCGGACACCGCCACGGGGTAGAGCAGATGCTCCGAGCCGAACACGCCAAACTCCACCCGGTCGCAGATGACGGCCGCCATGACGGCTCCTTCGGCGCTCTCATAGCCCCGGAGGGCCTCCCGGGCGCAGGCCTGGGCCTGGCCGGCGTCGCCAAACAGGGCCGTCACGGCCCCAAGCCCCTCGTCGTAGTCCACCACCATACCGTTTTGGGCGGCGATCAGCTCCGACGCCGGGCGGAAGAGCTCCTCCAGGGCCTGGGCCGTCCGGGCGGGAACGTGGGGGGTGAGGATCAGCAGGGCCCCGTCCACCGCCGCATAGGCCCCGGCGGAGAGGGCCAGCACGTCCGGCTTACAGAGCATCTGATACAGGCAGTCGGGCACCAGCCGGGTATAGGCCCCGTTGATATGGCGCAGGGTATTGAACTGCACTTTGGTCTGCTGGGACAGCTCGTTAAACACCAGCCCCACCTGGTAGAGCTCGGTTCTGGGCATATGGGTCAGGTCCATCCGGTTGCCTCCTCCCGTATCATAGAACTCCTCCAGCGCCTCCCGCACCACCCCCAGGGGGCGGAGCAGCCGCCAGGTCACCAGGATCAGCAGGGCAAACAGGAAGGGGCAGGCGATCAGGGCGGGCAGCATTTGCAGCCAGAAGCTGGCCCGGCCCGCCAGCACCCCGTCCTCCCCCCGGGACACCGTGACGCAGCCCGCCCACCGCCCCTGGGTAATCCGCTGTAAGTAGACAAATTCCCGGACGTTGAGGGCGTTTCGGATCTCCCGGAGGCCATCCCCCCGCTCCCCACGGAGAAATTGGCTGACGGCGGCGTAATAGTCCCGGCTCTTTACGTCCTCCACGGCATAGTCGCTGGGAATCCGGCTGTCGTAACCCACCACCGGCACTCCGTCCTCTCCCAGCCACACCACATTGACGGTGTACTGCTCACTGTGCCGGGTCCGGGCCATGACCTCTCCTGCCGTCAGGCCCACCTGCTGGCTGTCTATTTCATCCTGGGCGGTAAGCACATCGGCCAGATTCCCCCCCAGAAGCTGGAGGGTCTGCCTGGCGTCCTCCTGAACGGTATCCTGATAAAAGCGGTATTGGATGGTCAGCACCGCCCCCAGCATCACCCCGGCCATCATCAGCTCCCACATGGCC
Source organism: uncultured Flavonifractor sp. (assembly GCA_944385625.1). Lineage (GTDB taxonomy): Bacteria > Bacillota > Clostridia > Oscillospirales > Oscillospiraceae > Flavonifractor. Next base: position 11,481 of record CALWXZ010000008.1, on the reverse strand, counting down.
AGCCGCACCGCCATCCGGGCCGACCGCAGCGCCGCCCGCAAGATCTGAGCCGCCACAGTCAGGGCCAGAAAGCAGAGCAGGGCGGCCCCCCAGCTGTGCTGCACAATCATTCGGACAGAGATGGCGCCCATCCGCAGCTGGGTGATGACCCCTTCCGGGCCTACCACCACGTTGGACCCGCCCCCATCCGAAGCGCACAGGCCCATCACCTGGATATCCCCGCCGCTGTCCTGATAGGTGGTGAAGATGGCGATATCCTCATACCGGTACCCGGACTGCCGGATGGCGTCCGTCCCCCGCCAGCACAGCCGGACTGTACCGTTCTTCGCCAGCTCGTAGATATTCCCGCTAAGGCTGTCCGACACAAAGACCTTGTCCTGGAAGGTGGAGATGTGCAGCGGCGTCTGGTCCTCCAGCCCCTGGAGGATGTCCCGCTGCCATACCCCGTGGTCATACTGTCCCAGTCTGCCCTGGGCATCGATCCAGACATAGCGGTCCTGGTCCACATACTTCAGCTTATAGATTTGCTCCCCCTCCAGAATCCGTTCCAGCCGGGGGCTCTGGGTGGTTAGATTCCAATGCAGAAGGTAGCCCTTCCCACTGTCGTCCACGCCCCCCAGGCAGACCTCCCCCGGCGCCTCCTCCAGGGGGAGGTAGCTGCCGGTCCAGGTGATGTCGGCCCCCTCCGGCGGCTGTATGCCGGACAGGTCCAGCAGCACCTCCACCGACATGGCGGTGCGCTCCAGGGATAGGCTGACCAGCTGCTGGGTGCTGTCCCCGGTCTGGTAGGTGGTGAGCACGGCGTAGATGGTGTCCCCCAGCACCACCAGATTTTCAAAGGCCTGGTTGGTCCCAGTCACCGCGTAGTTGAGCAGGTTTCCCCTGTAATCAATCCGCACCAGGCTGTTGTTGGCCTCCTTGGACAGGACCATAAACAGCGTGTTGCCGGTGGGGTCCATGGCATAGACGTTGCCGTCCATGGTGGGCAGGTACTGCCCGGAGCGGGCGATCCCCCACCCCAGCCCCACGGCGGCGGCGCACAGCAGCAGCAGAATCTGCCTCAGCAGCACCCTGCCCAGCCGGTGATTTCCTTTGCCCCTCATGCCGTCCCCCCTATCCGCCGTCCAGCCGCTGGTCGCCGATGGCCGTCACGCCAGGCCACGTCTGTGTCTCCTGCTGGTCCCGCCAGGTCAGGTACGCGCCGGCCAGAGAAACCAGCGCCACCGCCACCAGCGCCGCCGTCACCAAGCAGGCCGCCGGCTTGGCATACCGCCTGATCCCTGCCCTCAGCCGCCGGATCAACCCGCGATATAGCCGGCCCAGGGGAATTAGCTCGTCCGGGATAGCCGCCAGATCCCGCTGCAGCTGGCCCCAGCTTTGGTAACCCCTCCACTCCTGCCGGGCACAGAGAAGCCGCAGCTCCTGGGGGTAGCGGCGGACCGCCAGGGCGGAATACCCATCTGTCAATATCCGCCGGCACAGCTCCGCCACGGCGGACACTGGGTCCTGTCCGCCGCCGGGCTGCCAGTCCCCCCAGTTCGGAAGCAGCTGGAGCCAGACGGAGGGCCCGTCAAAGCGCAGGTTCTCCGTCCGGGCGGCCAGAGCCACCACAATGGGCGGGGCAACCGTCTCCACGCACTGGGCCACCAGGGACAGGCAGGCGTCCCGCCGCTGCCCAAGGCCGGGTTCCTCCGCCAGCCATCGGTGATAAAGCCCGCCCTCCCGATAGGGCAGCAGCAGCTCCAGCACCCCCCGGTCCAGCCGGGCCTCCTCTCTCCCGCCACCGGAAAGAACCTCCCTTTGACAGCCGCCGCTATAGACCCGCAGGCGCACCCACAGCTCTCCGGTATCGGTCCGGCAGACCTCGGAGCAGCCTGTCCTGCTCTCATAGACCCTGCGGATCACCCGCAGCCCCTCAAAGGCCGCCCGGTCCATGGTCCTGCTCCTCCGTCTCCACGATGACAAAGGCGTTGGCCCGCTCCTCCGGCCTGCCCCGGGCCTGGGCATAGACCTGATAGAGCCCCTCCCGGTGGGGCGCGGTATACACGCCGTCCCGGGTGACAACGCCGCCGCGCCTGCCGTCCACATGGAAGTCGCAGGGACAGGCCACACCGCCGGTGAAAATGGGGGTAAAGGCGATGATCTCCCCAGGTTTGACGTGGATTACGTCAGGCGTAAGGCGGACCAACGTACCCTCCGGCTCCTGTTTCTGCGCCTCGCCTCCCACTTTCCAGGCAAACCAGCGCAGGTTGAGGCTGGATTGGCGCAGGTCTGCCCGGGACCGCACCGCCAGTTCAAAGGTTCCCTTGTCGGGGTGTACTCGCACCCCGCGGTCAAAATCCCGATCATAGGTGCCGCTGGCCTGTTCAAACAGCGACACGTCCCCCAGCAGCAGGTCCGTCCGATTCTCCTCGCTGTTGGCCACGGGATAGATGTGCTCGACCCCAAAGGTCACATACACCGTGCCCGGTCCCAGGCCGTGGGTGATCTCGTCGGAGGCCAGCACGCTGCCCGCCTTCATGTGGGTTCCGGCGTTGAGCCGCAGCGAGCCGGTGGCCATCCGCCGGGCATCGGGGGCAGGCGGCTGCCGCTGTTCCTCTTTCGGAGCGGCCCGGGACTCGCCGCCTTCCTGTTCCGTCTCCTCCTCCGGCGTCTGAAACCGCCCGGCCACCCGGCCCAGGGCGTCCTGCAGCCGAGGCACGCTGGCCTGGTTTCGGAGCCCCAGGGGGACGATATCGTCCAGCAGGGCCTTGTCATCATAGCGAATGATCCGCACCCCGGCGATGGGAACGCCCAGGGGCTGGTCCTCCCACAGCTCCTGGGGCGACAGGGCCTTCAGCCGGGTAGCCAGCGCGGCGGCCACGTCGCCGCCCACCACGGCAAACTCCTGGCAAAACGCCTGTCGCAGGCCAAAGCGCACCCCCCGTTTTTCCAGGGCGAAGCCGGACTCCTCCACCGTGATCCGGGCCACCTGGGCGGGCTGGACCGGGCGCACAGGGAGGGAGAGCACTGTCTCCCCCCGCTCCACCCGGACCCGCCGCCGGCAGGCGGGGACCTGCCCGTCCAGGCCGGAGAAGCCGGGGATATTAGGGGCGTAGCACAGTTCCAGCTCCAGGGGCTCCAGACTGAAGGACTGGATGGAAAGCCTCAGCTGACAGACCTGCTCCGCCGACAGCAGGCGTGGGATGCTCTGCACCACCCGCAGCTCGTCATCCTCAAACAGCACCCACTCCGACAGCAGAGCCCCCTCCGCCGCGGGCAGCGGCAGCGGGGCCTCCTCTCGCAGGGACAGGGCAAAGCGCTCCCTGGCCACGGCGTACTGGGTGCTCTGCCCCTGGTCGTCGGCCACAAACATGGGGTCGGCCCACTCCTCCCGGTAGGAGAGCCACAGCAGGGCCTTTTCTCCGTGGACGTTGTCGAAACCCTCCAGCCCCCGGATCCGGCAGATGGTGGGCTCGTCCACAATGAGATAGCGGCCCTGGCTGTCCACGGCCAGTCCCGGCTCCACCAGCAGGGAGTCGGAGTCGATGCGCTGCACGCCCAGCCCGAAGGCCACCCCGGTGCCAAAGACCCAGTGGTTGAGAAAGGACAGCTTGTGGTCGGCAAAGGCCTGGTCCCGCTCAAAATCCGCCGAACGCATCCGTTTCTTTTTAAAATACCGGTTTTTTGTGAAGGGATACAGCTGTTCTCCCATGGCCCGACCCTCCCCGCAGGATATGCAGTACCCCTGGATATCCGCTTACGTTTTTTGGATATCATACCATTCGACTAATTTCCCGTCCATCCGCCAAATCACTACTCAATTTTCCAAAAACGGCGGAGGCCAAGGCGGACTCGCCGGGCGGAGGCAGCCGCGGACATCGGCAGAAAACAGGGCAAATTATAATTTTAGCGGTGGTTATTTACATTGTTTTGCTATTTTTATTAGCAACTAAATAATTATAATAGATATATTTGATGTAATACAACTATTTTAATCAGCAGGTACAGGAAAGCAATTCGGTATCATCAAATACAGGGAGTTGATACTGCATGAATGAAAATTTTATTCGGGAACGGATTACCCAGCTGCGCATAGCCCGCAATGTTTCTGAATATCAGATGTCGGCGGAGCTGGGCAAAAGCTCCGGCTATGTACAGGCCATCACCTCTGGCCGGAGCCTGCCCTCCATGGAACAGCTGTTCAACATCATTGATTATTTTGATATGACCCCGGCGGAGTTCTTTGACCCCGCCAACCAGGATTCCCAAAACCTCAGAACGGCCATCCGCCTTTTGCGGAGTCTTGGGGCGGAGAGCGTGGCCGCCCTGCTGCCGCTGCTCCAGCGCATGGCGGAACAGGACGGCCGCTCTCCGGCGGGGGCCGGGGCGGGGTCCGGCGGCCCCGGGCAATGATCCCCCCGCCGGGGACCTACACCCTCCAGAGCACCTGCGCCGTCTCCCCGGACAGCCTGATCTCCTGAATGAATTGGGCGGCCACCAGCTTTTTCTGCTCAAAGTCCAGTTGGTCAAATTTCAGCCGCGCCGCTTCCGGCCGGTGGCCGGCGGGAAGGCGGGCCCGCCCCTCCAGCACAGCCCTGCGCTGCCCCTCCAGCCCTTCGATGGTCCGGTTGATATAGGGCATGGTCACCTCGCTGCTCTCCGCCAGGGCGGACATGAGCCGGTCGATTTTCCGGTCGATGGCAGACAGGGTATTGACGAGCTGCCGCCCCTCCGCCCCGGTTTCCTCCACGTCGGGGCAGGCCTCCAGCAGCTTTTCCAGCTCATGCTCCACCCCGGCCTCCAGTTCCCTGAGGTCCGCCCGGATGGAGGCCCCGCATATTCCCAAATTGGACCGACCGCTGCACGTCAGGTAATACTTACTTTTATCCCGGTTGACCTTGACGCTGTATCCACAAGAGGCGCATTTGAGCAGGCCGGACAACCAGGTGTGCTTGCCCCGTCCGGCACCTGCAAGCTGGCGGTTTGCATCCAGTTTATACTGACACCGCAGCCAAAGTGCGGAGGGGATGAGCCCGTAATGGACGCACAGCGAAAAATGCCGCTGCCTCAGGTCCTGGTATTTCCCCGCACTCCGGTCCCGCTTGCCCACCACCATACCCGCGTGCAGGCCGTCGAACGCCTCCGGAGGGTTAGCCAGGCGCAGCCCCTTGCCCTGATAATAGAGGCAGACGTCCTCATTTGCCATCACATACAGTGGGTTGTGCAGCAGACGGGACAGGGATACATTGTCCCACACGGCCCGCTTTGGCGCCGGGATGCCGTCTGCATTCAGGGCCCGGGCCACGCTGCCCAGACTCGCCCCCTCCATGGCGTAGTCGTGAAAGATGCGCTCCACCACAGGGGCCTGTTCATTGGGCAGCAGTCCGGGGAGCGGCTTCCCCTCCGGCCCGGGCAGCCTGCCCAGGGTAAAGCCGTAGGGCGGAGGGCCCCCGGGCCAGGACCCCAGCCTGACCCGCTGATAGTAGTTGTCCCGCACCCGCTCGGCCGTGGTCTCCCGCTCCAGCTGGGCAAAGACCATGATAATATTCAGCATGGCCCGGCCCATGGGGGTGGAGGTGTCAAAGGTCTCATTGATGGAGACAAACTCCACCTGATACCGCCGCAGAAGTTCCCACAGTCGGCCAAAATCGGCAATGGACCTGGAGAAGCGGTCCAGCCGGTAGACGATAATCTTGCGGATCTGCCCCCCCTCCACGTCTGCCATCATCTTCTGAAAGGCGGGGCGGTTGGTGTTTTTGCCGGAGTACCCTCTGTCCTGATAGATTTTAACCTCTGTTCCGGCCTTTTGCCGGCACAGGTCGATCTGCCCCTGGATGGAAAGGCTGTCCGCCTTTTCCACCGACTGCCGGGCATAGATAGCGTCCAATCCACCCGCCTCCTCTCCTCTTCCTGCCCGCAGGGCGCTCATTCCCCCTGCCGCCGACGGCGCAGGGCGGCAAGGCAGGCCCGATAGACCGCCTGGAGGGCCGCCTGACGCCGGGCGCCGGTTTCCCCGGCGCAGGGATGCTGATGTACAATCTTCATATCCGTCATCCTCCGATTCCGTTGATTCCGCGCCGCCCCCGGCGCTCAGAGACTGGAAGCTGTTTGGGAACCGTCCACGTCCCACTGGATAGGCTCCATGCCCATGGAGCGGATGGCGGAGATCACATGGTCGTCGTACTCCCCGTAGGGGCAGCGGATCAGCGTGGGCCGCACGCCGGTAATGGCCTCGATCTTGTCGTTGCAGGCCGACACGTCGGCAATGATCTCCTCCGTGGAGAGGCTGTTATAGTGGGCGTGAGTGTTGGAGTGGTTCATAATCTCGTGTCCGGCGTCGTGGAGCGCCTTCACCGACTCCGGATATTTGTCCACCCACTCCCCCACCACGAAAAAGGTGGCCTTGATCTGGTACTGGCCCAGAATATCGATGAGCTGCTGGGTGTCCTCATTGCCCCAGGCCGCGTCAAAGGAGATGGCTACCATCTTCTGGTCCCGCTGGACGCAGTAGATGGGCAGCTGGCGCTTGGCCGCCGCGGCGCTCACCGCCTCCGGATAATTGACGATGTAAAACATGGCGGCGGCGGCCAGGATGCAGGCCAGCACCGCCAGCAGCTTCCGCCGCAGCAGAATGATTTTCATGTCCGTCCCTCCTAGCGTTTGATTGGTACAGCGTATGACAGCGCCCGCCAATTCAGAAGGGGCGGGCGGCCCGCCGCCGCCAGGTGACAAGACTGGAATTTTGTGTTATAATACAGCCCGACATGGCCCCGCCGGTGCCCTTTACCCTCCGGCGGCACTTTGAAATCTCAATCCAATAGGAGGTCCTGTATCCTATGAACATCGCCATTTCCGATCTGCTCGATCTGTCCCACACCATGGCGGGGGATTACCTGCGGCAGTTTCAGTACCCCTGGGAGGCCCTGGACGGCATCAAGGAGCTGATCCTCACCCTGGGCGGCCAGCTCTCCCCCCAGGAGTACGACCAGCCCCAGGAGCACGTCTGGGTCCACAAGACCGCCGTGGTGGCCCCCACCGCCTACCTGGGTGCGCCCTGCATCATCGGGCCTGAGACCGAGGTGCGCCACTGCGCCTTCATTCGGGGCTCCGCCCTGGTGGGGGCCAACTGCGTGGTGGGCAACTCGGTGGAGCTGAAAAACGTCATCCTCTTCGACAACGTCCAGACCCCCCACTACAACTATGTGGGCGACTCCATCCTGGGCTACAAGAGCCATATGGGCGCCGGGTCCATCACCTCCAACGTCAAGTCGGACAAGACCCTGGTGGTGGTGAAGGGGGATGTTCCCATCCCCACCGGCCGGAAGAAGATGGGGGCCATTCTGGGCGACTTTGTGGAGGTGGGCTGCAACTCGGTGCTCAACCCCGGCACCATTCTGGGCCGCCACAGCAGCGTCTATCCCACCTCCTGCGTCCGGGGCGTCATCCCCGCCCACAGCATCTACAAGGATAAGGACCATATCGTCCTACGGCAGCAGGACCAGGAGCGGTAACACCCCCCTCCTGGCTTGACAGCCCTGCCCCCTGCGTGTATCATGGGAGGACAGAACACCCACCACACAGAAAGGGGCGCCGTCATGGAAGAGAACAAACCCTATTGGGAGGGCAAGCACTTCGCCTTCTACACCAACAGGCAGTGCGAGTACTACCCCTGCCACAAGGTCCCTGAGGGACAGGACTTCAACTGCCTGTTCTGCTACTGCCCGCTGTATATGCTGGGCAAAAACTGCGGCGGAAATTTCAAGTACATGGACAGCGGGATCAAGGATTGCAGCGGCTGTACCCTGCCCCACAAGCGGGAGAACTACGGCTACATCGCCGCCAAGTTCCAGGAGATCACCCAGGCCATGGCCGACCGGGAGCGGGAGGCCGGGCAGAAATAAGCCAGGCCGGCTGCATCACGCAGCCGGCCCTTTCTTTTTGGTAAGAGATAGGATTTTTCCCCCATCTGTGGTATAATGTTTCCCAATTCCCCCAAGCGAAGGAGATGCGCCATGAAGATCATCGACATTTTGACCCAGGACCGCCCCACCCTGTCCTTTGAGGTATTCCCCCCCAAGACCAGCGACACCTATGACTCCGTGGCCAGGGCCACCCAGGAAATCGCCGCCCTGCACCCCGATTTTATGAGCGTCACCTACGGCGCCGGCGGCGGCACCAGCGACTACACCGTGGGCATCGCTTCCGGCATCCAGCAGCAGTACGGCGTGGACGTGCTGGCCCACCTGACGTGCGTCTCCTCCACCCGGGACCATGTGGCCCGGGTGCTGGAGCAGCTGAAGGAGAAGGGCATCCAGAACGTGCTGGCCCTCCGGGGGGACATCCCCCAGGGGGGCGCTCCCGCCCACGACTACCAGTACGCCGCCCAGCTGGTGCGGGACATCAAGGCCCACGGCGACTTCTGCGTGGGCGGGGCCTGCTACCCCGAGGGGCACCCCGAGTCCCCCACCAAGAACGCCGACATCGACCACCTGAAGGCCAAGGTGGAGGCGGGCTGCCAGTTCCTCACCACCCAGATGTTCTTTGACAACAACATCCTCTACAACTTCCTCTACCGCATCCGGGAGAAGGGCATCACCGTGCCGGTGGTGGCGGGCATCATGCCGGTGACCAATGGCAAGCAGATCGCCCGCATCTGCAAGCTGTCGGGCACCTACCTGCCCGAGCGTTTCAAGGCCATTGTGGACCGGTTTGGTGACAACCCCGCCGCCATGCGCCAGGCCGGCGTGGCCTACGCCGCCGAGCAGATCATCGACCTCATCGCCAACGGGGTGGAGCACATCCACATCTACTCCATGAACAAGCCCGAGATCGCCGCCTCCATCCAGTCCAGCCTGTCGGAGGTGCTGAAATGATCCACGCCCCCCGCCCGGAGGTTCTGCGCTACCTGGGCTACCGGGGCGGCGCACAGCCGGACCAGGCCACCGCCGCCCTGCTGGAGGCGCGCATCCAGGCGGTGGAGGGGGCCGCCGAGCCCCGGTGGACTTCTGTGGAGGTCCCCCTCACCCTCCGCCCCGGCGGGGTGGAACTGGGGGGCTGGTCCATTGACAGCGAAAAGCTGCGCGCCCACCTGGAGGGCTGCACCGCCGCCCTCCTCTTCGGGGCCACCCTGGGAGTGGGGGTGGACCGGCTCATCGCCCGCTCGGCGGCGGGCCAGGTGGCCCGGGCCGCCATGGACCAGGCGGTGGCCGCCGCCCTCATTGAGGCGGTGTGCGACCACGCCTGCAACCAGCTGGCCCAGCGCTACTCCGGCCAATATCTGCGCCCCCGGTTCAGCCCCGGCTACGGGGACTTCCCCCTCACCGCCCAGCCCGAACTGCTGCGGCGGCTGGACGGCCCCCGGAAGATCGGCCTTACCGCCACCGATACCTGCCTGCTGGCCCCCATCAAGTCGGTGACGGCGGTGATCGGCCTGGCCAAGACCCCGGGCAGATGCCACGCCGGGGGCTGCGCCACCTGTTCCAAGGTAAATTGCACGTTCAGGAGAGATACCAAATGAAATTCATCGACGCGCTGCACAGCCAGCGCCTGTTTTTTGACGGCGGCACCGGCACCCTGCTCCAGGCCCAGGGCCTGAAAGGCGGCGAGCTGCCCGAGACCTGGAACCTGCTCCATCCGGAGCGCATCTCCGCCCTCCACCGGGCCTATCTGGAGGCGGGGAGCAACATTTTGTGTACCAACACCTTCGGCGCCAACGGCCTGAAGTTCCCCGCCGGCGGTCAATTTGACCTGGAGGAGCTGGTGACCGCCGGGGTGCGGCTGGCCCGGGAGGCCAGGGACGCCGACCCCCGGCCCGACGTGTTCGTGGCCCTGGACATGGGCCCCACCGGCAAGCTCTTAAAGCCCATGGGCGACCTGGACTTTGAGGACGCGGTGGCCCTGTATGCCCAGGTGGTACGAGTGGGCGCCGCCGCCGGAGCCGACCTGGTGCTCATCGAAACCATGAGCGACTCCTACGAGGCCAAGGCCGCCGTGCTGGCCGCCAGGGAGAACTGCGACCTGCCGGTGGTGGTCACCACCGTGTACGGGGAGAACGGCAAGCTGCTTACCGGTGGCACCCCCGCCTCCACCGTGGCCCTGCTGGAGGGCCTGGGGGTGGACGCCCTGGGGGTCAACTGCGGCCTGGGCCCCGCCCAGATGCTGCCCATCGTGAAGCAGCTGTTGGCATACGCCTCGGTGCCTCTGATCGTCAACCCCAACGCCGGTCTGCCCCACGCCTGCGACGGCTGCACCGTCTTTGACGTGGGTCCGGCTGAGTTTGCCGTCCACATGGGGGCCATCGCCGAGCTGGGGGTGCAGATCCTGGGTGGCTGCTGCGGCACCACACCCGACCACATCCGCGCCGCGGTGGAGGTGTGCCGGGACAAGCCCTTCACCCCCGCCGCCGATAAGGGCCGCACCCTGGTGTCCTCCTACGCCCAGGCGGTGGAGATCGGCCCTTCTCCCGTGGTCATCGGCGAGCGTATCAACCCCACCGGCAAGAAGAAGTTCCAGCAGGCCCTGCGGGAGCACAACATCGAGTACCTGCTGGGCGAGGCCTTTGCCCAGGAGGAGGCGGGGGCCCAGGTGCTGGATGTGAACGTGGGCCTGCCCGAGATTGACGAGCCCGCCCTGCTGGTGGAGGTCATGGAGGCCCTCCAGGCTGTCCTCCCCCTCCCCCTCCAGCTGGACACCTCCGACGCCGAGGCCATGGAGCGGGCCATGCGCCGCTACAACGGCAAGCCCATGCTCAACTCGGTGTCCGGCAAGGCCGAGAGCATGGCCGCCCTCTTCCCCCTGGTGAAGAAGTACGGCGGCGTGGTGGTGGGCCTGGCTCTGGACGAAAACGGCATCCCCCCCACGGCGGAGGGCCGGCTGGCCATCGCCAGAAAGATCTGCGACACCGCCGCCCGGTACGGCATTTCCAAAAAGGACATCGTCATCGATCCCCTGACCCTCACCATCTCCTCCGAGCCGGAGGCCGCCAAGATTACCCTGGAGGCGGTGGGCCGCATCAAAAAGGAGCTGGGGGTGTCCACCATCCTGGGGGTGTCCAACGTGTCCTTCGGCCTGCCCCGCCGGGAACTGGTGAACACCGCCTTCTTCACCATGGCCCTCCAGCGGGGGCTGGACTGCGCCATCCTCAACCCCAACAACGCCCCCATGATGGCCGCCTGGCGGAGCTATCAGGCCCTGATGGGCCTGGACAGCCAGTGCGGGGCCTACATCGCCGCCTACGGCGGACAGGCGGCTCCCGCCGCCCCGGTCACCGCCGGGGACGGCCCCTCCCTCACCGACTGCGTTCTGCGGGGCAGCAAGGAGGGGGCGGCCCAGGCCGCCCAGGCCGCCCTGGACGGCGGCAAGGCCCCCCTGGACATTGTGGACAGCGTGCTCATCCCCGCCCTGGACCAGGTGGGCCAGGGCTTTGAGAAGGGCACCCTCTTCCTGCCCCAGCTGCTCATGAGCGCCGAGGCCGCCAAGGCCGCCTTTGAGGTGGTGCAG
>CALWXZ010000007.1 GCA_944385625.1 uncultured Flavonifractor sp. | reverse complement strand
GCGGAAAATAAATTGACAAGGAGGACAATGAACATGAAAAAGTATCTTGCGCTCATTCTTGCCATCGTCATGTCCCTGAGCCTGGTCGCCTGCGGCGGAGGCGGCTCCGGCGGCAGCAGCGAGACCCCCAGCGGCGGCGGTGAGACCCAGACCGGCGGCGGGACCGCTTCCGGCGGCGACATCTACGTCCTGGTGCCCAACGCCGACCACGGCTGGACCGGCGCCGTGCTGACCTACGCCCAGCAGAAGGCCGAGGAGGTCAACGCCGAGGGTACTTACAATGTGGTCGTTCAGGCCGCCACCGACGCCAAGAACCAGCAGGAGCAGATCGACGACCTTCTGGCCGCCGCCACTCCTCCCGCCGGCATCGTGATCCTGCCCTATGACAACACCATGGAATCCTCCATGAACAACATCGCCGCCACCGACATCCCCTTCATCATGGTGGACCGCATCATCGACAACCCCGTGGTGCAGGAGAAGGTTACCGCCAACGTGAAGGGCGATAACGAGGGTATCGGCAAGGCCACCGCCGAGCGGTTCATCGCCGACGGCCTGCAGCCCGGCGACAAGCTGTACGTCATGATCGGCGACACCTCCTCCGTGCCTGAGATGCGCAACAAGGGCTTCACCGAGACCCTGGCCGCCAACGGCTGGACCGAGGAGCAGCTGGCCACCATCGAGTACTCCGCCGCCACCGGCTGGAGCCGTTCCACCGGCAAGCAGCTGTTCATCGACTGGATCAACAGCAAGACCGTGGAGGAACTGGGCGAGTACCACTACATCTTCACCCACGACGATGAGATCGGCATGGGCATTCTGGAGGCCCTGAGCGGCACCGAGATTGAGCAGGCCAAGAAGGACGCCTTCCTGGAGTCCATCAAGTCCATCGGCGCCTCCTCCGGCCTGGGCGAGATGTATGAGGTCCTGTCCGGCACTCACGCCAACACCGCCTATCCCGACATTGTGGCCAACTTCGACCTGTTCTCCGTCACCTATCCCCCCAAGATGATCCAGAACGCCGTGGATGACATGATTAGCCATCTCAACGGTGAGACCGTGGAGAAGGATCATACCATCACCGTCGACGTAGTGGACGCCACCAACGTGGCCGATTACGAGGGCTTCTAAACAGAGACCGAGCGGCGGTCCCCGCGGGCGCTGTGCCGCCCATGGGGACCGCCGTTCCTTAAAGAGGGTGCCTGACCATGAAACTATTACAGATGACCGATATTACCAAACGCTTCTTCGGCGTCACCGTGCTGGACAAGGTCAGCTTCGACGTGGAGGAGGGCGAGGTACACGCGCTGCTGGGCGAAAACGGCGCCGGTAAGTCCACGCTGATGAACATCCTGGGCGGCGTCCACCAGCGGGACGGAGGCACCGTGGAGTTCTGCGGGAAGCAGATGGATTCCATCACAGTCAAATCGGCGGACGAGGCGGGAATCGCCTTTGTCCACCAGGAGCTGAACGTCATCAACGACCTGACCGTCTATGAAAACCTGTTTTTGAACAAGGAGATTTTGGGCAAATTCCGCCACCTGAACAAGAAAGAAATGATCCGGCTCTCCCAGGAGCTGTTCAACCGGCTGGGTGTGGACATCAACCCCACCGAGACGGTGGGCAATCTGGATACCAGCCGCAAGCAGCTGCTGGAGATTGCCAAGGCCCTCCACGCCGAGGCCAAGCTGTTTATCCTGGACGAGCCCACCACGGCCCTGAACACCGAGGAGATCGAGCACCTCTTCGGCATCGTGCGCCGGCTGAAGGGGGAGGGGAAGTCCTTTATCTTCATCTCCCACAAGATGCCGGAGATCTTTGAGATTGCCGACCGCTATACCATCCTGCGCAACGGCTCCTTTATCTCCTCCGGCCGCATCGCCGACATTACGCCGGAGGAAGTGACCCGGCAGATGGTGGGTGAGGGGTATGTCAATCAGGAGGTCTATGAGGCCCGCAAGCTGGGCAACCCCATCCTGGAGCTGGAGGGCCTGACCGGAAAGGGCTTCCACGACGTGACCCTCTCCGTCCACCGGGGTGAGGTGCTGGGCTTCACCGGCCTGAAGGGGGCCGGCACCAGCGAGTTGATGCAGGCCATCTTTGGGGTGCTCCCCTTCACCGCCGGCAGGCTGAAGGTGTGGGGCAAACCGGTGGCCTCGGGCACCATCCACAAGGCCATGAAGGACAAGATCGCCATGCTGGCCGCCAATCGGAAGGAAAACTCCGTCATCCCTGATATGACGCTTCTAGAGAATACATACTGTGCCGAGCACACCCTCAGCGGTCGCCATCCCCATATCCATGTGAAGCGGGAGGTGGCCAAGTACAACAGGCTGAAGCAGATGCTCAACATCAAGTCGGAGAGCCATGAGGACCTGATCGTCAGCCTCTCCGGCGGCAACCAGCAGAAGGTCATCCTGGCCCGGTGGCTCAATACCGAGGCGGAGATCCTGCTGCTGGACAATCCCACCCAGGGCATCGACGTGGGGGCCAAGACTGAGATCTACAAGCTGATCCAGGAGCTGGCCAAGGCCGGCAAGACCATCATCGTCAATACCCTGGAGATCCCGGAGATTCAGAAGGTGGCCGACCGCTGCGTGGTGTTCTACCACGGCGGCGTGCAGGCTGTGCTGGAGCGCAGCGAGATCACCGAGGAGCGGGTCATGCTCCTGGCTACCAACGCCTCCGCCATCCGCGCGGAGCAGGGACAAGAGGTGTAAGACCATGAAAGAGAAGAACAAAGGGGCGTCTCTGGTCAAGAGCGTCTGGCACAAATATAATTTTATCCTGATCTTCCTGGCCATTCTGGTGGTGTTTCTCATCATCAATCACGGCGCCACCACCATGACCACGCTGATGAACATCCCCCGCCACTCCACGGTCATCGGCATCATCGCCCTGGGCATGGGCCTCATTATCCTCACGGGCGATATCGACCTGTCGGTGGGCTCCCAGCTGGCCCTGGTGGGCGGGCTTACCGTCATGGTGTTCAACAACACCAACAACATCGCCCTTTCCCTCCTGTTTGCCATCTTCCTGGGTGTGGTGCTGGGGCTCATCAACGGCGTACTCATCGGCCTTGTGAAAATGCCCGCCTTCATCGTCACCCTGGCCACCATGCTGATGTACCGCTCCATCGCCCAGACCGTGATGAACAGCAACAACTGGACCATCTACCAGCTGGACGCCGGCCTGTCCCAGTGGCAGCCCCTGTGGGTTATCGGCAACCAGTCGGTGTTCCAGATCCCCATCCTGGTGCTCATCCTCATCGGGGTAGTGGCGGTCATGACCTACCTGTCCACCAGCACCAAGTTCGGCAAGCGGGTGTACGCCCTGGGCAGCAACGAGCGGGCCGCCCAGCTCTCCGGCATCAACGTCAGTATGACCCGGGTGCTGGTCTTTGTCATTGCCGGTGTGCTGATGGGCATCGCCTCCTTCCTCTATGTGGCCAACGTGGGTTCTGTGGACCCGGCCACCAGCGGCAAGAACTATGAGCTCTATTCCATCGCCGGCGTGGTCATCGGCGGCATCAGTATGTCGGGCGGCAGAGGCCGCATCCTGGGCGTGGTGTTCGGCTCCATGTCCTTCACCATCATCGACAAGATTATCACCGCCCTGGGTCTCAACCCGCTGATTAACGACACCATCAAGGGCGCCATCCTGCTGCTGGCCATTGCCGTGCAGATGCTGCCCACCATCACTCAGAAGCTGCGCAAGGCGCGCACAGTATAATGTAAATGTAAAGGGAGGGTATCGCTATGAAAACCTATGAGGAAATCGACAAAATTGTCTATGAGGGGCCGGACAGCAACGAGCCCTTTGCCTTCAAATATTACAATCCGGACGAGGTGCTGGCGGGCAAGCCCATGCGGGAGCACCTGAAATTCGCCATGAGCTACTGGCACACCATCTGCGCCGAGGGTGTGGATATGTTCGGCAGCGGCACCATAGACAAGAGCTTTGGCCAGAGCGACCCCATGGCCAAGTTCCGGGCCAAGGCCGACTTTGCCTTCGGCCTGATGGATAAGCTGGACCTGGACTACTACTGCTTCCATGATGTGGATGTGGCCCCCGAGGGCGCCACCGTCAAGGAGAGCATTGAAAACCTCAAGGTCATGGTGGCCTACCTGAAACAGCTCCAGGAGAAGCACCACAAAAAGTGCCTGTGGGTCACCGCCAACAACTTCGGCGACAAGAAATTCATGGCGGGCGCCGCCACCTCCTGCTGCGCCGACGTGTACGCCGTGGCCGCCGCCAAGGTGAAGGCCTGTATCGACGCCGCCATCGAGCTGGGGGCCACCGGCTATGTGTTCTGGGGCGGCCGGGAGGGCTATGAGACCCTGCTGAACACCGACATGGGGCTGGAACTGGACAATCTGGCCCGCTTCCTGGCCATGGCCCGGGACTATGGCCGCTCCCACGGTTTCAAGGGGGACTTCTACATCGAGCCCAAGCCTAAGGAGCCCACCAAGCACCAGTATGACTTCGATGTGGCCACCTGCATGAACTTCCTGCGGAAGTACGGCCTCACCGGCGACTTCAAGATGAACATCGAGGCCAACCATGCCACTCTGGCGGGCCACACCTTCCAGCACGAGCTGCGCACCGCCATCGTCAACGACTCCTTCGGTTCCATCGACGCCAACCAGGGGGACCTGTTCCTGGGGTGGGACACCGACCAGTTCCCCACCGATGTGTACAACACCACCTACTGCATGATGGAGGTGCTCAGGGCGGGCGGCTTTACCAACGGCGGCCTCAACTTCGACGCCAAGACCCGCCGTCCCTCCAACACCCTGGAGGACATCCTGCTGGCCTACATCGCCGGCATGGACACCTTTGCCCTGGGCCTGCGGAAGGCCCTGGCCCTCCAGGCCGACGGCCGTCTGGACCAGTTTGTGGAGGAGCGGTACGCCAGCTACCGCAGCGGCGTGGGCAAGACCATCGTGGACGGCACCGCCACCATGGAGTCCCTGTCCGACTACGCCATGGGTCTGGAGAAGATCGACGTGCCCAGCGGCCGGCAGGAGTATCTGGAGACCATCGTCAACAACATACTGTTCCGCTGAACAAAGTTGTGCGCGGAGGGGCGCGCCGAAGGCGCGCCCCTTTTCAATCGGAAAGGAGAAGGGCTATGGCATATCTGATGGGCGTGGACCTGGGCACCTCCGGCACCAAGACCGCCCTGTTTGACGAGATGGGCCACACCGTGGCCTCCTGCACCAGCCCCTACCCCCTGAGCCAGCCCCGGAACGGCTGGGCAGAGCAGGACCCGGAGGCATGGTGGCAGGCGGCCCGTGAGACCATCCGGGGGGTGCTGGATGAGAGCGGCGTCTCCCCTGGTGAGGTCAAGGGCGTGGGCCTGTCCGGGCAGATGCACGGCCTGGTGATGCTGGACGGGGAGGGGCGGGTGCTCCGGCCCTCCATCCTGTGGTGCGACGGCCGCACCGGCCGGGAGTGCGAGGAGATCACGGAATTGGTGGGCAAGCAGCGGCTGATCCAGCTCACCGCCAATCCGGCCCTCACCGGCTTCACCGCCGGCAAGATCCTGTGGGTGCGCCGCCATGAGCCGGAGCTGTACGCCAAGTGCCGCCGTATCCTGCTGCCCAAGGACTACCTGCGCTACAGGCTGACGGGAGAGTTTGCCACTGAGGTGTCCGACGCCTCGGGCATGAACTTGCTGGATGTGGCCCACCGCTGCTGGAGCCGGGAGGTGCTGGACAAGCTGGACATCGACCCGGCCCTGCTGGGCAAACTGTATGAATCCACCGACCTCACCGGCACGGTGACGGCGGCGGCAGCCTCCGCCACCGGCCTGGCCCCCGGCACGCCGGTGGCGGGGGGCGCGGGGGACAACGCCGCCGCCGCCGTGGGCACCGGCGTGGTGCGCGCCGGCCGGGCCTTTGTGACCCTGGGCACCTCCGGCGTGGTGTTTGCCCACGCCGATCAGGTGAGCATTGACCCCGGCGGGCGGGTCCATACCTTCTGTGCCGCCGTGCCCGGGGCCTGGACGGTGATGAGCTGTACCCTGGCCGCAGGTCTCTCCCTCCAGTGGTTCCGCAACCAGTTCTGCGCCGAAGAGCGGCGGCAGGCGGAGGCGGAGGGGGTGGACCCCTACGACATTATGACCCGGGAGGCGGCCCGGTCCCCCATCGGGGCCAACCGGCTGATCTATTTGCCCTACCTGATGGGGGAGCGGTCCCCGCTGCTGGATGAGAAGGCCAGAGGGGCCTTCATCGGTCTGTCGGCCATACACAGCCGGGAGGATCTGATCCGGGCGGTGCTGGAGGGGGTGTCCTACTCCCAGCGCCAGTGCCTGGACATTTTACGGGAGATGGGGGTGGCTCCCGACCACATCATGGCCTGCGGCGGCGGCGGACGCTCCCCCTTCTGGCGGCAGATGCTCGCCGACGTGCTGGGCTGCACCGTTCAGACCGCTTGGGCGGCCCAGGAGGGACCGGCTCTGGGCGCTGCCATCCTGGCCGGGGTATGCGCCGGCGTATACTCCGACGTGCCCACCGCCTGCGACGCCATCGTACGCCCCGATCAGTCCTGCGCCCCCAACAGGACGGACAGCGCCCGGTATGAGCCCTTTTACCGGCTGTATACCCGCCTCTATCCAATCCTCAAACATAGTTTTGCACAGCTGTACGACCTGTAACAGAAGCGGCGCTGCCAACGGGCAGCGCCGCTTGCTTCTTTGCGGGACGCACTATTTTTTGGAGCGCCGCTTGAGAAAAATGGCCAGGAGGATACCAGCCGCGATCAGGATAATGCCGATGACCAGAATCACGGTGCCGAACAGCGCCACCGGATTGCTGGCAACGAGGGAGCCTTCCGGCCAGAATCCGCCTATCATGGAGAACATCCGGGCGGTGGAGGCCCTGGCCAGAGCGCCCACCAGAGTAAAGCCGGCCCCCACGATTGCCAGATAGATCCCGGCCAGCCAGCCGTACTGGCGGGCCAGAGTGCCGATGAGGCCGGGAATTTGATCGGCCCAGGTGGATGGAGGCGGGTCGCTGTGCCGGGGCTGGGGCTCCGCTTCCGGCTCATCCTCGGAGAGCAGCCAGTCTACCGAGACGTGGAGTGCCTGGGCCAGCAGGGACAGCTTGCCCACCTCAGGGGTGGCCTCTCCGGTTTCCCATTTGCTCACCGCCTGGCGGGAGACGCCGATCTGCTCGGCCAGAGCCTCCTGGGACAGGCCTTCCTTTTTTCTGCAATAGCAGATTTTTTCCGACAGCTTCATTTGACGGCCTCCTTTCCTTGTGCCTTAAGCATAGCAAAAAAAGCGGTTGCGGGTCTACCTACAGGGGCTGGCAATTGCGCAACCATTGGTTGCGGCTCATGATCGGGCCTGGTTAAGGCAGCACTGTCTAATAAAAAATAGACTAAAATACAAAAACATCCAGAAAATGGACGAGAAAAGCGGAGCATTACATATATTACACAAAAATTTTTCAAAAGCATCTATTATACAATGCAATATTACCGAAAAATGCTTGTGTACAAAAGAATGTTTTGTTAAAATAACATTGTGCAGTAAGCGGCAGTTTAGCTGCAATGAACCAGGCGGCCAACCGGGCAGCCTGAGCGGAAGAAAGGCAGGAAGAGGCCGGAGAACAGAAGGAAAAGCCGGACGCTCTGTCCGGTTTTTTTGGCCAAATCTGCGATGCGGAGGTGATAGGGCAGGGCACAGATGGAAGAAGAAGCGGCTGCGCTGATGCGCAGCCTCGTGTGAGGAAGGATGGATGATCGTGGTATGAGACGCAAGTTAAAACCCCTGCTATCCGCGCTATTGACCATTGCCATGCTCTTATCCCTGCTGCCCACCGCGGTTTTTGCCGCCGGTGAGACAGGAACCTTTACGAAAATCACGACACAGGAAGAACTGACCACCGGACAGTATGTTATGGTAGTCAATTCCGGCTATGCCGTGGGTGCGCTGGACGGCACCTGGCTCACCGCCACACAGGTCACAAAGGAAGGCGGCAGTCTCACCGATCCTGACGCCAACTTGGTGTGGGAGATTGCTGTAACCGACAGCGGCGTTACCCTCACTGACGCCAACGGGACCCAGGTGGCACCTAAAGAGAACGATAATGGCATTTTGGCTGGAAGCTATGTCTGGCCGATTACTATCAATGAAAATGGGACCTTCCGATTCCACGGTATGGAAGGCAATGATGTTACCTTAGCTAGTAATAAGAGCAGTCAGAATAAGTTTAGAGCATATAAAGATGCTACCATTGAAAAACAACCTAATAGCTATCCCTGTGATTTTACCCTCTATCAGTATGTGGAGGGCACCGGCACACCTGATCCTGGACCGGGTCCCGATGATCCGACCGTTATCTCTATCTCCGATGCCCTGGCCGCCGCCGACGGTACCGAGAACCTGACAGTCAAGGGCGTGGTTACCCTCATCGATGGTAAGAACGTCTATCTCCAGGACAGTACCGGCGGTATCTGCGTCCGCATGAGCAACAATTTTGACGACATTGCTCTGGGCGATACCGTCATCGGAACCGGCAAGCGTGCCACGTTCAGTGGCCTGCCCCAGTTGGACAGCTCCACCTATATCAAGTCCTCCGGGCTGACCCTGACCCCCACGGTCAAGACCATCGGGGAACTGACCGCCGCTGATATCTGCACCTATGTGACCATTGAAAATGTGACAGTTACGGAGATTTTCGACAATAACGGTCAGTATACCAATCCCAACATCGCGGTAGAGGACGCCGCAGGAAATACCATCCAACTCTACAAAGCCGTGGTGGACAAGACCGCTATAGCCGTTAACGATGTCATCACCATCACCGCTGCGGTAAGTGTATACAACGACACCTTCCAGCTGCGCAACACCAGCGCCGATGAGATCGTGGCTGGGCAGCCCAGTGAGCCTGAGCCTGCAACCATCTCCATCGCCGAGGCGCTGGCTGCCGCCGACGGCACCGAGAACCTGACGGTCAAAGGCGTGGTTACTCTCCTCGATGGTAAGAACGTCTACCTTCAGGACAGCACCGGCGGTATCTGCGTCCGCATGAGCGATAATTTTGACGACATCGCTCTGGGCGACACCGTCATCGGAACTGGCAAGCGTGCCACGTTCAATGGCCTGCCCCAGTTGGACAGCTCCACCTATATCAAGTCCTCCGGGCTGACCCTGGCCCCCACGGTCAAGACCATCGGGGAACTGACTGCTGCTGACATCTGCACCTATGTGACACTCCGCAATGTGGAAGTCACGGAGGTGTACGACAACAACGGTGCTTACTCCAATCCCAACATCACCGTGCAGGACAGCAGCGGCAATACCATTCAGCTCTATAAGGCTGTGGTGGATAAGAATGAGGACGACACTTGGACTGTGGCCGTTGGCGACACCATCACCATCACCGCCGCGGTAAGTGTGTACAATACCACCCTCCAGCTGCGCAACACCAGCGCCGACGAGATCCAGGCTGCCGGCGCCTCCACCGGTCCCATCTATGACGGGGAACAGGTGGTCATTTACGCCCCTGCCTACAACAAGGCCCTGTCCGGTACCTATAATGGCTTCTACAACAACGGCGCCGACGTGGCCCTGGAGGATGGCACCCTGTCCGGCTTCACCGCCGCCGACGTGTGGACCGTGGCCGACAACGGAGACGGCACCTGGTCCTTCTCCTACGACGGCCAGAACATCGGTATGGGTGATTCTTTCTCCAGTATGCCCCTGGGCGAGAAGAACGACAAATGGGTGCTGGAGGACGCGGGCAACGGCCTCTACTACATCAAGAACACCGTCCGCGGCGCCTATATGGAGTGGTACGCCGAGAAAAACAACTGGAGTTCCTACGGCAAAATTTCCGCCGGCAGCGAGGGTATGTTTGCCCTGGCCTTCTATGAGGTCACCGATCTCCCCGAGCCCCCCAGCGGCGAGGTGCCTGAGGACGGCGCTCAGGTGGTGCTCTACAACGAGGGGGCCAAGGGCGTTCTGGCCGGTTCTGACGGCAACGAGACCAGTCCCTCCATCAACAACGCCGAGGCCACCGTGGCCGACGGTGTGGCCACCCCCGCCAACGGCGCCCGGGTCTTTACCGTGGAGGTCAACGGCGAGTGGTTCCGCTTCAAGACTTCTGACGGCTATCTCTGCTCCAACGGCACCGGCAACAACGCTTTCTACGCTGCCGAGGCTACCGAGGACGCTGACTGGAAGCTGACCTCCTTCAACGGCGGCTTTAACCTGGAGAGCCGTACCGCCAAATTCAACGGCAAGTACTCCCAGTACCTGGAGTACTATGCCGGGTCCTACAAGACCTACAGCCTGTACAATGACAGCGATAAGGATATCTACACCTTCCACTTCTACCCTGTGGCTGAGGGCGTCACCGTCACCGATGGCGTGGTCAACGTGCCTGCGGTCACCTTCGGCACCCTGCCCGACGCTTATGTGGGTCAGGAGTACTCCGTCAGCTTTACCGTGGATTCCGTCTTTGGCGTTAAGGAAATCTCCGCCAAGTACGGCGATACCGCTGCCCAGCTGACCAATGACGACGGCGCCTATTCCTTCACCATTCCCGGCTCTGCCATGGCCGCCGGCGATCTGGCGATCACCATTGACGGAACGGACAACAAGGACGTGGCCTTTACCGGCACCGCTACCCTTGCTGTCAAGGACGAGCCCTACATTCTGGAGGTGTTCCCCGCCGCCAATGCCCAGACCGGCGATGACAAGCAGCCTGAGATCGGCTTCACCTTCGGCAACGCCGGGGAGGACCCCACCATTACTCTGAAGGTGGGCGACCAGGAGATCACCCCCGTTGTGGCCGACGGCAAGGCCTCCTATACTCCCACCGAGGCCATGACGGACGGCAAGATTACCGTCACCGCCACCGTCACCCGGGCCGACAGCAAGTCTGTCTCCCGCACCTGGACCTTCACCATCGGCACGGCCCAGTACCAGCTCTACTTCGGCCAGCTCCACTCCCACACCGCCGAGTACTCCGACGGCGCGGGCACCCTCCAGGAGGGCCTGGACTATGTGGCCGGCCTGCCTGAGAGCGCCAACGTGGACTTTGTGGCCTTCACCGACCACTCCAACTACTTTGATGCCTCCGGCGCGGCCAACCCTGAGGCGGCTCTCTATGATGCCAGCCAGATGACGGCGGCCAGCGCGGAGAAGTGGAACACCTATACCGGAACCATCGACAGCTTCAATGCCGAGCACGCCGGCAAGCTGGTGGCTCTGGCAGGCTTTGAGATGACCTGGTCCGGCGGCCCCGGCCACATCAACACCTTCAACACCCCCGGTATCGTCTCCCGCAACAACACCACGCTGAACAACAAGACTGCCGACGCGGGTATGAAGGCCTACTATGCTCTGCTGAGTAACGAGAATCTGGCGGACTCCATCAGCCAGTTCAACCACCCCGGCACCACCTTCGGCAACTTCAGCGACTTTGGGTACTATGACCCCATCATTGATACCCGGATGTACCTGGTGGAGGTGGGCAACGGTGAGGGCGCCATCGGCGCCGGCGGCTACTACCCCAGCTATGAGCAGTACATCATGGCCCTGGACAAGGGCTGGCACCTGGCTCCCACCAACAACCAGGACAACCACAAGGGCAAGTGGGGCAACGCCAACGACGCCCGGGACGTGGTTCTCACCGACGACTTCTCCCAGGAGGGCATTTACGAGGCCATCCGGAACTACCGGGTCTATGCCACCGAGGACAAGAATCTGGAGATCAACTACACCCTCAATGGCCAGATGCTGGGTTCCATCATCTCCGATGTCCCCGAGGATGTGGCTATCAACGTCAGCGTGTACGATCCCGACGCCTCCGATTCCATCTCCAAGGTGGAAGTCGTGGTCAACTCCGGCGCCGTGGCCTACACCTGGGACAATCCCACTGAGCTGGCCTCCGGTGAGTTGGAGTGCTCCATCCCCGCCAGCTACAGCTACTACTTCATCCGTGTTACCCAGGGCGACGGCGACCTGGCTGTGACCGCTCCCGTGTGGGTGGGCGACGTGGTGAAGCTGGGCATTTCCGCTGTGGAATGCGGCACCGCTACCCCCGTCACCGGTGAGGAGCTGAAGCTGAACACCACCCTGTTCAACAGCGAATCCAATCCCGCCACCGTCAAGTCCATCACCTACACCAGCGGCAGCGAGACTCTGGGCACAGATACCACGGGTTATGAGCTCCCCGCCTCCGGCACCCTGACCGTGGATTGGAGCTATATTCCCGATATGGCCCGGGTGATGACCATTACCGTTACCGTGGTCCTGGTGGAGGACGGCATTGAGTACACCTACTCCAAGGATATCTCTCTGGATATTCTGGATGCCAGCCAGCTGGTGTATATCGGCATCGACGCCTCCCACCTCAACGAGTATGTGGCGGGCAACTACAAGGACTCCATGGGCAACTTCGGCAACCTGGCCGCCGGCTACTCGGTGCGCACGGTGCAGCTGAACACCAGCGAGGACCTGATCGCAGCCTGTGAGAACGCCAGCGGCAAGTACAAGGCCATCATTCTCACTGCGCCCTCCCGCCGGGACGGCGACGCCCTGCGCGACCCCTATGTCTGCTACTCCGATGCGGAGATCGAGGCCCTGAAGGCCTTCAACGCCGCCGGTGGCGCGCTGGTCCTGGCCGGCTGGTCGGACTACTACGAGAGCTATGCCGCCTTTGATGCTGCCGACCACATGGCCGCCCAGCAGAACAAGGTGCTGGCTGCTCTGGGTTCCTCCCTGCGCATCGGCGACGACGCCACCAACGACGACAGCCTCAACGGCGGCCAGACCCAGCGTCTGTACCTGTCCACCTACAATCTGGACCACTTCCTGATGGAAGGCGTGGAGTTTGACCCCGAGAATCCCAACAACAACCTGTACTCTCAGCTCTTCAGCCAGTACGGCGGCGCCTCGATCTATGTGGTGGACGCTGAGGGCAATCCCACCAGCACCCTGCCCGACACCGTCTCCCCTGTGGTCTATGGTCACGCCACCACCTATTCCAAGGACAGCGATAACGACGGCCTGGGCGGCGACGCCATGCCCAAGTATGCCGTGGCTGAGGGCGACGAACGCCTGATGGTGTTGGCCACCGAGGACCTGGGCGATAACAAGGGCCTCATCATCGTCTCCGGCGCGGCCTTCATGTCCAACTTCGAGGTCCAGGCTCAGATCGGTGACTCCGGTGCCGAGAAGAACTATTCCAACTACAACATCTGCGAGAACCTGGTGGCCTATCTCAATCCTCTGACCATCACTGATATCGCCGACGTGCAAGCCCAGAAGCAGGAGGGCATCAAATATGTCATCGAAGGTGTGGTCACCTCCAACGCCTCCGGTTACGACAAGGATACCGCCTTCTTCGACTGCATCTATGTTCAGGACGGCACCGCCGGTATCAACGCCTTCCCCGTGGCCGGCAACTACAAGGTCGGCGACAAGGTCCGCATCACCGGCACTACCTCCTCCTACCAGGGCGAGCGGCAGATCGCCGTCACTTCCATTGAGAAGATCGGCGAAGGTACCGTGGAGCCCAAGCTCATCACCACCAAGGAGGCAGCCCAGTCCACCTATCTGGGCAGCCTGGTGAAGATCCAGGGCGTGGTGGTCAGCTTCGCCGAGGCCGAGGGCTTGGTGCAGACCATCATCGTCCGGGATGAGAGCGGCTACGACGCCCGGGTGTTCATCGACGGCTACATTACCAGCGGCAAGACCATCGAGAACCTGGCTGTGGGCCACGAGATCACCGTGACCGGTTTGGCCTCCTATGACAACACCTTCAATGCCCCCGAGGGCTCCTTCCCCCGTATTCGCATTCGGGACCGGGCTGACATCATCTGCGGTGCCGAGGTTGTGGATATCCCGCCCGCTTATGTGCCGCCCTCCGGCGGTGGCGGCGGCAGCAGCAAGGACCCTGCTACCCCCAATCCTGACAAGTTCACCGACCTGGACAAGAACGCCTGGTACTACGGCGACGTGGTGGATGTCATCAAGTCCGGCCTGATGGAGGGCGTGTCCAGCACCAAGTTCGGCCCCAGTATGGTGGTGAACCGGGCTATGGTGGCCACCATCCTCTACCGGCTCTCCGATGAGAAGTTTGACGGCTCCGCCAGCTTCCCCGATGTGACCGAGGACAGCTGGTATGATGAGGCTGTGGCCTGGGCGGCCGACTGCGGGATCGTGACCGGCTATGACTCCGGCCTCTTCGGACCCGACGACGCCGTGACCCGGGAACAGGTGGCAGTGATGTTCTATCGCTACTGGCAGTACCAGAAGGGTGAGAACAAGACCGGCGACCTGTCCGGCTTCTCCGACGCCGGCCAGATCGGCGACTATGCGGTGGAAGCCATGACATGGGCTGTGGGCATGGGCCTGATTCAGGGCCGCTCCAGCCAGACCCTGGCCCCCGCGGCCCAGGCCTGCCGGGCCGAGCTGAGTTCCATGCTCAACCGGATGATGGAACTGAGCTGATCCATCTTGCACATTCCACAGGGCGCCGCCTGCCTCGGTGGGCGGCGCCCCGCCTTATCTTTGAGAGGAGAACGCTATGGGAGGAAAGAAACGGGGCCGGCCTGCTCCGCTGGTAAAACAGCCTCTGTGGCCCCCCACCAGGGAGCGCATCGTGGGAGCGGCGGTAGGACTTTGCCTGCTGCTCATCCTGGTGCTGGGGGCCGTACTGCTCCGCCCGGAGGACAGCGAACTGACCGCCGCCCAGAAACGAAACTTTGCCTCCGCCCGCGTCACCGATGTGCTGGCTGACGATGCCCAGCCGGAAGCGTGGAGCGAGGGCTTGCGGCTGGGCACCCAGTACCTGGAGGTGGAGATTCTCAGCGGGCCTTACAAGGGGGCCGTTCTGGAGGCGGTCAATTACCTCACCGCCTATGCCAACGTGGACTGCTCCCTGGGTACCCGGGTCATCGTGCGGCTGGATGTGGATGACAGCGGAAATCCCTATGTGGTCTCCGTCCCCAACTATGACCGGGGCATTGTCCTGGTGGGGATGCTGGTGGTCTTCGCACTGCTGCTGGTGGTTATCGGCGGCAAAAAGGGGATCATGGCTCTGCTGGGGCTTGCCTATACCCTGGCGGGAATCTGGTATCTGCTTATTCCCATGGTGCTGAAAGGGGCGCCCTCCATCCCATCGGCGGTATTGATTGCGGCCCTGACGGCGGCGGCCTCTCTTCTGATGCTCACCGGGTTTTCCCGCAAGACCCTGTGCGCCGGACTGGGGTGCGTATGCGGTGTGGCGTCGGCCGGGTTGTTCGCCTGGATTGTAGGTCAACTCACCCCCATCGGCGGATTCAATATGTCGGAGGCCGAGGAACTGGTACTGCGGGCCTATGACAGTCCTCTGCAGATCCGGGGGCTGCTGATCAGCGGTATCCTCATCGCCGCGCTGGGGGCGGTGATGGACGTGGCTATGTCCATCTCCTCCGCCTGCCATGAGCTGCGGGTCGTGGACCCCAATATCACCTCGGGCCGCCTGTTCCGCTCTGGGATGAATATCGGCAGAGACGCCATGGGGACCATGGCCAACACTCTGATTCTGGCCTTTGCGGGCGCGTCCTTCAATATGCTGCTCCTGTTGCAGGTCTACAACTATCCCTTGATCCAGATTATCAACAGCGACACCATGGCCATTGAGCTGATCCAGAGCGTGGCCGGCTCCGTGGGCATCATCCTGACCGTGCCGCTGGTTTCGCTGTTTGCTTCCCTGTTTATGGGAAGCAGAAAAAAGTAGCCGGTTGAGACAAAAGACCGCGCAGAATTCCTACGAATTCTGCGCGGTTCTTTTTTTGTGAAACAGGGACTGATGTCTGGTGGAAGACTCAGGTGGCGAGAGGCTCGAAGGACTCCTTCGCCAATTTGATAAATGCTTTTCCAATGGGCGAGATATTGTCCCAGGCGGTGTAGGCGATCCCCACATCCCGGAAGGGGGCCTCGACCAGGTCCCGGACTTCAAACTGAAAGTTCAGGTAATCCCGATAGGACATCTCCGGCAGGATGGTGACCCCCAGCCCCCGGGATACCATGGAGATGGTGATATCATCGTCGCTGATGGAATACTTGACGTTCAGATCCAGGTTATATTTTTTGATGAGCTCCCCCACCTGATGCCTGGGGCCTTCCCCTGGCATAATAAAGTCCTCCTGCTCCAGATCCTTCAAAGATAGCTGTTCCCGCTCCGCCAGCGGATGGGCCGGGGGGAGGATGGCCGCCAGCTTTTCCCGATAGAGCGCCACGTAGGGGAAGGGAGTCTGGGTGGAGACCGAAAGGAAACCGAACTCCACAGTTCCGTTGGCCAGCAGACGCTCCACATCGCTGTAGTTTCCGTGGAGCAGCTGAATCTGGATATTGGGATAGTGGTCGTTGAACCGTTTGACCATGTCCGGAAAGGTGTGGATGGCCAGGCTTGGAATGGAGGCAATGCACAGTTTGCCGGCCCCCACGCCCAGATAGAAGGAGGCCCACTGATCCAGCGTGGTCTGGCTGTTTACGATCTTCATGATAAAGGGCATGGCCTCCTGACCGGCGCAGGTCAGCTGGGTTTTTCGGCCCTCCCGCGTCAGAAGCCGAAAACCGAGGGCGCTTTCCAGACTGTAGATGCAATGGGAGACGGCCGATTGTGTATAACCCAGCTCTGCCGCCGCACGGGAAAAGCTCTGACACTCCACAACTTTCAAAAACACCTTATATTTATCGGTTTCCATGCGTATGCACCTCCGATCAATCATATTGCAATAGTATGACAATATTCGATGGCACCCATCGGAAATGTTCGTTAGATTTTCAGGGAATTATATGCTATTATTTGTGATAAAGAAACAAAGGTTTTAATTCTTTATTATTAAGATGATTGTTAATGCGCTTCTATATTTAATAATAGTATAAAAATAAAAAGGTGTCAAATAGTTCTTTAAAAAACAGCAAAAAGAAATGTTTAGAGTCAGATAGTTAGCAAGCAAAGTGCTGCCGCTTTGGCGGCCGTGCAGGAAATGTGGCTTGAGCGAAAAGAGGGGTACCTATGGAAACCGGAAGGATATTCAATATTCAAAAGTGCTCCATTCGCGATGGGCGCGGGATGCGCACATCGGTCTTTTTCAAAGGATGCGGGCTGCACTGCCTCTGGTGTGCAAACCCCGAGGGAATCTCCTTTGAGCCTGAGATCACCCTGAATCCACAGAACTGCATCGCCTGCAATGCCTGTATGCAGCACTGTCCGACAGGCGCCTCCCGGCTGGAGGATCCCAATACGCCTGTTTTTGAGCGGGACAAATGCGGCAGGTGCGGGCTGTGCGCGGACCTGTGTCCCACCGAGGCCCGGAAGCTGAACGGCCAGGAGTATACGGTGGATCAGCTGTTCAAACGGATTTATCAGGACCGGTTCTATTTTCAGCATTCCGGCGGCGGCGTGACCTTCACCGGCGGGGAGGCGCTGATGCAGCCCCAGTTTCTGCTGGCCATCTGCAAGAAGTGCAGAGAGTATGGCATCAACGTGGCCATCGAGACCTGTGGATGCGGTGATTATGACAAATTTGCCCCCTGCCTGGATTATATCGACTTCATTTACTTTGACCTGAAACATATGGACAGCGACCAGCATCTGAAATGGACCGGCCAGAGAAATGAGCATATTCTGGAAAACCTGCGGCGAATCAGTGCCCACGGCAATGAGATCATTGTGCGCACACCGGTTATACCGGGCATTAACGACTCGGAGGAAAACATTCAGGCCACGGCCAAATTCATTCTGCCGCTGGTATCGGTACAGAAATACGAACTGCTTGCCTACCACAAGCTGGGCGTCAACAAGTACAAGCTGCTGGGCAAGCCCTATCTGCTGGAGGATGTGACCGAGCCTACGGCGGAGCATATGTTCCACCTGGTGGATGTGGCCAATGAGGTCCTGGCGCCGGCAGGGAAGAAGTGCTTCTACAACCTCAACAACGACTATGATGAGTGAGCATCCCCACGGGATACCTGGGTCGCTCCGGTGATCCGTCAATATAAACTGCTATCAAAGGAGGAATCTGTCATGGCATCTGAGCGAGTGGAATTCTTAAAAGAACGTCTCCGTGACACCAATCCGTCCATCTCGGTGGAGCGGGCCAGACTGGTGACCCAGTTTTACCGCATTCCCTCCATTGAGTCTCCCATCGCCCGTAAGGCCCATATGCTGGAGTACTTGCTGAAGAATATGACCATCTTCATCAACCCCCAGTCCATTTTTGTGGGCGACCACGGTGAGCGCTACCGCTCGGTTCCCGCTTACCCGGAGTGGGGCTCCAACTGGATTTTGGAGGACATCGACACCTTTGACACCCGCAGTACCGACACCCTCTACTGGGACAAGCCGGAGGACAAGCAGGAGCTGATCGACATCTGCAAGCAGTGGCGGGGCAGAGGCTTCCGCGAGGTCATCGACAGTCATCTCAGCGAGGAGCAGAAGCAGGCGGCGCTGGACGGCCTGATTACCATCGGCTCCCGCATCGTGTCTACCGCCAGCCATATGCCGGAGTACGGCGTGATCTTTGAAAAGGGCTTCGCCAAGATGATCGAGGAGATCCAGGAGAAGCTGGACGGCATCGAGCACTATGACTACATCACCCAGGAGCAGAAGGACACCTGGGAGGGCATGATTATCACCCTGAAGGCCGCCATTGAATTTGCCCACCGGTATGTGAAGCTGGCCCGGGAGATGGCGGAGACCGAAACCGACCCGAAGCGCAAGGCCGACCTGCTGCGCATCGCCGAGACCTGCGAGCGGGTGCCCGAGCTGCCCCCCAGAACCTTCTATGAGGCCATGCAGTTCTTCTGGTTTATCCACCTGATCTACCAAATCGAGAACGCAGGCCACAATCACTCCATCGGCCGCTTTGACCAGTTCATGTATCCCTATTTCATCCACGATATTGAAAACGGCATTGCCACCGAGGACGATATCGTTGAGATGATCCAGTGTATGCTCATCAAGTGGACCGAGATCTTTGAGTTGCGGGACCACATTGAGGCGGAGGCCTACGCCGGATTCCCCATGTGGACCAATGTGACCATCGGCGGCATCGACTCCAACGGCCACGACGCCTGCAACCGGCTGACCTATCTGTTCCTGGAGGCGGCCGACGGCGCGGAGACCACGCAGCCCGCCATCTCCTTCCGCTTTAACAAGAAGATCGACGAGGCCATCTTCCGCCGGGCTCTCAAGCTGACCCAGAAGGGCCTGGGCCAGCCGGCCTTCTTCAACGACGAGATCAACATCCCCCGGGTGCTGGCCAACGGCTGCAACGACATCCGGGAGGCCCGGGATTACGCCATCGAGGGCTGCGTGGAGGCCCAGGTTCCCGGCAAGACCGATTTCCGCCCTGTGGCCGGCTTTATCAATATCCTGAAGGTACTGGAGCTGGCCATGCACGACGGCGTGGACCCCAAGACCGGACGCCAGTTCGGCCCCAACACGGGCACCATGGAGGAGATGGACTCCATGGAGAAGTTTATGAAGGCCTACGAGATTCAGCTGGCCTACATCATCGACTACCACCTCAAGGCCTACGGCATCTGCTCTGCCCTTCACTCCCAGATCTGCCCCACCGTCTTTGCCTCCTGCATGGTGGATGGGTGCATTGAGAAGGGCCGCATTCTCCAGAAGGACGGCGCCCGGTACAGCTCCACCGGTACCTTTATCAGCGGCGTGGCCAATGCCGCCGACTCTCTGGCGGCCATTGACCAGGTGGTCTTCCAGAAGAAGCTGATGACTCTGGCGGAGCTGACCAAGATTCTGGACAGCAACTATGCCGGCCGGGAGGACGTGCATCAGATGCTGCTGAACAAGGTGGTACACTTCGGCAACGACGAGGATCTGGTGGACGAATACTGCCGCCGTGTGGTTACCTTCTGCGCCTTGGAGAACCAGGCCCATAAGGACTCCCGCTTTGGTCAGTACGAGCTGATCCTCCTCAACCAGACCTACAATATCTGGCAGGGCCGCTGCGTGGGCGCCACCCCCGACGGGCGCATGGACGGTGAGCCGCTGGCCAACAATGCCTCTCCCTCCAACGGCATGGACCGCAACGGCCCCACCGCCGTGGGCAATTCCATCGGCAAGATGGATACCCTGATGGTGCCCAAGGGCGTGCTGGTCAACCATAAGTTTGATCCTGCCGTGGCCAAGGGCGAGAAGGGGCTGGAGATGCTGGAGACCTTTGTCAGAGGTTACTGCGAGGCAGGTGGACAGCACGTACAAATCAACGTGGTGGACACCGCCACCCTGCGGGACGCCCAGAAGCACCCCGAGAACTACAAGCATCTGATGGTGCGCGTGGCCGGCTACTCCGCCTTCTTCGTGGAGTTGGACCCCCGCGTACAGGAGAATATCATCGGCCGGACCGAGCACGGCAGCTGCTGCGGGTAATAGGCGCTTAGGGGGGCGCAGATTCTGCGCCCCCCTTTGCAATAAAATTTAAGACGGAAAGGGAGCGGAATTTATGGGGACTAAGAAAATGTCGGTTGGTCAAGTGATCCTGCTGAGCGGCGCACTGCTTGCCTACCTGGTGGGCTCCGGCTGGGCCAGTGGCCAAGAAACGGTACAGTATTTTACCTCCAGCGGCCTTTGGTGCTTTGTCCCTGGCGTATTAAATATCATCATGCTCTATTTCGGATATACCGCTTACGGATATGCCGGCCGGACCCGGGGCATCGACAGCCTCTCCGGCGTATTTGAATTTTATGTGGGCAAGTATATCGGCAAGCTGTTCGTCATCTTTGCCTGGCTGTTTACCTTCTGCGCCTATGTCTTTATGATTGCGGGCTTCGGCGCCACCCTGGAGCAGCAGATCGGGCTCCCCACCGCGGTGGGCTCCGCCCTGGGCTCTGTTCTGGCCATTGTGACGGCCCTGTTCGGCCTGAACGGCATCGTCAACGTCATCGGTAAGATTGGGCCTGTGATCGTTACCATCATCACCTTTATCGGTATCGTCTCCATCTTTATGTTTGCCCCCTACATCACCCAGGGCGCCGCCCTGCTGGCCAGCGGTGAGGTCACAGTTCCTGTGGCCGGCGGTGGACATCCTCTGACGGCGGGCCTCTCCTTCGGCGGCTGCTCTCTGCTGCTTTGCTCGGCCTATGTGGCCCGGCAGGCCCACGACCTGCGGGGCTACAAGTGGAGCAACTTCAAGCTGATTGTCTTTATCGGCGCGGTGGTGGACTCTGTGGTGCCCATCATGATCGGCTATGCCCACCTGGGCAACATCCAGGAGTCGGGCAACGCCCAGATTCCCAACCTGATCCTGGCCAACCACATCTTCCCCGGCCTGGGCATCATCCTCTCCATTGTGATCCTGCTGGCCATCTACAGCACCATCTGCCCCCTGATGTGGTCCACCATCAGCACCTTCTTCAAGGATGAGAAGTCCGCCAAGTATAAGATCGCCTGCTGTGTCTTTGCGGTGGCGGTGTATATCGTGACTCTGTTCGTGCCCTACTCCACTCTGCTCAACTACATCATGACCTACTGCGGCTATTCCGGCGCCGTTGTCTTCGCCGCCTGCGTGATCCGCTACTTTATGATCCGCAGCGCCGACAAGAAGAGCGGCAAGGTGACCGAGGCCGTGGTGGCCATCGATGAGACCTAAGCGCACCTGAGTCAGA
Organism: uncultured Flavonifractor sp.; assembly: GCA_944385625.1. Taxonomy (GTDB): domain Bacteria; phylum Bacillota; class Clostridia; order Oscillospirales; family Oscillospiraceae; genus Flavonifractor. Next base: position 23,098 of record CALWXZ010000007.1, on the reverse strand, counting down.
TTACCCCGAAAAGGCCAGCCCCGGAGTCCCATCAGCCGGGATTCCGGGGCTGGCCTATCTTTGGGCCAAACCTATTTTATCAGGGAGGGAAAACCATGTTTCGACCTGTTGCACAGATCCCGCTGGATTACAGCGTGTTTAAAGACAAAAAATCCGTGTTTGCCTGGGCGCCGTCGGGCGCTATCATCTTCGGCAACGGCTGTGTGGCCCGCACCGGCCAGGAGCTGAAGGGGCTGGGCGTTGCCCGGGTGGTAGTGGTAAGCGACCAGGGCCTGGTAAAGGCCGGTATCGTTCAGAAGGTGCTGGACTCCCTGGATCAGGCGGGCGTGGCATACCAGCTGTACGACCAGTGTGAAGCCGATCCCAGCGTGGAGACGGTGGAGGCCATTGCCGCCCTGGCAAAGGACGCGGACCTGCTGGTAGGGGTGGGCGGCGGCAGCTCCATCGATCCCGCCAAGGCCGCCGCCATTGTGGTCACCAACGGCGGCAGCATCCGGGATTACCAGGGCTGTGACAAGTTCTCCAAGGCGCCTCTGCCTCTGGTGGCCATCCCCACCGCTGCCGGTACGGGGACCGAAACCACGCCCTTTGCGGTCATTACCGACCGGCAGAAAGCGTGGAAAATGCCCATCGGCGGCACCGGAATCATGCCGGCGCTGGTCATTGCCGACCCCGAACTGACCTACTCCCTGCCGTCCCACATCACCGCCGCCACCGGCATGGACGCCCTGACCCACGCCATTGAGGCCTATACCTCCCGCTGCACGGAGCCCATCTCCGACGCCCTGGCCATTCAGGCCATCAAGCTGTTGGCCAAGGCCATCCGACCGGCTGTATTCCGGGGCGATATCGACCGGGATGCCCGCTATGACATGATGATGGGCAGTATGCTGGCCGGATATGCCTTCACCTCCGCCAGTCTGGGGATCTCCCACTGCATGGCCCACCCGCTGGGGGCTATGTATCACGTACCCCACGGCGTGGGCAATGCCATCTGCCTGCCGGTGGTGATGGAGTTCAATATGGGGGCCTGGCCGGAGCGGTACGCAGATATTGCCACCTTCTTTGGAGAGGACGTGTCCGGCCTGTCGATACTGGACGGGGCGCGCAAGGGCGTGGAGTGTGTCTACCGGCTGGTGGAGGATCTGCCCATTCAGCCGCTGGAGCATTGGGGCGTCACCCTCCAGTCTCTGGACCAGCTGGCCGACGAGGCCATGAAGGGCGGCGACCGGCCCAACAATGCCAGAATGACCACCAAGGAGGACTTTATCCGCCTGTACACCAAGGCTCTGACCCTGAAAAAGCAGGGGTGAGAACCATGGCCAACAAGTTTCGCAAGCTGGTGGCGGTGGAGCCTGTCCGTTTTGACCAAAGCGCCATAGAGCGGCTTTCCGAGGTGGCGGAGACGGTGATCTGCTACAACGACAGCCCGTCCAGCCAGAAGGAGATGCTCCGCCGGATCGGCGACGCGGACGCGGTGCTGGTTTTCTATACCAGCAGCATCAGCGCCTGGGTGCTGGAACGCTGCCCCAACCTGCGCTACATCGGAATGTGCTGCAGCTTGTACACTCCGGAGAGCGCCAATGTGGATATCCGAGCGGCCAACGCCAGGGGAATCACGGTGACGGGTATTCGCCGCTACGGAGACCAGGGGGTGGCGGAGTTTGTCGTCAGTGAGCTGGTGCGGCTCTTCCACGGCTTTGGTGGGCCGCAATTCCGGGCCGAGCCCATGGAGCTTGCGGGTATTCGGGCCGGAATCATCGGCCTGGGCGACGTGGGCAGCCTGGTGGCGGAGGCGCTGCAATTTTTCCACGGGGAGGTCTACTACTTCAGCCGTACCCGGAAGCCGGAGGCCGAGGCCAGAGGAATTGGCTACCTGCCGCTGCCCGATCTGCTGGAGCGCTGCGACGTGGTGTCCACTCATCTTCATAAACACACTGTCCTGATCGATGAGAAGGGGCTGGCCAGACTGGGCAGCGGCAAGGTGCTGATCAATACCACCTTTACGCTGCCCTATCCGTTGGAGGCCCTGGAGAAGTGGCTGAACCAGCCGGGGAATTTCTATATCGGGGATACTGCCAACGCCATAGGCGGGGTCAACGGCCCGATTTACGCCCTGCCCAATGTGATCTGCCCCAACCGGATCGCCGGTGAATCCAGGCAGTCCGGGCGGCTGTTGCGGGAAAAGGTATTCCATAACCTGAAGCACTATCTGGAAGAGACTTGACGATCCACATCAGCTGGATTGAGATGGAAAGGTGCATCTGACCCATGAAATATAATTTTGATGAGATCATCGACCGGCGCAATACCAATTCCATGAATCTGGAGGGGTTTCGCGAGTACATTTTTCACGCGGACCAGAGCCTGAAGTTCCCGTTCCCGGACAATCAGTTTATCCGGATGTGGATCGCCGATATGGAATTTGCCACCCCGCAGGTAATCATCGACGCGGTGAAAGCCCGGCTGGACAAGCGTATTTTCGGCTATACCAAGGTATTTGACCCGGAGTATTATGAGGCCTTTGCAGGCTGGACCCAAAAGATGTACGGCTGGGCCTGCAAAAAGGAACATCTGTTTACCGCCGCCGGCATTGTCCCGGCGCTGTATGAGCTGGCGGAGTATGTCTGCAAGCCGGGGGACAAGATCCTGACTCTGACGCCGGCCTACAGCTATTTCAAGTACGCTGCGGATTATCACGGCATCCAGCTGGTGTGCAGCGACCTGATAAACCGGGATAACTACTACACCATCAACCTTAAGGATCTGGAGGCCAAGGCGGCCGACCCAGCTGTGAAGCTGTTTTTCTTCTGCAATCCTCACAACCCGTCCGGACGCATCTGGACGGAGGAGGAGCTGCGGCAGGTGGCGGAGATCTGCTTTGCCCACGATGTACTCATTGTCTCCGACGAGATCCACTGCGACCTGATCCGCACCGGATTGCAGCACACGCCTCTGGCCAAGCTGTATCCGGACAGCGACCAGATCATCACCTGCATGGCGCCCAGCAAAACCTTCAATATGGCCGGATTCATGCTGGGAAACATCGTGATTCCCAACCAGCAGGTCATGGAGATGTGGAAAGAGCGGCACTATGACTGGCAGAATCCGCTGAGTGTGGAGGCGGTCAAGGCGGCCTATCTGTACGGCGGGGATTGGCTGACCCAGCTCAAGCTCTATCTGGATGACAACTTCCGGTTTGTGGGGGATTATCTGAGACAGCACCTGCCTCTGGCCAAGTACCGGATCTCGGAGGCCACCTATCTAGGGTGGGTGGACGTATCGGCCTACGTCTCCCCGGAGGAGGACCTGCCCATGCTCTTTGCCCAAAAGGCGGGGGTACTGCTGGAGGGCGGGGATATGTTTGTGGCCAATTCCACCGGCTTTATCCGGCTGAACCTGGCCTGTCCCCGCGCTATACTGGAGGAGGGGCTGCGCCGGATTTGCAGCCTGCTGGCAAAGCGGGCAGCCGCATGATAATAAACGACACACGCCGGCAGGCCCAGGCCTGCCGGCGTGTGTTCTGTTCAGGGGAGAAATACATAGCGTTCCAACCGCTCAAAGGCCTCCTGGACGCGGGAGAGGGGGAGGGCCAGATTCATGCGGATATGGCAGGGGCCGTGGAACATTCGGCCGTCCTGGACCGCCACCCCCACATCCCAGCAGGCGTGAAGGACCTCGTCCATAGATTTTCCGTGGCGGCGGCACCAGCCGGTGCAGTCCACAAAGAGCATATAGGTCCCCTCCGGCATGGACACGGAGAGCCCAGGGAGCTTTTCCCGGATGAAGTCCACCGCGTAGTGGATGTTGCGGGAGAGGGCCTGACACAGCTGATCCACCCATGCGCAGCCCTCCGGCTGATAGGCCCCGATGAGGGCGTGCATGGACAGCACATTCATTTGGTTGTAGTGGGAGAGGGAGGACTCCTTGTCCATACGGTCGCGCAGCCAAGGGTCATAGATGATATGGTAGCTGCCCACCAGGCCGGCCAGATTGAAGGTCTTGGAGGGGGCGTACAGGGCGACGGTATGCTGGCGGGCGTAGGCGTTGACGGACTGGGTGGGGATATGCCTATGTCCGTCCAGAAGGAGATCGGACCAGATCTCATCGGAGATCACAAAGATATGGTGCTTTTCAAAGAGGGCCATGGCCCGCTCCAGCTCCCACCGCTCCCAGACCCGGCCGCAGGGGTTGTGGGGGCTGCAGAAGATGGCGGTGTGGATGTGATATTCCTCAATCTTGCGCTCCATATCCTCAAAATCCATGCGCCACACCTGGTTCTCGTCCTGAACCAGACTGGAGTGGACGATATGGTAGCCGTTGTTTTCCACGCACGCAGTAAAACCGACGTAAGTGGGGGAGTGGATCAACACATGGTCCCCCTTGGAGCACAGCACATTCAGAGCGCTGACCACCCCGCCCAGCACGCCGTTTTCATAGCCGATGTGCTCCTGCTCCAGACCGGAGACGCCGTTTCGGTCTTTGTGCCACTGGATGATCCCGTCAAAATAGGCCTGGCGGGGGGAAAAATAGCCGTAGGCCGGATGCTTGGCCCGCTCCAGCAGGGCGTTTACAATGGAGGGGCAGGTAGGAAAATTCATGTCGGCGATCCACATGGGGATCACATCAAACCCATCTCTGGGCAGGGCGGGTTCCATCCCAAAGTGGTGCCCGCCCACGCCGTCCACCGCACAGGCGTCCATATTGTGCCGGTCCATGATGGAGGAAAAGTCATAAGTCATGTTGGTCACTCCTTTGTCGCGTTTATATAGGTCCTGAAAGGAAAAAAAGCAATGGCAGCCCGGGTTTGAAAAGGATAAAAGAGGCGGGGCGCTCTGCGCCCCGCCCCGCCTCGACGGGAGATACGCTTGCCCCCGTGGCTACGGACGGTCCCATGGCTTCAGACCGTGGATCAAGGCTCCTCTTTGCGCATATTGAGGAAATTTTCCCTGCTGCGCTGGATATCGCCCTGATAGGCCTCGTTCAGCTTTTTTTGGACTGCGATATGGTGCTCCAGTTCCTCTTCCGTAAAGTGGGAGAGCAGATTGAAGGTGATTTTCTGGCAGGTCTGATTAAACTTTTCATGGGCCTTGCTGAGGGCCTCTCCCTCCTCGGTAAGGAACAGATTGTACAGCCGCTTGTTGGTGGGGTTGCGCCGCTGTTCCACCAGACCCTTGTCACACAGCTTGCGTACGCTCTGCGAGCAGGCGCTGGTGGTTTTCTTTAGGATGTTTGCCAGATCGGTAACGGTGATTCCGGGATAAGAAGCAATCAGCCTGATGATATAGCCTTCGGCCTGAAACAGGATGTAGTTACCATAGTGGTGAGGGAGGGAATCATATTCCTCCATCAGAGCATATGCTTTGTCCTGCTCTGCCCAGAGCAGCTTCAGCAGTCTCTGCCGTCTCTTGTCCATAAAGTAATCCTCTTTCTCCATCGTAATATGGGATTATGCCCCCAAAAGAAAACAGCGGCCCAACATGGGTTTGCAGGCATTGTATGAGTGCGGAAGGAAAAGAAATAATCTTTGTAGTCTAATTTTATATAAATTTTTCCTGATGTGCAATATGGAAGATTGTCAAAATCGCGCAGTAGGGGAAGAAAAGACTGGAATTTACCAACAAGGGAAAAAGGAAAGATCAGAGTTTTACCGGATAAAAAAATCCTGTAACCGTCCGGCTACAGGATTTTTTATGACAGGGAGGGTCAGCGTCTGGTTTTCAGCCGGGCCATGGCCCGGGCCAGGGCGGCCTTGGAGTGGTAGTACTCATGGATGCTCTGCTTCTGGCGCAGCCGCTCCTCGGCCCGTTTCTTGGCGGCCTCGGCCCGCTTGCGGTTGATCTCCTCGGGATGCTCGGCAAAGCCCACCAGCAGGATCACATAGTCGGGCTTGATTTCGGCAAAGCCGGCGCCTACGGCGGCGGGCTCCCACTTGTCGTCGGCCTTGTACCGCAGCTCGCCGGGCTCGATGGCGGTAACCACCGGCTCATGGCCGGGATAGATTCCCATTTCACCGTCCACCGCCGGCAGGATCAGGGCCTGGGCCGGTCCGATATAGAACTGGCGCTCGGGGGTGATGATCTCCAGGGTAAAGATACCGGGTTCGGCCATTTACACCGCCCCCATCTTCTTGGCCTTGGCGATGACCTCGTCCACGTTGCCCACGTTGCTGAAGGCGGCCTCGGGGTACTTGTCCAGCTCGCCGCCCAGGATGGTCTCGAAGGAGCGGAGGGTGTCCTCCAGCTTTACATAGCGGCCCTCCAGGCCGGTGAACTGCTCGGCCACGGAGAAGGGCTGGGAGAAGAACTGCTGGATGCGGCGGGCACGCTCCACGGTGCGGCGGTCGTCCTCGCTCAGTTCCTCCATGCCCAGGATGGCGATGATGTCCTGCAGCTCCCGGTAACGCTGAAGCAGCTCCTGGGTGCCCCGGGCGATCTTGTAGTGGCGCTCGCCCACCACGTCGGGCTCCAGAATCCGGGAGGTGGACTCCAGGGGGTCCACGGCGGGATAGATGCCCTGCTCCACGATCTTACGGGAGAGAACGGTGGTGGCGTCCAGGTGGGCGAAGGTGGTGGCGGGGGCGGGGTCGGTCAGGTCGTCGGCGGGGACGTACACGGCCTGGACGGAGGTGATGGCGCCGTCCTTGGTGGAGGTGATGCGCTCCTGCAGGGCACCCATCTCGTTGGCCAGGGTGGGCTGATAGCCCACGGCGGAGGGCATCCGGCCCATCAGGGCGGACACCTCGGAGCCGGCCTGGACGTAACGGAAGATATTGTCGATGAAGAGCAGCACGTTCTGCTTCTCCTGGTCCCGGAAATACTCGGCCATAGTCAGGCCGGTGAGGGCCACCCGCATACGGGCTCCGGGGGGCTCGTTCATCTGGCCAAAGACCAGGGCGGTTTTCTCGATAACGCCGGACTCGGTCATCTCACGCCACAGGTCGTTGCCCTCACGGGTGCGCTCGCCCACGCCGGTGAAGATGGAGTAGCCGCCGTGCTCGGTGGCGATGTTGTGGATCAGCTCCTGGATGAGCACGGTCTTGCCCACGCCGGCACCGCCGAACAGACCGATCTTGCCGCCCTTGGCGTAGGGGGCCAGCAGATCGATGACCTTGATGCCGGTCTCGAAGATGTCCACCACGGGGCGCTGGTTCTCAAAGGCGGGGGGCTGGCGGTGAATGGACCAGGTCTCCTTGGCCTTCACCGGCCCCTTCTCGTCGATGGCGTCGCCCAGCACATTGAACATACGGCCCAACACCTCCTGCCCCACGGGGACGGAGATGGGGGCGCCGGTGGCGGTCACTTCCATACCACGGCCCAGGCCCTCGCTGGGGGAGAGCATGATGCAGCGGACCGTGTCGCCGCCCATATGCTGCGCCACCTCCATCACCTGGCGCTGGCCATCCAGCTGAACCTCAAGGGCTTCCTTGATCTCAGGCAGGGCGCCGTTGGTGAAGGCAACGTCTACGACAGGTCCCATGACCTGCACAATGGTTCCTTTGTTTTCGTTCATATTGCAATCCCCTTTCGGGCGTTCATACACTTACGTTGAAATGGCGCTTACAGCGCGGCCTGGGCGCCGCCCACCACCTCGGTGATCTCCTGGGTGATGGCGGCCTGACGGGCCCGGTTATAGGACAGATTGAGATTTTGCAGCATGGTCCTGGCGTTGTCGCTGGAGGACTTCATGGCCGTCATGCGGGCGTTCTGCTCGGAGCAGTAGGACTCCACCAGCGCGCCGAAGATATCGCCCTTGATGTATCCGGGCACCAGACGGTCCATGACCGCCTTGACGGAGGGGACGTATACCACGTCCCGGTTGTAGGTATCCCGGTTTTTCTCGTACTCGGGAAATTCGTCCGGGTCCAGGGGCAGCAGCTTGTGGATGGTGGGCTCCATCTGGAAGGAGTTGACCATCTTGGTGAAAATCATGTACACCTCGTCCAGCTGCCCCTCCAGATAGAGGTCCATCATCAGCTCGGCGATGTCCCGGGCCCGGCTCACGGTGGGGTCCTGGGCGGTATAGAGGAACTCCACATCGATGGGCACACCGTGCTCCTGAAAGTAGGAGCGGCCCACCTGGCCCACCACAAAGAGGCTGGTGTGGGCGCTCTGGCTCATCCTCTGCTCGGCCAGCTTGAGAATGTTATGGTTGTAAGCGCCGGCCAGGCCTTTGTCGCCGGTGACGACGATATAGCCGATCTTCCGGTCCTGGGGCGGTGTGCCGGGGCGCTTGTCAAAGAAGACGTGGTTGATCTCGGGGGAGTGGTGCAGGATATCTGAGATGGTGGTCCCGATCTTCTGGAAGTAGGGCTCCACATCGGTGAGCTGCTTGCGGGCCTTCCGCAGGTTGGAGGAGGAGATGAGATACATGGCGTTGGTGATCTTCAGGGTCTGCTCCACGCTCTTGATGTGGGTACGGATTTCCTTTATGCTTGCCATGTGGCGCTCACCCGCTTCTTGGCGTTGTCCAGCACCGAGCGAATGGTCTCGACGGCGGGACCGCTGAGGTTTCCGGTGGACTCGATCTCATTGACCACGTCGGCGTGCTCCTGCTCCATCTCCTGGGCGAAGTCCAGCACGAAGGAGCGGACCTTGTCCAGGGGCACATCGTCCACCAGACCGTTGGTGGCGGCATAGAGGATAATGGCCTGACGGCTGACCGGCATGGGATGATAGAGAGGCTGCTTGAGCAGCTCCAGCAGCCGGCGGCCGTGGTCCAGGGCCTGCTGGGTGGCCGGGTCCAGGTCGGAGGCAAACTGGGTAAAGACCTCCAGCTCACGGAACCGGGCCAGATCGATACGCAGGGTACCGGCGGTCTTCTTGATGGCCCGGGTCTGGGCGGAGCCGCCCACACGGGACACGGACAGGCCCACGTTGACGGCGGGGCGCTGGCCGGAGAAGAACAGGTCGTTCTCCAGATAGATCTGGCCGTCGGTGATGGAAATGACGTTGGTGGGAATGTAGGCGGACACGTCGCCGGCCTGAGTTTCGATGATGGGCAGGGCGGTCATGGAGCCGCCGCCGTACTCCTTGGTGAGGCGGCAGGCCCGCTCCAGCAGCCGGGAGTGGAGGTAGAACACGTCGCCGGGATAGGCCTCACGGCCGGGAGAGCGCTTGAGCAGCAGGGACAGGGTGCGGTAGGCCACCGCGTGCTTGCTGAGGTCGTCGTAGACGATGAGCACGTCCTTGCCCTGGCTCATGAAATACTCGCCCATGGCGGCGCCGGAGTAGGGGGCGATGTACTGCAGGGGGGCGGACTCGCTGGCGGTGGAGGACACGATGATGGAATAGTCCATGGCGCCGTGCTTTTTCAGGGTGTCCTGGATGCGGGCCACGGTGGAGGCCTTCTGGCCGATGGCCACATAGATGCAGATCACGTTCTGCCCCTTCTGGTTCAGAATGGTGTCCACCGCGATGGCGGTCTTGCCGGTCTGGCGGTCGCCGATGATGAGCTCACGCTGGCCCCGGCCGATGGGCACCATGGCGTCAATGGCCAGGATGCCGGTCTGAAGGGGCACGTTGACGGGCTCGCGGCTGACCACGCCGCTGGCCTCATGCTCGATGGGGCGGGTTTCGGTGGCCTCAATGGGGCCCAGCCCGTCGATGGGCTGGCCCAGCACATCCACCACCCGGCCCACCAGGGCGTCGCCTACGGGTACATCGGCGGCGCGGCCGGTGCGGCGCACCACGGTGCCCTCCCGCACGCCGGCCTCGCTGCCCAGCAGAACCACGCCCACGCTGTCCCGGGCCAGGTTCATCACCATGCCCTTGACGCCGGTGTCCAGTTCCACCAGTTCGCCGTATACCGCCTTGTCCAGGCCGTAGACGGTGGCGATGCCGTCGCCCACCTCCAAAACGGTGCCGGTCTCATCCCGCCGCACCCGGTTGTCATATCCTTGGATCTCCTCCCGCAGGATGGAGACGATCTCTTCGGGATTGGTTTTCATGCCATTCGCCTCTCTTCCAGTTGCCGGGTCAGACCGGCCAGCGCCCCCCGGACGCTCTTGTCATAGGTTACGCCCTCCAGCTCCAAGGTGAAGCCGCCCAGCAGGGACGGGTCCAGACGGATCTCAAAGACCACGTCCTTCTTGTGGTGGAGCCGGCACAGGGCCTTCTTCAGCTTTTCCTGCTCGGCGGACTCGGGCACGCGGACGCAGGTCAGGCGGCAGCGGACCGCCCCCCGCTGGGCCAGGGCCTTGTCGTGAAAGGCCTCCAGAATGTCGGGCAGCAGCGCCATACGCCCCTTTTGGGCCAGCAGGCGGTAGAAGCGCAGCAGCAGGCCGTGGCCGTCCAGAACGGGCAGCCGGTCCAGAATATGCTCCTTCTCCCAGGCCTGGACGGCGGGGGAGCGGAGGGATTCCCACAGAGCGGCGTCCGCCATTATGGCCTGGGCGGTGGCGCGCAGGGTCTCCTCGTCGGGGGAGAGGTCATAGAGGGCCTCTGCATAACGGCGGGCCAACTCATTCATGCCTTTTCACCCACTTCCGACAGGAACGTATCGACCAGCGCCTTGTCATCCGCGTTGTCCATGGAGCGCTGTGCCACCTTGGCGGCGGCCAGCAGGGCCAGGGAGGCCACCTCATTGCGGGCGCCCCGCAGCATGGTCTCCCGCTCGGAGGCGATCTGAGCCTCGGCTTCGCTGCGCAGCCGCTTGGCGTCGGTCTCGGCCTCGGCCATCTTGCCCTCGTAGACCCGCTGGGCCCGGTTCTGGGCGTCGGCCACGATCTTGGCGGCCTCATGCCGGGCGTCGGTCAGCTTGCTTTCATACTGGACCTTCAGCTCCTCGGCCTGGCGGTTGCTGTTCTCGGCGGAGGCGATCTCACTCTTCACCAGGGCGGCCCGCTGCTCCAGTACGGCGTTGATCCGGCCGAACAGCAGCTTCTTCAGGATGAAGAAGAGCACCAGCAGGTTGACAATGGTGAAGATGATGGTGGAAAGATGGAACTCCAGCATTGGGGACGCCCCCTTTAACCGACGAAGATGATGAGCAGAGCGGTAATGAAGCCGAAGATGGCGGTACCTTCTGCCAGGGCGCAGCCCAGCAGCAGAGCGCTGTTGATCTTACCGGAAGCCTCGGGCTGACGGGCAATGGCCTCGCTGGCCTTGCCGGTAGCAAAGCCGATGCCGATACCGGCGCCGATGCCGGTGAAAACAGCGATACCTGCAGCAATGATAGCCAGTGTCATAATAATTTCCTCCTGTAATTAAGTGGTTTCTGGTATGAATTTGTCTTACTCTTCTTCTTCTCCTTTGATGCCCTCACCCGTGAACAGCGTGGTCAGGAACACAAAGACGACGGTTTGGATCAATCCGTCAAATAGGTCGAAGTAGATGCTGAACACCGCCGGCAGGATCACCGGGACAATGAACTTGAGCATCTCCATGATGATGAATGCGCCCAGCACGTTGCCGAACAGACGCATACACAGCGCCAGGGGCCGGATGATGACCTCCATCAGGTTGATGGGGAGCAGCAGCGGCATAGGCGCGGCGAACTTTTTCAGTCCGCCCAACAGTCCGTTGTAGCGGAACTGGGAGCCATAGATGAGCAGCATACTCATAATGGCCAGCGCGGTGGTCACGCTGATGTCCTTTGTGGGCGGCGTCAGACCAAAGATGCCGATGATATTGGCAAAGCCGATGTACAGCGCCACCGTACCCAGATAGGGGGCGAAGGGCCGCCAGTGCTTGCCGATGTTGGTCTTGACGAAGCCGTTGAGGAACTGCACGGCGCTCTCCAGGACGATCTGGACCTTGCCGGGATTGCGCACGCTCAGGTTTCGGGTCAGCAGCAGCGCGGCGATCAGCAGCACGGCCATGACGATCCATGTCACCACCACCGACTCCGCCACCGAAATGCCTCCGAACAGCGGAATCGTGAAGGCGGTATGGGTCCCCAATTCCTCCACCAGGGATTCCTTGAATGCATCCAAACACATCACCTCGTTTTCGCAAGGTTTATCTTACTACTTGGTCTGAATTTCCGTAACCCTTTTGAAAGTAAAAAAAGTAAGGAAAATGAGGAAGAAAGGAGATTTAGCGGAGACTTACCAAAAAGAAAGTGCGAAAAACTGGAAAATCTTCCTGCCGGAGCCGCCGGGGGTCCGGGGCCCGGGAACAAAACGGAGCCGGTATGGGAGGGGGCTTTTGTTTGACAGGCTCCCCGGTTTTTTCTATACTGGTAGCAAAGGAGGCGGGGCCCCATGTCCACCCAGGCCAGATCTTCCATCCGTGCCCGGCTGATGCGGATGAACCTGGTGATCGTAATCGTATCCATCGCCCTGTCCATGGCGGGGACGCTCTACTTTACCCTGCGCAGCGAACAGACGGCCCTGGACAACAATCTGCTCAATTCCGCGTCCATCCTCTCTCAGGTGCCCCTTGTGCAGGAGGCGCTGTTGGGGGAGCGCACCGTGGACGAACTGGCCGACTATCTGGATGAGACCACCAGGCGCACCTCCGACATCGACCTGATTCTGGTGGGGGATACCCGGTCCACCCTGCTCTATGTGCCGGATCAGGCATTGGTGGGCACCACCTATACCGGTACGGCCCAGAGCGCGGCATTGGCGGGCGCGTCCCCCTACACCTCCAACGAGACCGGCCCCATGGGCTCCGACCACTCGGCCTATACGCCCGTGCGGGACCAGGAGGGCCGGGTGATCGGCTTTGTGATCGTTGGGGTGTACTTTCGGAGCATGGCCCGGGTGACCTTTCACACGGTGCTGCGCCTGCTGATTGTGGGTGCGGCGGCGGCGGTGCTGGGCTCCCTGCTGGCCATGCGCCTGTCCCGGAGCATCAAGCGCTCCCTGATGGGCTATGAGCCGGACGCATTTGCCCGCCGGTTTCATCAGCGGGAGGATATCCTGGACGCCCTGGAGGAGGGGATTCTGGCCATCGACAGCGGGAAGAATGTGATCTTTCTCAACACCGCCGCCGAGCAGATGCTCTCCATGGACCGGCAGACGGCGCTGGGCCGGCCCCTCCGCCAGGTCTATCCCCGCTCCACCCTGGACCGGCTTCTCCGCACCGGCCAGCCGGAGTATAACGTGAGCATGAGCTCCCTCAAGGAGATCCGGGTGCTGGCCGACCGGCTGCCTCTGTATGAAAAGGGCAAGCTGGCCGGCGCGGTGAGCATCTTCCGCAACCGCACCGAGCTGACCCGCATGGCGGACGATCTGACGGGGGTGCAGCACATGGTGGAGGCCATGCGGGCCTACACCCATGAATTTATGAACAAGCTCCATGTGATCCTGGGCCTGCTCCAGATCGGAGAGCCGGACAAGGCCCAGCAGTATATCATGGACACCACCCAGACCCAGCGGGAGGCGGTGAGCCGCATCATGAACCAGATTCTCCAGCCCTCGGTGGGGGCCCTGCTGGTGGGAAAGACCAGCCGGGCCAGCGAGCTGGGCATTCGCCTGCGGCTGGACCGGGAGAGCGCCCTCAGCGAGGAGAGCCCCTGGCTGCCGCCGGAGGCCTATGTGACCATTCTGGGCAATCTGATCGAGAATGCCATCGAGGTACTCAACCAGTCCAGAAGCAGTACCAAGGAGATCTCGGTCAGCATCCGGGAGAATGAGGAGAGCCTGCTGTTGTGCGTGGAGGACACCGGACCCGGCATTCCGGCCGAGCTGCGCAAGACCCTGTTCCAGCGGGGCGTCTCCACCAAGGGGCGCAACCGGGGCACCGGGCTGTCCCTGGTCCAGGAGGTGGTGGAGGCCTACCACGGTCAGATCCGGGTGGAATCGGAACAGGGCGTGGGCACGTCGTTTTTTGTCAGCTTTTGCCGGGAAGACCCGCCGGCGGGGGGGGAGTGAGTTGGGTGTATCGTGTTGTGATTGTGGAAGATGATCCCATGGTCCTGCTGCTGGACCGGACCTTTACGGAGAAGGACGGCCGGTTTCAGGTGGTGCAGACCTTTCAGGATGGCCGGGCCGCCCTGGAGTGGCTGGCCCGGAATCCGGCCGATCTGGTGGTGCTGGATGTGTATATGCCGCTGTTTACCGGGGTGGAGCTGCTCCACGCCCTGCGGGCCAGGGACCTCCCGGTGGACGCCATCATGGTCACCGCCGCCAACGACGCGGCCACGGTGGACCAGCTGCTCAAGATGGGGGTGGTGGACTATCTGGTCAAGCCCTTTACCTATGAGCGCTTCAGGCAGGCCCTGGACACCTTCTGCCGCCACCGGGAGGCGGTGACGGGCGAGGCGGTAACCCAGGGGGAGCTGGACAGGCTGTTCGCCCCCCCTGAGTCCGGGGAGCACAGCGCGCCCAAGGGCCTGCAGGAGAGCACGCTGAAGCTGATCCGGGCCTGCCTCCACAGCGCTCCGCCCCAGGGCCTGCCCAGCGAGGCCATCTCCCGGCAGACCAATCTGTCGGTGGTGACGGTGCGCCGCTACGCCAACTACCTGGTGGAGCGGGGGGAGGCCGCCAGCACCGTCAACTACGATACCGGAGGCCGGCCCTGCCGGCTGTACCACGCCAAAGAGTGAGCCGGGGCGGGCGTTGAGAGACGATAAAGCCGTGAGAGAGGGGGCGGGTTTATGGCAGGGAAGGCCGGAACACAGCGGCGGGACGGCGCCTGCTATTGGAGCAAAGCGATGGATTGGGCCCGGTGGCGGGAGATGTCCCCCGAGGCGGGCGGCCGGGTGAAGACGGTCAAAATGGAGGGAGACCCCTCCTCCTGGGCGGCGCCGGGCAGCGGGCTGGGCCCGCTCTGTCTCTATCCCCCCTTTGAGTTTGTCTGTCCCTCCCATGGGACGGAATTGGCGTATGACGGACAGCGGGAGGCCTACCTGGCCCCCTATCGGGGGCTGCCGGCCCGGCAGATCCGCTTTGGACGGGAGAGCAGTCCGGCGCTGGAAGAGCTGTGCCGGGGGGACTGCCGCCTTTATCAGCGGGTGAGCGGCCCGGCGGGGCGCAGGCCAGTCTGCGCGTATGACTTTACCGACAGCTTCTGCGCGGAATTTGAATGGGAGGGTAAGCCGGACCGGCGGGAGCCGTGCCATGTTCTGCGGATACGGGACTTGCGCCTGTTGGGCCGTCCGGTGGAGGTGGCGGTGTGGTACTCCGGCCGGCTGCCCCGGCGGCTGCGGGAGCAGGTGGGGGATGATCCCGGCTTTGAGAGCGGCGGCGTCAGGTGCAGCCTGCGCCTGGGCCGGGCCATTGACAGGGCGCTGCTGCACAATATGCCGGCGGCCTATGTTGCCGAGGCCGCTGCCCTTCCCCCGGAGCGCATCCGGGACTGGAGCAGAACCCGGATTCTGGAGGCCTCACTGGCCCTGCCCCAGCTGGTCACCCGGTACACGCTGGAGGACAGCGGAGACTACTCCGCCTGGACGGAAAACCGCTCCCTCCGGGTACACGACAGGGGCCACCGCACCCGGGTGGAGAAATATACCTTTACCTACCGGCGGGAGGGGGCGGGGCAGCCCCGGCTCATCTCCATCTATCCGGCCGCCGAGTGGAATCTGGTCCGGAGGCTGGCCGCCACGCCGCTGACCCAGCTGATGGAGCGCCATGAGCTGAACCTGTCCCCCGGGCGGCTGTTCAACCTGGCGGTGGATTATCTCTCCGTGGGCCTGAGCGGCGGGGCCGGGGACCGGCAGGTGGCGCCCGGCCTGGGGGCCATGCTCTTTCTGTCCCTGTGCGAGGAGGGGCGGCCGGGCTGCGGCGGGGAGCTGTTTCAGCGGCTGGACCGGCCCTATGGCCCCTATTATGGGGCGTGCTACCAGAGGCTGCTGGAGCTGTACGCCGATACGGGGTGGGACCCCTGGTCCCGACTGCCCCAGCTGCTGGGGGCGCTGACCGGCGGGAGGACGTCCGGCAAAGGGGCGCTGACCGAGCGGGTGCAGAACTGGTACAGGGCCTGCCAGGCCGCCGGAGAGGCGGAGGGGGTGCGCCTGGCGCGGTGCCTGCCGGTGGAAAAGGCCTTCTGGTCGGCTCCGGCGCTGGACGGGCTGACGGAAGGCGGGGCGGTGGATTCCGTGCGGGAATTGATTACCCGGCTGCTGCTCTTCAACCCCGCCACCCTGGCCACCCGCCGGAGAGGCGGCCCCGGCTCCGGCTGGACGCAGAGCGTAAGCGCCGGAGGGGAGTATGGCTGCCCATTGGGCAGCGGCGGGGGCTTTGACTACCGGGACGTGGTGCCTGGCATCCTCACCAGCGAGCTGGGCGAGTTGCTGGACCAGGGCTTTCTGGGGGAGAATCAGGACGCCTACCTGTACCGGCGGGAGCCGGGCGGCAGTGCAAACCTCTGAAAAGCAGTATACCGGAGCGCATTTGCGCTCCGGTATACTGCTTTTATGAACTTTTTGTCACAAATTGAGGGGTGAAGCGGATGGGCACCTCGTCCCGGAAGTAGGGGAGCAGCTCCTCGTCCTTCACCTCCACCAGGGCGCAGATGTCATCGATGCGGACGGCGGCGGCGTAGTCCTCCGCCCGGTTGGTGCCCAGGGCCACGCAGTTGCAGCCCTCAAAACTCCGGGGGCACTCCAGCAAAATCGGCTTGATCCCCGGCTCCATCTCTCGGAACGAATTCAGATCGCAGGGCCGCAGGAAGAGCAGCGCGCCCTTGCCGCCGGGGTGGACGGGGCCCAGGACAGCCTCAGGGGAGAAGGGGCACTTCGCCCCATATACCACGTCGGTGATGGCGTCAATTTCCCCATAGCCCACCGGCCCGTCTGTCCCGGAAAGCCGCCTGGGGGCCAGGATGCGGTAGCGCTCCTTCAGCCGGGCGAAGATATTCTCCATCCGGTCGGCCCGGACGGAGAAGGAGGGAGCCTTCTGTAAGGCGTGGTTTTCCGGGTCGTTGAGCCCGGCCAGCAGGGCTTGGTCCAGCTTCAGAAAGCCCAGGGTGATAAAACCCACCGCCTTGTAAAAGTCCTGTCGGGCATAGCGGTCAATGTCGGCCACGAAGTCAGGTACCCAGTTGAGCAGGTGGTGCTCCAGAAAATCCTGCTGGCCTTCGGCGTCATTTTCCACGATCAGATGGGCCAGAAAGGCCAGCTCCAGGGCCAGATGGTCCTCCATAAGCTCCCCCAGCCCCTTCGCCTTGCCCAGTTCGTGGGCGCGGTAGAGGGCGGTGACAGACTCCCAGGCCTCCTGCATATAGATCTTCCTGGGGCTGGTGTACACCGACTCGCAGGGGATGGCGGCCGAACCGTCGGCGGACCCGGCGGCCAGGAACACGGTGGCGTAGTCCACCGCCAGATCGTCCAGGGCGGTGTGGCCGCAGGTGTCCAGCCAGGAGCGCAGCCTGGCATAGCCCTCCGCCAGCTCAGGCTGGGGGGCGTCGGTGGGAAAGGCCGTCCCCTTCAAGGCGTCCAGCAGGGGGGCGTCCACCTCGGCGCGGTAGAGCCGGGACAGCAGCCGGTACAGGGCCGCCCGGGTCTCGTTGGTGGTGGCGGAATACATCATGCCTTTCTCCCTCCTCTCCGGTGGGCGCTGTGCTCCACGCAGTGCTGGGGCAGCACGTCCACCCAGTGGTCCCGGCGAAGAATATAGCGGACAGTGGGGCGGTTGCCGAAGTCCTGTAGGGTGTGGACGGCCTGGGGATCGGTCTCGGCCAGCAGCCGGGACACCTCGCTGTGGGGATCGCCCAGGTCCCCGTAATGGAGGGCGCCGCCGGCGCAGTTGCGGACGCAGGCCGGGGTATCCCCCGCCGCCCGCAGCTGGGTACACAGGGTACACTTGTCGGCCATCCGCAGCTCCCTGTTGGGGCGGATCATGTCATAGGGGCAGGCCCGGCGGCAGCTGCCGCAGCCTACGCATTTCTCCTGGTCCACCAGGATCACCCCGTCCGCCTCCCGCTTGTAGCAGGCGCCGGTGGGACAGGCCTGGACGCAGGCGGGATTTTCGCACTGCTGGCACATGGTGGGCAGAAAGTAGAGCTCCAGATCGGGATAGGTGCCGTTGGGGCCGATGGTACACACCTTGTTGCGGCCCTCCCCCAAGGCGATGTCGTTTTCCAGCTTGCAGGCCACCTGACAGCCCTTACAGCCGATACAGCGGTCCACGTCTACCACAAAGGTGAATTGTCTCATACCTGTACCTCCCGGGTGGGTTCTGCGGGGATGGGCAGCCAGGGCTTGAAGTCCTCCGGGTCCAGCCATACCCCATCCGGAGGGGCGTCGGCCCGGGTGACCTTCACCTGGAAGGCCCGCAGGGTGTAGGTGCCCACCACGTCGTTGAAGGGGGCGCTGGCCTTGGTGAGCATATTGACGTTCATCTCCCGCCAGCCGTGGGTGGCGGTGTTCAGGGTCTCCGGGTTCCAGAAGCGCTCCATATATACCGTGCCCGGGTTGATGCCCTGGGTGAGCTTGGCTACCGCCTGAGTTTTGCCCCGTCTGGACTCCACCCACACCCAGTCCCCTTGGGCGATGCCGTAGGTCTGGGCGGCCTGGGGATGAATCCACAGCTCGGGGGCGGGATACATCTCCCGCAGCCAGGGGATGTTGCGCAGGGTGTTGTGGTGGTAGAAGGGCACCCGGCCGCCGGTGAGCACCAGGGGGTACTCGGCGGCCACCTCGCTGCCGGGCAGGGGGCTCTCGGCGGGTTCCAGGAAGTAGGGCAGGGGGTCGTAGTCCACGGCGGCGGGCTCCAGCTCAATGGGACTGAAGGGCTTGCCGGTACGGCCCAGGGTAATCATGCTCTCCAGATAGACCTCGCACTTTTTGGAGGGGGTGGGGAATCCGGCGGGCTTGCCGCCGTTTTTGGGGTCGGGCTGGAGGTATACCCCGTAGCTGCGCCACTGGTCCCGGGGCAGATACTCGATGGGGGCCTTGGCGGCAAACTCTTTCCAGGTCATACCCAGCCGGCCCACCCAGTGGTCCAAAAATTCCTCCATGCTGTCCCAATAGGCCAGGTCGTGGCCCATATACGCCGGGTCGAAGGCCTTCTTGCAGGCCTCGTGGCCCAGCTCACCGCACTTCTTGGCCAGCTTGGACCAGAAGAGAGTCTCGTCCATGGTCTCCCACAGGTGGGTGACCTGCTGGCGGGCCATCAGGGTGTTGCAGGTCTCCACCAACATATCGGTCTCCAGCCACTCCTCCGAGGGGAGGAGAATGTCGGCATAGGCGGAGAAGGAGGTGGGGTACATATAGACGTGGACGATGAAGTCCAGCTTGTGAATGGCCTTCTCCCACAGCTGGCTGTCAGCGGTGGCCCCCAGCTTGTTACCCGAGCGGTCGATCCACACCCGGGGCTGGTAGGGCTTCCCGGTGAGGATGGCGTTGAGAATGCTGGAGGGGTGGCCGGCGTACCAGATGCCCAGGCCCTTGTGGTCCTGGTAGCCCAGTCGCTTCTTGAGCTGCTCTGGGGGCAGCCGGTCGGCGGCGATGGGCACCGGGTAGTTGGGCATATCGAAGCAGCCGCTGGTGCGGAATCGCTGGAGCAGGGCGCCGGGGCGCTCCACGTTGCCCATCAGCAGATCCAGGGTGGCCGCCGCCATGGCGGCCTGGACGGAATTAGGGGTCTGGTCGGTGGCCACCCCCAGGGCTAGGCCGCTGGGGGTATTTTCCGCGTAGATGCGGATGGCGGCCTCGATCCTGGCCGGGTCCAGCCAGCACAGCTCCCCCGCCTTCTCCAGGTTGTAGGGCTCACACCGCTCCCACAACAGCTGAAAGCCGGTCTTGCAGGTGCGGCCGTCCACCTGGAAGGCGCCCACCAGGGCCGGGTCCAGCGCGTCGTTCCAGGGGTACTCTAACGGCTGGGGAGCATTGGTTTTCTTGTCCCACACCATAAAGGTGTCAGGCTGGTTGGGATCGTCGCTGGTCTTGGCCCGCAGGAGCATTTTGGTCTCCACATCCACCAGATAGGGCAGGTTGGTCCACTTCATGACAAAATCTTCATCATAGAGCTTGTGCTCCAGAATATAGCGAATCCAGGCCAGCAGCAGGGCCACGTCGCTGCCAGGCCGGACGGGGAGCCACACGTCGGCCTTGGCGGCGTCGGGGGTAAAGCGGGGGTCGATCACCACCGTCTTGACCCCCTTGGCCCGCAGGTCCACCACCATACCGCCGCCGGAGGCGGGGCAGGAGTAGGAGGGATCGGTGCCCCACAGCACCAGGGCCTTGATGGGGGTCTCGTCGGGGAAATAGAGCTCCAGGGCGTTGGAGTCGGCGATGCTGGGGTCCACGCCGCCGTACATCATGGTATAGGCCAGCACCCGGGGCAGGTAGCACTGGGCGCAGCCCGGCTCAAACCAGTTGGGGGTGCCGAAAATGTTGCAGAACCGGGCGATGGACCAGATCTCCGGGTTGCCGCCGCCGCCGGTGGAGCAGAACACCGCCTCGGCGCCGTATGTTTCCTTGGTCTCCATCAGCTTGCGGGCGATGGTGTCCAGGGCCTCCTCCCAGGAGATACGCTTCCACTGGCCGCTGCCCCGGGGTCCCACCCGCTTCATGGGGTACTTGTTACGATTGGGGTGGTAGAGGGCCTGGATGCCCGACAGCCCCTTGGCGCACATACGGCCCTTGCTCATGGGGTCCTCCGGGTTGCCCCGGAGGCTGACCACCCGGCCGTTTTTCACCGTGGCCAGCACGCCGCAGTTGGCAATGCAGGCCCGGCAGGCGGTTTTGATGACCTTGATCTGATCCCCCGCCGCCTCCGGGCGGGGGGCCTGATGAACCAGAGCGGAGGCATCTGTCCAGCTGCCCAGCCGTCCCAGGTTGGGCAGGGCCTTTTGATAGCGCTCCACCGTCAGCGACTCATTCATGGTGTGGCTCCTCTCTCCCGGTTGCCCCGGGCTTTGCAGTATCCTCCTGGCGGGTATGGGTGCGGATGGCCTGGATGTGGCGGCACATTGTCAGCTCCGCCCGGGGGGCGTCCCCGGCGGCGATGGCGTCCGCCACCTGCCGGTGGAAGTCCACCGACTCGTAGTACCGCGCCCGGTCCCTGCCGTAGGCGGCCTTGTACAGCCCCATGTCCGACCCGGCGGTGTGTACGATGTTGACGAACTGGATATAAAACTGGTTGTGGGATGCGGCGGCGCACTGGAGGTGGAACAGATCGTCCAGGGCCAGCATATCCGCCAACGTCTTTTCCCCCCGGATATAGGCCGGGATGACCTGCTCCATGGCGTGGATCTGGGAGCGCAGCCGGTCCACATCTTCCGCCGTGGCGTTTTGAGCGGCCAGCCGGGCGGCGGCCCCCTCCACCACCAGCCGGGCCTCAAACAGGTTGTCCGCTAGGGTGGCGTCCAGCATGGTGTAGGTGCGCAGGATACGCCCCAGCACCTGGGGGGAGAAGGCGGCAACAAAGGTGCCGTCCCCCTGCCGCTTCTCCAGAATGCCGATGGCGCATAGGGCGCTGATGGCCTCCCGCAGGGGTACCCGGGAGATCCCCAGAGACTCGGCGAACTCCCGCTCTCCAGGCAGCCGGTCGCCAGATCTCAGCTCTCCCCGGTCAATGCGGCCCAGAATATAGTCCACCACCTGCTGGCTGACACTGGTTTTCTGAATCAATTTTTCCATAGCCCCCGCCCTTCCGGTATAATGGTATTACCAATATACCGGATCAGGGAGGAAATGTCAAGGGTAAGGGGAAGAAACCCCGGTTTGGAAGGGGAAAGGGGCGGCAAGCAGCGGGTCCGCTGCCTGCCGCCCCCGGGGAAAGGAGGAACGCGAAGTGAGGAATGTTATCGTTTGCAGCTTCTGCGCCAGATGCCCATGGCACCGGCGTCCTTGATAAGCTGCTCTCTGAAGTCGGGGTGGGCGATGGAGATGATCTTCTCCGCCCGCTCCCAGGTGGAGGCCCCCTTCAGGTTCACCATGCCGTACTCGGTGACCAGATAGTGTACGGCGGAGCGGGGGTCGGTGACGATGGAGCCGTTGGTGAGGGTGGGGACAATGCGGCTTTTCACCTGTCCGTCCTTGCCCGTCATGGTGGAGGACAGACAGATGAAGCTCTTGCCGCCCTGGGAGAGGTAGGCCCCCATGACGAAGTCCAGCTGGCCCCCCGTGCCCGAGATGTGCTTGAGCCCGGCGCTCTCGGCGTTCACCTGGCCGAACAGATCCAGGTCCACCGCGTTGTTGATAGAGATAAACTTGTCCAGCTGGGCGATGACGTGGACGTCGTTGGTGTAGTCCACCGGGGCTGCCATGACCTCCGGATTGTGGTCGATGTAGTCGTACAGCTTTTGGGTGCCCGCCCCAAAGGCGTATACCTGACGGCCCTTGTCCAGATTTTTATAGGTTCCGGTGATCTTGCCCGCCCTGGCCAGGTCCACAAAGGCGTCCACATACATCTCGGTGTGGACTCCCAGATCTCTTAAATCGGACTGGGCGATCATGGCCCCGATGGTATTGGGCATCCCGCCGATGCCCAGCTGGAGGCAGGCCCCGTTGGGAATCTCGGGGACCACCAGATCGGCCACCGCCCTGTCCACATCGGTGGGGGCACCGCCGCCGCCCAACTGGGCCACCGGCGGATTTTCCCCCTCCACCACAAAATCCACGTCCTGAATGTTGATCTCGCTGCCGCTGAGACCGTTGGCCCAGGGCAGGTTTCGGTTGACTTCCACAATGATAACCTTGGCCCTGTCCAGCATATCGGCCAGGTGGGAGGCGGCCAGACCGAAGTTGAAGTTGCCATGCTGGTCCATGGGGGTGACCTGGAGCATGGCCACGTCAACCTCCAGGTTTTCCCGATAAAACCGGGGCAGCTCGGAGTAGCGCATGGGAATAAAGTATCCCATGCCCTTTGCGGCGATTTTCCGGTCCACTCCGCTCATGTGCCAGGCGTTCCAGGTAAAGTGGTCGCCGGCATCCTCCGCCTTGGCAATCTCCGGCATCCACATGGTGACGCCGCCCCGCACCTTCACATCGGTCAGCTCATCCTTGCGGGCGGCCAGGGCCCTGTCCAGGGCTACCGGGTGGTTGGTACACCAGCCGTAGTCCACCCAATCACCGGACTTGACCGCCTTGACCGCCTTGTCAGGGGATGTGAGCTTTTGCTGATAAAGCGTTTGGAAATCCACGGCCACCCCTCCTTATTTCCGATAGTCGTAGAAGCCGACGCCGGTCTTGCGGCCCAGCTTGCCGGCGCGGACCATCTTCCGCAGCAGCAGAGAAGCACGATACTTGGGATCGTGGG
>CALWXZ010000006.1 GCA_944385625.1 uncultured Flavonifractor sp. | reverse complement strand
GCGATGCCGCAGGCCTCATAGCACTCGATGGTGTCGCAGCCCACGGCGGCGGCCTCAGCGATGACGATGCGCTTGGGGTTGGCCTTCTTGACCTCCCGGATCACCGCACGGACGGTCTCCGGATTGGTGCAGACGGCGTACTCAGGGGGCGCCGCATGACCGGCGTTGGGCTTCAGCACTACGGTGGAATTGGGCTCGATCATCTTGGTCACGCCGCCCATCATGTCAAAGACGCGGGTGACGTTTTCCTGTACGTCCTTGCCGTGGGCCAGAGCCACAGTAGAGTTCTTGCTCATGGGATTACCTCCTTATTAGAATTCTCTTTCTTACTCCTTGTGTGCAGCCATATAGTCCTGATCGTACTTATGGTCCTGCAGGGCCAGCACCAGCAGAAGGGAAATGAAAGCCAGCACTGCAAAGACGATGTAGGCCACACTCAGGCTGTTGAACATCTTTTTAATCAGGCCGTTGACTGCAAAGTTCAGCATATAGACAATACTGGTCAGGGGGAATACCACGCTGTTGACCTTGGCGTACCCTACCCGGCCAAACACGGAACCGGGGATGGAGTTCATCAGATTGGGCGCTGCGGCACCCAGGAAGCCGATGACCACCAGGGATACCCACACCAGCGGCATAACCCCGCTGACATTGAACAGCATAGCCACGATGTACAGCAACCCGGTGAGCACCCCCGCCTTCTTGATGCCCAGCTTAAACACGATGCGCCCGAAAATCACCGAGCCGATGATGCCGATGACCGCGATGGCGCTCATAACGCCGGTGGCCATCGTCGAGTCCATGCCCACCTCCATGTTTCTGGCCACCAGCTGGGTCATGATACCCATCTGCACCAGCATCAAAAGGCCGGTGGAGAACACGCACAGCCACACCTCCTTGGTCCGCAGCAGCTTGCCGGTGGTCCAGCCGCTGTCGGCAATCTCGGGGGGCTTGGTGGAGTAGTTGGCCTTGAACTCGGCCTCGGTCACGTTGTCGGGGTACAGGCCCCGCTGCTTGGGGGTATCCCGCAGCAGGATCATGCCCACCACGCCGACCACAGCGGCCACGCCGCCGCAGACAATGGACCCGGTGGGGATCCCTACAGTGGCCGCCAGTACACTGAGCAGCGGCACAAAGAGCATGGTGCCGAAGTTGGAACCCATGGCCACCACACTCATGGCCTGGCCCTGCTTCTTGGGGAACCACATGGCCACCAGAGTGCCGATACCCACAAAGGAGCCGGCGCTCAGGCCGCCGCCAACAAAGCACATAGCCACCAGGTACATGGGTACGTTCACAGCGTTGCAGGCGGCGATGTGACCCAGCCCCGCCAGGATCAGGCAGCCAGCGGCCACCTTACTGGGACCGATGCGCTGGTTCACCTGGCCGGCCACGATGGCCACCAGAACGCCTACCACACCAGCAATGGAATTCATGGTAAGGATCAAACTCTGATCCACATTCAATCTTCCCGCAACAGCAGGGGAAATGATGTTGGTACCGTCAGCAAAGAACCCTCCGTTGCTGAAGAAGATCAGCAGCCCGAAGAGCAGCAGAAACCAGCCCCAGGCACCAAAGCCTCGCTTCGTCTGTTCCATACTTTCACATTCCTTTTATACACGTTCCTTCCGGGCAAAACGAACAGTTCCGCCTGCCCGCCCTCTTGCGTAATACTGCCTGACGTTCCGGATCGTCCTGGAGCAAAACAAAGTATAACCTTTACAATCATTTTTGAAAAATATATAATGTTTACAGCAGTATAAACAATCCATATACTTACCCGGAGGAAACTTGGCATGGAACTTTCACAACTGCGGTACTTTACCGCCGTAGCCAAATTGGGCAATATGTCCAAGGCGGCCGAGACCATGTATGTCTCTCAGCCCAATCTGAGTACATCCCTCTCCAGACTGGAAGACGAAGTAGGGGTTCCTCTTTTTGAGCGCCGGCGGGGCAAGATCACCCTGAATCAGAGCGGAGAGTGCTTCCTGCGCTATGTGGAGCAGTCTCTGGGGTCTCTGGACAGGGGAATCCAGGAGGTGCGCAACCTGAATGCCGGCCGCTCCGAACCGCTGTCCATCGCCTGCATGGTGGACGACACCATTATGCTGCAGCAATTTCTGCTGAAGAATCCTGACATCAGTCTGAATCATCAGCGAGCCGATCTGCCCTCCGTTACCGAAATGCTGGAGCGCCAGCAGGTGGATCTGGCCCTCACCGTACTGGAGCCGCCGGGGGACGACCTGGCCTTCGAGCGGCTGTACGAATGCGAATTTGTCCTGCTGCTCAACTGCTCCCATCCCCTGGCCCGCTGCCAGAGCATCAGCCGCCAGCAGCTGGCCGGCGAGCATCTGGCCATCGACGGCTCCCGAGTCAACCGAGCCACCTTTTACGCCACCGAGGGTAAACTGGGTGGCACGCCCATCATCGACTACGACGTGCGCCATCTGGAGCTGCTGCTCTCACTGGTGGAAGCCAACCGCTGTATCTCCATCGTGCCGGCAGTCAAATACCGGGAGCTGCGCCTGCTGGGCAAGCACAGCCAACTGGTCTGCCGCCCCTATAGCGACGGCGCCCCGGTGGCCTATTTCGGCATCGCCTACCATAAGCGCCGTCCGCTGAACGCCCAGGGAAAGCGGTTCCGGGACTTTGTCCGCTCCTATATGCTGGGTATTGACCAGGCCTATGAGGCGCTGATGGTCCAGGTCCAGGAAGAACTCTCGGACGAACCCTTCGAGTCACGCACATCCGGCTAAAGTCCAAAACGGCATAAAAAAACCCCCGCAAAAAGCCGCCTTTCAGGCAAGCTTTTTGCGGGGGTTCCCTATTTGGATGTCGAATATTACTGCACGTTTCGGGCCGTCTTCCACCGATTGGAGCGGTAGAACCACCAACCCACGGGTACCGAGCTGGATACCGCGATGCCGCAGGCCAGGTAGACGCCATAAATGCCCATGAAATGCTCCAGAATCACCGCCAGCACCAGACGCACCACAATGCAGTTGAGGAAGGAGTTCCACATGATAAACACCGTGTGGCCCGAGCCGGTGGCCAAAGTGTTATAGGTGTACATACCCGCGTAGAAGAGCTGGCAGACAATCTCAATACGCAGGTTAATGACGGCCCAGCGCTGAACCTCCGGATCTGGGGTAAAGATCATCACCAGCCAGGGGGCCAGAATCTCGGCCAGCACAATGATGACCGCCGCCATACCCAGGGACAGCTTCATACAGGTCTTCATCACCTGCTCCGCCCGGTCATACATCTTGGCGCCCAGACACTGGGCGCACATAGTACCGGCGCCGGTGGTGAGGGCGGACAGGAAAAGCTGGCAGAAATCCCGGATTTTATTGGATGCCCCATTACCGGCGGATACCGCCACGCCGTACTTGTTCACCAGACTCAGCACCACCAGCCAGGAGATGCTGGCGATGGTCCACTGGAGGGCCACAGGCAGACCCAGCTTCAGTGTCATACCCACCACACGGCGCTCCGGGCGCAGGTATTTCAGCCGCAGGCCCAGGCTGTCCCGATGGATCAGGCTGAACACCAGAGCCGTCACAAAGGACACCGCCTGGCCGATTACGGTGGCCATGGCCGCACCTGCCACGCCCATCTCATAAACCGCCACAAACAGGATGTCCAGGATCACGTTGAGGCTGACGGACACGATGATACAGTACAGCGGGATACGGGAATTACCCACCCCCCGCAGAATGGCCGACAGGGCGTTATAACCGAAAATAAACAGCAGACCGACGCCGCAGATCCCCAGGTAGGCCACCGAATCCTCCATGGCAGGGGCCTTCAGCAGCATCAGGAAGGGCCGGCCCAACAGTAAAATCGCCACGGTAAACAAAATACCGGTGATAACGCCCACGGTGAAGGTATTGCCTGCCGCCTTCTTGCGCTCCTCGTCCGCGCCGCTGCCAAAGTAGCGGCCCACCAGAATATTGCCGCCCACCGTCAGGCCAATGGCCACCTGGGTCAGCATATTCATAATGACGCTGGAGGTGTTGATGGCGGAGATGCCGTTATCTCCAATGAAATGGCCGGCAATGATGATGTCCGTAATGGAATAGATGGCCTGCAGCAGGCTGGACGCCACCAGGGGCATGGCGTAGCGAATCAGCTTGCGGCTGACGCTCCCCTCGGTCAGGTTGTTCTGAAGGGCGGGCATACCCATCCTCTCCTTTTCTCTTTCTCATACATAGTATAGTGTACCGCGCCGTCCCTCTCCTAGCAATCCCCACCTTTTGCACAGTTACTTTCCCTTTAGTAATGATCCAGTCATGGCAAAAGCGGGGCCCGCCGGATTCCGGCGGGCCCCGCTGAACCTTACTTGCTGTGCTTGCGGGTCAGGTACTCGTGCATGGAGGCGGCGGCCTTCTTGCCGGCGCCCATGGCCAGAATCACCGTGGCCGCGCCGGTAACGGCGTCGCCGCCGGCGTACACGCCCTCCCGGCTGGTGGCCATGGTCTCCTCATCCACCTGGAGACAGCCCTTCTTGTTGGTCTCCAGGCCGGGGGTGGTGGACCGGATCAGGGGGTTGGGGCTGGTGCCCAGGCTCATAACCACGGTGTCCACATCCATGACAAAGTTGGAGCCCTCCACCACCTTGGGCGCACGGCGGCCGCTCTCGTCGGGGGCGGTGAGGCGCATCTTCACGCACTCCAGCCCGCCTACCTTGCCGGTGCCGTCATCCAGCACCCGGACAGGATTGGTGAGGAGCATGAACTCGATGCCCTCCTCCTTGGCGTGGTGGACCTCCTCCTTCCGGGCGGGCATCTCCTCCTCGTCCCGGCGGTAAAGTACATACACGTGCTTGGCGCCCATGCGCTTGGCGCAGCGGGCGGCGTCCATGGCCACGTTGCCGCCGCCGATAATGGCGGCGGAGCCGGAGATCTTCAGGGGGGTGTCATAGCCCTCCCGGTAGGCCTTCATCAGGTTGATCCGGGTCAGGTACTCGTTGGCGGAATAAACGCCCGCCAGGGTCTCTCCCTCAATGCCCATGAACATGGGCAGACCGGCGCCGGAGCCGATGAACACGGCCTCGTAGCCCGCCTCAAACATCTCGTCGATGTCGAAGGTCTTGCCAACCACCATATCGGTCTCCAGGTCCACGCCCAGGGCGGACAGCTTGTCCACCTCGTTCTGCACAATGGCCTTGGGCAGACGGAACTCGGGAATGCCGTACACCAGTACGCCGCCGGCGGTATGGAAGGCCTCAAACATAGTGACCTGATAGCCCAGCTTGGCCAGGTCGCTGGCGCAGGTCAGGCTGGCGGGGCCGGAGCCCACCACCGCCACTTTGATGCCGTTGGCCTGGGGCTTTTCCGGCATGGCGTTGATGTGCTCCCGGTACCAGTCGGCCACAAAGCGCTCCAGACGGCCGATGGCCACCGGCTCGCCCTTGATGGCCCGGACGCAGCGGGCCTCGCACTGGCTCTCCTGGGGGCACACCCGGCCGCTGACGCTGGGCAGGGCGTTGGTATCGGAGATGATCTCATAGGCGGCCTTGAAGTCCCCCTCGGCCACCTTGGCGATAAACTCGGGGATGCGGATATTCACCGGGCAGCCGCCCACACAGGGCTTGTTTTTGCAGTTGAGGCAGCGGCCCGCCTCCTCCACGGCCATCTCGGCGGTATAGCCCAGAGCTACTTCCTTGAAGTTGTGATTGCGTACGTTGGGGTCCTGTTCCGGCATGGGGACCTTCTTCAAACTCATATTCGGCATTGTCTCAGTCCCTCCTTACTGGATCATTTCCTTGGCAAGCTGGTCCAACCGGCAGGCGTGGCGCTCCTTCTCCTCCGCCTCCTGGGCGCGGTAGACCGCGTTCCGGTTCATCAGCTCGTCAAAGTCCACCTCATGGCCGTCGAAGTCAGGCCCATCCACGCAGGCAAACTTCATCTTGCCGCCCACAGTGACCCGGCAGCCGCCGCACATCCCGGTGCCGTCGATCATAATGGGGTTCAGGGACACGATGGTCTTGATGCCGTAAGGCTCGGTGGTCTTGGAGACAAACTTCATCATGGGGATGGGGCCGATGGCGATGACGGCGTCATAGTGAACGCCGGAATCAATAAGCTCCTTCAGCTTGACGGTAACGAAGCCCTTCTCGCCATAGGAGCCGTCATCGGTCATGATGTAGCAGTGGTCGCTGACCGACTTGAACTCATCCTCAAGGATGACGATATCCTTGGAGCGGAAGCCGGCGATGACGTCCACCTCCAGGCCCTCGGCATGACAGGTCTTGGCCTGAGGATAGGCGATGGCGCAGCCCACGCCGCCGCCCACCACGCAGACGCGCTTGGCGCCCTCGGGCAGCTCGGTGGGCAGGCCCAGAGGACCCACGAAGTCCTGGATGTGGTCGCCCTCGTTCAGGTCGGCCAGCAGCTCGGTGGTCAGGCCCACCTTCTGGAAGATAATAGTAATGGTGCCCTTCTCCCGGTCATAGTCGGCGATGGTCAGGGGGATGCGCTCTCCCTGCTCATCCAGCCGCAGAATGATAAACTGTCCCGCCCGCGCCTTTTTGGCGATCAGGGGGGCCTCCACCTCCAGCAGAGTGACGCTGGGGTTGAGCACCTTCTTGCGTACAATCTTTACCATAGTATTCAACCTCTTCTTCTCAATAACAATCTGCGGCACGGTTTCCCGTCACGGCCGCTTTCTCCATTTTATGACTGCCCAGTTTAGAAAACCTTACAGCCTCAATGGTTTGCGGCCTTCCAGTCATACGGATAAACGATATCAGTTTTCCCTTGCTTTGTCAAGCGTCAATCATCCGCTTTAGCCTATCACCCGCCAAAACCATTCCCCCGCCACAGGGGCCATAGTACCCGAATGGCAAACATACCGTTTTCCAGTTCTGCCGTCAGTTTGCATCCCATCTGCTCGGCCAGCGTCTTAACAATGGCCAGGCCCAGGCCGGTATTGCGGCCGGTGCGCATTTTATCTGAGGTAAAGAAGCGGTCGAAGATATGTGGCAGGTCCTCCGCCGTCAGCTCGTCGGTCTGGTTGGCGAACAGGCTCACCACCTGCTCCCCCTCCTGCCAGAGCCGGATGGTCATTTTGCCCCGGCCGTGGTCCAGAGCGTTGCGGATCAGGTTGGTGAACACCCGCAGGGCTCCCCCGCTGTCCGCCTGGACCGGCGGTAGGTGCTCCGCCAGCTCCACCGTCATCTCAAAGCCCCGGTCGGTAAAGTCGTTGTAGAAGGCAGCCAGCAGGCCGGACAGGCAGGAATAGAGGTTGACGGCCTCCCGCTCCAGGGGATACTCGCCCCCCTCCAGACGGGACAGATCGTAAAAGCCGGTGATAAGGCTCTGAAGGGCCCTGGCCCGGCCCTCCACCACCTGGAGGTATTCCCGCCGCTCCCCCTCCGGCAGCGCCGGGTCCTCCAGCAGCTGGAGATAGCCCAGAATGGAGGTCAGGGGCGTTCGCAGGTCATGGGACACATTGGCAATCTGCTGGCGGAGGGAGCGCTCCCGCTCCAGCCAGACCGCCTGGTCCTCCCGCCGCAGCTCCAGCAGCCGGTTGACCCCCTCCAGCAGTTGCTCCGCCGAACGGTTGGGCACCGCCAGCCGCAGCCGGGCGGTGCTGTTCGTCTCCTCCAGCGCTTTCAGCTGACGGGCGGCGCTTCTCAGCGCCCGCCGCTGGGTCCACACCCACAGGCCCAGCCCGCCGCTGACCCCCGCCAGCAGGATACACAGGATAACGGCCATGGTCCCCTCTCCTTTCCAGCCCAAGGGGGCGTGCCGCAGCTGCGGCACGCCCCTGGGAAGGTAATTTCTTATTTGATCTCCCGCCGCCCGAACCAGAACAGTCCCAGCGCCGTCATGACAGCCAGCCAGCCCAGCCCAATCGTCCAGCACCAAAGCTGGTACTCCCAGCTGAGCCAGCCTGACAGCACGTCGGGCAGCAGCAGCGATATGGGCATCAGCACCGCCTGGAGCAGGCTGCTCATTTGTTCCCCGGTAAAGGCCGCAATGACCGATACCAGAATGGGCTGGCCGAAGAAGGTGAACACATAATAAATGGCGATCCACCCCGCCGTGCTGGGGACGAGCATGGCCAGCAGATGGCACAGCCCGTACACCCCACACCAGACGGGCAGCGCGCCCAGTAGGGTGAAGCCCACGATGGCCAGGGCCGTCAGGTCCTGCTCCGGGCTGTGGGGCAGCAGAACCCACCCCACCCCCAGATAGCCCCCCATCAGAAGCAGGCACAGGGCCAGGCCCAGCAGCAGCCCGGTCAGCAGTTTGCCCAGGTAGATCCGCCGGCGGGAGATGCCAAAGGATATCTCGTTTTTCAGCGTATGCAGGGTCCCTCCATCCACCAGCTGGGTGAGCAGCGGAGCCACCAGCAGCCCCAGCAGCATGGTGGTGGTGGCGGCGGACGCCATCTCATAAAAGGACTCCGCCCACAGCATCAGGGTGGTAAACAGGGCGGTGCCCCCCGCCAGAACCAGGAGCAGAATATAGCTACCCTTGTGCCGGAAGGCCTTCCACAGCTCGGCCCGGATGTAATTGAGCATGGTTCTCCCTCCCGGCTCCCGCTCAGCGGATCTCTTTTTTCTGGAAGGCCAGGGCGCCCGCCACAGTGGCTCCCACCAGCAGCACCAGGCCCACGATCCAGCACTGACCCACATAGTCCCACTGGAAGGCGTGGCTCCGCAGCCCATCCAGCATCACGGCTGGCATGAACTGGCGCACAGTCTCAAAAATCGGATGGATGAGCAGACCGCACAGCTGAAGAATGGGGGGCACCACGCCCAGCAGAGCCACCGCCACAAAAGCGGCCAGGGTGGTGTTGCGCACCAGGAAGTAGCAGGCCAGCACCAGTCCCTGGGCCCCCAGCCACAGAGGCAGAGACCCGGCCAGGGTGTAGCCGATGGCGGCCAGGGCCAGCTGGTCGGACTGGTTATGGGGCAGCAGCACCCAGCACCCCCCCACATACACCGCCACCATCACAGCGGCGGCGATCAGGGCCACCAGGGTGGCCACCAGCAGCTTGCCCAGGTAGATCCGCCGGCGGGGAATGCCGTAGGCCACCTCATTTTTCAGGGTGTTGTGCTTATACTGCTCGGAAAAGACCATGTCGCCGGTGAGGATGGGGGCGTACAGGCCCACGCTCATCATCATGACCACGATCACGGCGGCGGAGTAGAAATCCATGTTGGTGTTGCCGTTGGACCAGGTGAACCAGCAGCCCCACAGCATCAGCCCCTCCAGGGCCAGCACCACCACCAGGGACAGGTAGAAATATTTTCTCCGGAATACCTTGTAGCACTCGGCGGCCAGATAGTTACGCATGACGGACACCTCCGATCATGGACAGGAAGTAGTCCTCCAGGTTGGCTCCCCGGCTTTCAATGGATCTCAGGGCCAATCCTCCCTCCACCAGCACCCGGGCCACCGTCTGGGGCTGGTCCAGGAAGCTGTACAGCCGCAGCAGACCGCCGGGCAGCACCTCATAGTCCCGGGTACCCAGCTTCTGCTCCAGCACCAGGGAGGCGGCTGCGGGATCGTCCACCCCCACCTCGATACAGGCCCGGCATTTCTCCTCCAGGGCCCGGGCGGTGATCTGCTCCAGCATGACCCCGTTGTCGATGAAGCCGTAACAGGTGGCCAGGTTGGCCAGCTCCGGCAGAATGTGGCTGGAGATGAGGATGGTGGTCTGCCGCTCCCGGTTGAGCTTGAGCAGCAGATTGCGGAACTCCACAATGCCCTCCGGGTCCAGGCCGTTGATGGGCTCGTCCAGCAGCAGGAAGTCGGGCCGGTTCATCAGGGCCAGGGCCAGGCCCAGCCGCTGCTTCATGCCCAGTGAGAAGTTTTTAAAGACCTTCTTCCCAGTGCCGGCCAGGTCGGT
Source organism: uncultured Flavonifractor sp. (assembly GCA_944385625.1). Lineage (GTDB taxonomy): Bacteria > Bacillota > Clostridia > Oscillospirales > Oscillospiraceae > Flavonifractor. The sequence continues at coordinate 37,274 of CALWXZ010000006.1, read as the reverse complement.
CTCCTCCAGCACCTGGTCCACCGTCTCCTTGCCGGGGATACCCCGCTGGATGCGGTAGTACTCCAGGTTCTGCCGGGCGGTGAGATAGGGATAGAAGCTGGGGGTCTCCACCATGACCCCTGTGCGGGCCCGCAGCTTCAGCAGGTCCCGCCCCCCCGCGCCAAAGAGGGTGATCTCCCCCGCTGTGGGCAGGGTCTGGCCGGTAATCATGCGGATGATGGTGGTCTTTCCCGCGCCGTTGCGGCCCACCAGGCCGTAGATCTGGCCCTTCTCCACCGTCAGCTCCGCCCGGTCCACCGCAGTGTGGGGGCCGTACCGCTTGGTCAGGCCCTTGGTGTTCAATACGGTATCTGTCATTGCACATCAGCCTTTCGCTTTGTTTGTGATGCCAGTATACAGCCAAGGCAATAACCGGGCTTTAAGCAAAGGTGAAGAATGTTTAAAATTGGGGGACCTATCGGTCGTTCAGCTTGAAGCCGATGCCCCACACCGTCTTGATGTACTCCGTGGGGCTGGCCTTGGCCAGCTTGGAGCGCAGGTTGGAGATGTGGACGTTCACCGTGTTGTCATCCCCCATATACTCCCCGCCCCACACCTGCTGGTAGAGCTCCTCCCGGGTAAATACCTTCTTGGGATGCTCCATCAGCAGGGCAAGGATACGAAACTCCCGGGCGGTCACCGTCACCGGCTTGCCGCCGGCTGTCACGGTGACTCCCTCCTTGTCCAGCACCAGATCCCCGTGGGTAAGCACCGCGCCCCCGCTGCCCCGGTCAAACTGCTTGTACCGGCGCAGCTGGGCCTCCACCCGGGCCAGCACCTCGGCGTTGTCAAAGGGCTTGGGGATGAAGTCGTCCGCCCCCAGCCGCAGTACGTTGACCCGGTCCTCCAGCCCCGCCTTGGCGGAGAGGACGATGATGGGCATGGTCTTGCGCCGGCGCAGCTGGGCGATAAACTCCTCCCCGGTGAGGCCGGGAAGCATCAGGTCCAGCAGCACCAGGTCGTAGTCGTACTGCTGGGCCCACAGGGCGGCCTCGCTGCCCGAGTAGGCGGGCCGGCAGTCATAGCCCGCCCCGGTCAATATCCTGCACAGCAGGTTGTTGATATCCTGGTCGTCCTCCACCACTAAAATATGACAGGTTTCCATGGTATTCCTCCATCGGCGGGGCAAGCCCCGCCCTATTTAATCCGCAGGCGGCGGGCCAGCTCGTGGTCCGGGTCCACCACGGCGGTCTGGTAGGTGGTGTACACCACCATACCCGGCCGGGCCCCGGCGGGCTTCTTCACATATTTCACCGGGGTATAGTCCACCGGTACACGGGTGCTGTCCCCCGCCTGGGAGAAGGTGGCCGCCAGAATGGCCGCCTCGGTGAGGCTCCGGGCGTCGGCCTCGCCCCCCTCCAGCCACAGGATCACGTGGGAGCCGTGGATCTTCTGGGTGTGGAGCCAGATGTCGCTCTTGTAGGCCATCTTGGTGGTGAGCTGATCGTTCTGGCTGTTGTTCTTGCCCACGGTGATGCGCAGCCCGGCGGTGGAGCGAAACTCCATGGGCCTGCCCGCCACCCGCTTCACCCGTTTGGCGGCGGTCTTGGGCCGGCGGAGATAGCCGGTGTCGGTGAGTTCCTGCCGGATCTCCCCCAAATCCCGCTCTCCCTCCGCCAGACTGATGTTCTCCAGCACGCTGTTGAGATACTCCAGCTCGCGCTCGCCCTTTTCGATCTGGATGGTGAGCATTTCCTCCGCCTTCTTGGCCTTGTTGTAATCCTTATAATATTTGGCGGCGTTCTGCTGGGGGGTGAGCAGCGGGTCCAGCTTGATGTCGATCTCCCTGTAGTCCGGGTCGTAGAAGTTCTGGGCGCGGAGCACCGCCATCCCCTTCTCCATCCGGTGGAGGTTGGAGGTGATGATGTCCCCCTGCTCCCGCAGCTTCTCCCGGTCAAGGGTGGCGGCCAGCTCCTTGGCCTGATTGGCCAACTTGCGGGCCGTGCGGTCCCGAGCGTTGGTCACCGCCTTCACCAGATCCTGTCCCCGCTGGCGTACTCGCTCCGCCGCCTCCCGGCGCTCATAAAACCCGTCCAGCAGGGCGGAAAAGCTGTCCTGGCGAATGCTCTCGGTCTCCGGCCCGTACTGTAGGATGGGCAGGAAGGAAAAATCCACCGGCTTGCCCTCCCGTACCAGCAGATAAGCTATAAAGGCTTTCTGCTGTACAGTATGTTTCAGCTTGAGCAGCTCCTCCACCAGGCCCTCCTCTCCTCCGGCCCGGAAAACAATTTCCCGGGCAATCAGGGGTGAAAAGCCTGTAAAGGTATCCATCAGCAGCTTTTCCGGCTCTTTCCCCATGGGATTATCCAGGGCAGCCCGCAGCGCATCCTCTTCCAGTGTAAAGGGATTTAGCTTGGCAGGCGGCGCAGGGAGACGATAAAAGAGACCGGGCAACACCTGACGCTGTCCCTTGGACAGATCGCCGTCGATGCGGCGGATACAATCGATGACGCGGCCCTCCCCGTCCAGCAGGATCAGGTTGGCGTTGCGGCCCATGGCCTCCAGCACCAGGCGGCGCTCCACCCGGTCCCCCAGCTCGTCTATGGTCTCCAGTTTGAAGTCCAGAATACGCTCCAAGGGGGGCTGGTTCAGCTCCAGGATGCGGCCGCCCAGCAGGTGCTTGCGCAGCAGCATACAGAACATGGGGGGCTTGTCCGGGTTCTCCCGGTTCAGGGTGGTGAGGTGGGCCCGGGGATGGCCGGGGTTGGCCGAGAGCAGCAGCTTCAGATTCTCCCTCTGCCCCCGGAGGAAAATCACGATCTCATCCCGGGTGGGCTGGTAGATCTTGTCGATCTTCCCCCCCGCCACGGCCTGGCGGAGTTCCTCCGCCACGGCGGTCAGGCACAGTGCGTCTAGCGGCATTCCTCTTCCTCCATCATCACGGCAAACAGTGTATTGAGCCTTTCGGTACGGCCCTGGAGCCACAGCCAGCCAAACAGGGTCTCCAGTCCGGTGGCCGCCTGGTAGTCGGCCCGGCTGGCGTTCTGGGGCACGCTGTGGGGGCTGGTGTTGCGGCCCCGGCGGAACACATCGTGCTCCTCCTCCTCCAGCAGGGGGAGGATTTTCTCCACAGCTCTGGCCTGGGCGGGAGCGGCCACATAGCGGACGGTGGCCCGGTGGAGGCCCTTGGAGGTTGCCTTGCCGTGGAGGCACAGCCAGGAGCGCACCATCAGCTCAAAGACGCCGTCTCCCAGATGGGCCAGTCCCAGGCTGCTGATCCCCTGGAGCAGCTCCGGCCCGGCATTGAGATGAAAATAGTCGGTCATAGTCCATTCCTCATTTGCAGATGGGATTTCATTGTGCCAGTATACCGCAAATAAACGGAAATTACAACTCTCCCAGCCGGGGACAGCCCCCCTTCCGAAAGGGAAAGCGGAGGTAGGGCCGTCCCTCCAGCTCCTCAACCCGTGCGAAGCAGAACAGAGGGGTCAGGGGAAAGGGCCGGTCGGGCCGGAAGCGGTAGGCCAGGGAGAAGCCGCCCTCCTCCCTTCTGACCAGGGCAGGACCGCCGGCAGCCGACGCCAGCAGGGGCTCTCCCATCAACCGCCCGGGGGCATTTTCCCAGCTCCAGCCCCGGGGCGGGGTTGTCTCCCCGCCAAAGGAGAAGGCCAGCACCACCTGTCCCCCCTCCGGCGGCCAGGCACCCTGCCGCTTCAGCTCCTCCAGCGACAGGGTGCGCTCCAGCCGCAGCGCGCCGTTCTGAGGGACAAAGGTGCCCAGCAGAGCCCTGCCCCCCGCGCCGGTCAGCCAGCCTTTATACAATCCCTTTTGATCGTCGGGCAGCTGGGCGGTACACACCGCCCTTCCCTGCTCCTCCCGGACCGTAAGCCAGCCCCGGCCCTCCCACAGAGAAAACCGCCTCTCCATACTCGCCCCCCCTTTCTGCCACTATATGCTCAGCGCAGGCCATAAAGACGAATTGGGGGGACGCCATTTCGGCGTCCCCCCGGTGTTTCCCTATGGATTGAGCCCTCAGCAGCAGCTGCTTCCGCAGCCGCAGCTGTTGCCGCAGCCATTCCCGCCGCCGCAGCAGCAGCACAGCAGGATGATAATCAGGATGATCCACAGGCAGCTCCCACCGCCAAAGCCAAAGCCACAACCATTATTGCACCCCATCATAGAAGTACCTCCCGGTTTGAATGATAGAAACCTGGAGCTGGCGGCGGAGCCTCCGCTGTCCGGCCCGGTCTCACTCCATACTATGCCGCGCCCCAAAAGTGGTGCGGGCCGGGGCAAAAACAGCGGGCCGGCCCGGTAAATACCAGGTCGGCCCGCTGCGCAAAAGGGTCGGTTTTTTATTCCAGCTCGAAGGCGCCGGTGTAGAGCTGATAATAGAGGCCATGTTGGGCAATCAGGTCCTCGTGATCGCCCCGCTCCACAATCCGCCCATGGTCCAGCACCATGATGGCGTTGGAGTTGCGGACGGTGGACAGGCGGTGGGCGATGACAAAGACGGTACGCCCGCACATCAGGGAGTCCATGCCCTGCTGGACAATGGCCTCGGTCCGGGTATCGATGGAGGAGGTGGCCTCGTCCAGAATCATTACCGGGGGATCGGCCACGGCCGCCCGAGCGATGGCGATGAGCTGCCGCTGGCCCTGGGACAGGTTAGCGCCGTTGCCGGTAAGCATGGTGTCATACCCCTGGGGCAGACGGCGGATAAAGTCATCGGCGTTGGCCAGCACGGCGGCGGCCTCCACCTCCTCGTCGGTGGCCTCCAGGTTGCCGTATCGGATGTTCTCCCGGACGGTGCCGGTAAACAGGTTGGTGTCCTGAAGCACAATGCCCAGGGAGCGCCGCAGATCGGGCTTTTTGATATCGTTGATGGAGATGCCGTCGTAGTGGATCTTGCCGTCGGCAATATCGTAGAAGCGGTTAATCAGATTGGTAATGGTGGTCTTGCCCGCGCCGGTGGCGCCCACGAAGGCCAGCTTCTGGCCCGGCTTGGCAAACAGGCTGATGTCGTGGAGGATGGTCTTGCCCTCCTCGTAGGCGAAGTCCACATGGTCAAACCGCACGTCGCCGGCCAGCTTGACATACTGGAAGGTGCCGTCCTCCTGAGGCACCTTCCAGGCCCACAGGTTGGTGTGCTGGTTGGTCTCGTGCAGGACGCCCTCCTTGTCAAAGGCCACGTTCACCAGGGTCACAGTGCCGTGGTCCTCCTCGGCGGGCTCATCCATCAGATCAAAGATCCGCTGGGCGCCGGCCAGCGCCATAACCACCGAGTTGAGCTGCTGGGAAATCTGGCTGATGGGGTTGGACAGGCTCTTGGACAGCTGGAGGAAGGAGGCGATCACGCCCAGGGTGATCCCCTGGTCCACGCCGCCCAGCGCCAGCGCGCCGCCGGCCATGGCGATGATGACATACTGGATGTTGCCGATATTGATGAGGATGGGCATGAGGATGTTGGCGTACTTGTTGGCCTTGTCGGCGCTCTCAAAGAGGGCGTCGTTCACCTGGTCAAAGCCCTCCTGGGCCTCCGCCTCATGGCAGAAGACCTTGACCACCTTCTGGCCGTTAATCATCTCCTCAATATAGCCGTTCAGGTCGCCCAGCTTGACCTGCTGGCGCACAAAGTAGCGGCCGCTGCGGCCGGCCAGGAACCGGGTCACCGCCAGCATCACCACAATGCACAGGATGACCACGCCGGTGAGCAGCAGGTTGGTGGCGATCATGCCGATAAAGGCCACCACAATCATCATCAGGGAGTTGATGACCTGGGGAATACTCTGGGAAAACATCTGGCGCAGGGTATCCACGTCGTTGGTGTACACGCTCATCACGTCGCCGTGGGCGTGGGTGTCGAAATACTTGATGGGCAGGGACTGCATATGGCCGAACAGATCGTCGCGGATCTTCTTCTGCACACCCTGGGAGATGGTGACCATCAGGCGGTTATAAATCAGCGCGCACAAGGTACCCACCAGATACAGGCAGCCCATCATCACCAGCGCCCGGATCAATCCGTCAAAGACGGGATTGTCCATGGCCAGCAGATCGGCAATATACACGTCGATGAGGGACCCCAGAAACAGAGAGCCCGCCACCGAGGCAACGGCGCTGACGAGAATACATACCAGCACCAGAATAAAGCGGATGCCGTAACCCCTGCCCACATAGCTCATCAGCCGGCGAACGGTGTGGGACCGCTTAACAGGAGAGGGATTGGTTTGTTTACTCATCTTCTCCACCTCCCTTGGTCTGGGACTCATAGATTTCCCGGTAAATATCACAGCTCTGGAGCAGCTCCTCATGGGTGCCCATGGCGGCGATCTTACCGCCGTCCATCACCAGAATCTTGTCGGCGTCCTCAATGGAGGAAATACGCTGGGCAATGATGAACTTGGTGGTTTCGGGGATTTCCTCCCGGAAGGCCTTGCGGATCAAGGCGTCGGTCTTGGTATCCACCGCAGAGGTGGAGTCATCCAGAATCAGAATCTTGGGCTTTTTCAGCAGGGCCCGGGCAATACACAGCCGCTGCTTCTGGCCGCCGGATACGTTGGAGCCGCCCTGCTCAATGTGGGTGTCATACTTGTCGGGGAACTCCTGAATAAAGGGATCGGCCTGGGCCAGCTTACATACCCGGACCATCTCCTCGTCGGTGGCCTCCTTGTTGCCCCAGCGCAGGTTCTCCTTGATGGTGCCGGAGAAGAGCACGTTCTTCTGGAGCACCATGGCCACCTGCTCCCGCAGGGCGTCCATGTCGTAGTCCCGCACGTCCACGCCGCCCACCAGCACACGGCCCTCGGTGGCGTCGTACAGGCGGGGGATGAGCTGGACCAAAGTGGTCTTGGAGGTACCGGTGCCGCCCAGAATACCCACGGTTTCACCGGAGTTGATGGTCAGGTTGACGTCCTTCAGGCACTCCTTGCTGGGGTCCTTGGCGTAGCTGAAGCTGACGTTCTCAAAGACCACGGAGCCGTCCTTCACCTCATGGATGGGGTTGGGTCCGTTCTGCAGGTCGCTCTCCTCGTTGAGCAGCTCCACAATCCGCTCGGCAGACGCCCGGGAGATGATGATGAGCACCATCACCATGGACAGCATCATCAGGCTCATGAGGATCATCATAATGTAGCTGAACATACTGGTCAGCTGACCGGTGGTCAGATCACCCACCACCACCAGGTTAGCGCCGATCCAGGACACGGTAAGCATACAGGCGTAAACGCACAGCTGCATCAGGGGCATATTGAAGGCCACAATCTTCTCGGCCTTGGAGAAGTCCATGTAGATCTCGTTGGATACCTTGCCGAACTTCTCCCGCTCATGGTCCTCCCGGACAAAGGACTTCACCACCCGGATGCCCAGCAGGTTCTCCTGCACCACATTGTTCAGCCAGTCGTACTTCTTGAATACCCGCTCAAAGAGAGGATGGGCCGACTTCATAATCACCAGCAGGCCCACCGCCAGGATGGGGATGACCACCAGGAAAATGAGCGCCAGCTTGGGGTTGATGGTGAAGGTCAGCACCCAGGCGCAGATGAGCATGATGGGGCAGCGCACCGCGATGCGGATAATCATCATAAAGGCCATCTGCACGTTGGTCACATCGGTGGTCAGGCGGGTGATGATACCGCCGGTGGAGAACTTGTCGATGTTGGCAAAGGAAAACTTCTGGACGTTCTTGTACATCTCACGGCGCAGATTGCGGGAGAAGCCGGTGGACGCCCGGGCGGCAAACCGGCCGGACAGGCCGCCCAGCAGCAGGGCGATCAGCGCCATGGCCACCACCAGCAGGCCGTATTGGACAATGCGGTTCATATTGCCCGCCTTGACGCCCTCGTCCAGCAGCTTGCCGGTCATCATGGGGATCAGCACATCGAAGGCCACCTCTCCGATCACGAAGATAGGCGTGAGGATGGTGGCCAGCTTGAACTCCTGAATGCAGCTGGTTAGGCCGCGTTTCTTCTTCATAGGGTTCCCTCCTTTGGATTTTCGCACAGAAATGACGCACTGAAAGCCGCCCCCCGGACGGCTTATAACAGGTTTTGCTTTAGTTTTTCCACCGTGCTGAGGAACTGCTCCACCTCCGTCTGACTCAGCCCCTGGGTCAGCAGATCTTCCACGCTGTTGATCCGGTCGATGATCTTCTGATGGAGCGCGTCCGCCTTGGGGGTGGTGGTCACCCGCTTGAGACGGGCGTCCCGTTCCACAGACTGCCGCACGATAAAGCCCTGAGCCTCCAGCCGCTTGAGCAGCCGGGACGCCGTGGACCGCCGGATATAGAACGCCTCCTCAATATCCTTCTGGCAGATCTCCTGATCCCGGTTATGACACAAAAAGCCCAGCAGCTTCACCTGCATCTCCGTAAAATCGTCTCTCTCCCCCTCCGGTGTGCAGGTCCTCTCCAGCACTTTTCGCCGCAGCAGATTGGACAGGGCCTTGATCTCATAGCCCACATGGCGCTCCTGCCGCATTCCGTCATCTCCTTTTGTCGTACTGCACTTAGTTTAGTTTGTCTGCTAACAGTTGTCAATGCACAACATTAACAAAACGCAAAAGGACTTTCGCACACAATTCTGTTACAGAGTTGGAACCCTTCGCCGGTACAACCTTTGCTCCGGACCACGGCGCTTCTTTGGTTCTTTGACGCCCCAGAGACATAAAAAATACCCCGTCACAAACACGAGGTTTCCGCCTCAACTCCGTGCCAATTCCAGAGGGCAGGCGGCGGTCGAACCTCCCCCCTCAGGCTCCCAAGCGCCTATGCCCATATGGCAGGTGTGACCAGCAATCCGGGCAGAGTCCAATTGCCTGTTGACAGAACGGAGGATTGAGCATATACTATAACATATCAAAATTATTTGATGTGAGGTGAGAGCATGGGGACAGCTTATCAGGAACAGGCCAAGGTGTTCAAGGCTCTCTGTGACCCCAAACGGCTTGCCATTCTGGAACAACTGCGGAGCGGCGAAAAGTGCGCCTGCGTTCTGCTGGAACCGTTGGACCTGACGCAGTCCGGGCTCTCCTATCATATGAAAATTCTGTGCGACTCCGGCATTGTGGCCAGCCGCCAGGAAGGGAAATGGACGCATTACAGGCTGAGTTCTTCCGGCAGGGACTACGCCGTAGCGCTTCTTAAGAAGCTGACCACTCCGAACACGGAGGAACAAGCACCTATTTGCAGCCGATGCAGATAAAACGCCATCTGCCCTGGATGGCGTTTCTTTAAGAAGAATACATCAAATTATTTTGATATGTTGTCCACAAAGCAGAAAGTGAGGAACCGGCATGGGTGTATGGGACTTTATACAAAACCAGGTGCTTGGGATGCGATGGCTCAATGATCTTCTGGGAACGGGCCTCTCATCTCTGGGCCTGGATGTGAATGGGCGGATTGGCGGCAGCGTTCAGTTTTTCATCTATGATGTTTTGAAAATCACGATTTTACTCTGTGTGCTGATTTTTGCCATCTCTTATGTTCAAAGCTATTTTCCGCCGGAGCGCAGCAAACGCATTTTGGGGCGGTTTCGCGGAATTTGGGCAAACATTATTGCCGCATTGCTGGGGACGGTAACGCCGTTTTGCTCCTGCTCCTCCATTCCGCTGTTTATTGGCTTTACCAGTGCCGGGCTTCCCCTGGGCGTGACATTCTCCTTCCTGATTTCTTCCCCCATGGTGGACTTGGGAAGTCTCGTACTTCTGATGAGTGTCTTTGGCGGGAAAGTGGCTGTGCTCTATGTGGTGCTCGGTCTGGTCATTGCGGTGATGGGCGGCACCGTCATTGAAAAGCTGCATATGGAAAAACACGTGGAGAGTTTTGTCCTGTCAGCCGGCAGCGTGGATATTGAGTCCCCCGGTCTGACGGTGCGGGAAAGGCTGCTCTATGCCAAGGAGCAGATGCTGGGAACCTTCAAAAAAGTATTTCCGTACATCCTGGTGGGTGTCGGCATTGGCGCATTGATTCATAACTGGATACCAGGGGACCTCATTGCCACTGCACTCGGCAGCAACAACCCCTTTGGTGTGGTGCTGGCAACGATTGTTGGTATCCCGATGTATGCCGACATTTTCGGAACGATTCCCATTGCGGAAGCTCTGTTGACCAAGGGAGCGCAGCTCGGTACGGTACTGTCTTTTATGATGGCGGTGACAACCCTGTCTTTGCCGTCCCTCATTATGCTGCGTAAAGCTGTGAAGCCCAAGCTGCTGGCACTGTTTATCGGAATCTGCGCAGTGGGTATTGTTGTAGTCGGCTATTTGTTCAACGCAATTCAATTTATGATGATTTAACCGAGGAGGAACAAATTTATGGGACTGTTTGGCAAAAAGAAAGCGCAGCGGAGCTGCTGCTGCGGAGGCAGCTGTACACCTGAAAAAATGGCCCAGGCGGAAACAGCGAAGTTTTCCGGCGGGGTCAAGGTGCTGGGGTCCGGCTGTGCGAAGTGTAACGCTCTGGAAGAAGCAACCCGGGCGGCTCTGGCAGAGCTGAATATGGATACCACAATTGACCACGTCACAGATTTTGGGCAAATCGCCGCCTACGGCGTGATGACCACCCCCGCCCTTGTGGTGGACGGCAGGGTCGTCTCGTATGGGAAGGTTTTGAAACAGGAGGAAGTCAAGGCACTGATTCAGAAGGTCAGAGGGTTCTGAAAAAAGTTATTACCTGTGCTGTATTCCAACACAGGTAATAACTTTTCAGCCCACTTTAGCGGCTTGAGCAGAAGCGAACACGGAATTTGTCCGCCATAGACAGTCTCAGGCACTGTTTATTTTTTCCCGCGGTCTGCTTCGATCAACAGCTTGACAGCCTCAATACCCACCTCCAAAGCGGCGGACAGATCGTGGCTCTCGGTCTGATCCAGGCCGGCGGCCTCCCGTTCCTGGTTCCAGATCACATGGAAGCAGGAGCCGCACCGCACCCCCAGGGCGGCAGCGCAGCAGAACAGGGCCGCCGACTCCATCTCGGAGGCCAACACCCCAAGGCGTTTCCATGCCTCCCATTTGTAGAGCAGTTCCTGGGCCACCGGCATACGGGCCGGGCTGTGCTGGCCGTAGAAGGAGTCCTTACACTGGACCACACCGGTGTGCCAGGGTTTGCCCAGATTTTTGGCGGCCTGGACCAGGGCTGTCTGGACCTCATAATGGGCGACGGCGGGAAACTCAATGGGCGCGTACTCCCGGCTGGTCCCCTCGTGGCGCACCGCGCCGGTGGCAATCACCACATCGTCGCTTTTGACCGGCAGGGCAATGCCGCCGCAGGTACCCACCCGGATAAAGGTGTCCGCCCCGATGTTGTGCAGCTCCTCCATGGCGATCACCGCGGATGGTCCCCCGATGCCGGTGGAGCAGACGCTTACCTTCTCCCCCAACAGGGTTCCGGTATAGATGGTGTATTCCCGGTTGCTGCCGATCTTCACCGGATTGTCAAAATAGGCGGCAATTTTCTCACAGCGGCCCGGGTCCCCGGGCAGGAAGCAATAGCGGCCCACGTCGCCCTGCTTACATCTTATATGAAACTGTAATTCATGTTCGTGCATCTCGGATACCTCCTCGGCGTTGCATACGGACCTGTCCAGGCCGGTACCAGACCGGGTGTGGACGGTTTTCCGGTATACTAAATTATATCAGTTTCATCCTTCCATTACAAGATGCACAAATACCAGTGTCATTTGTAACGATTTGTTGTTGTATTTTTGTCTCAGCCGTTTTACAATATTCCTTACGGCAACGACCGGGCGGTACTCTGCCGTCAAGTATGCGTTGAGAAGGAAGGGAGGCGGCGGCTGTGAAGCGGGCGGTTCTGATTGCATCATTGGCTCTGCTGTGCGGACTGGTCCTGGGTTCGCTGGTAGGTCTGTCCCTGTCTCTCTCCGCCAGCCCGGCCTCTCTTGCCTCCTCCGCCCCCTCCACAAATCAGACTCTCTCCACCCCCACCGGGGCGCCGCTGGATACCAGCGACAACACCCTGCTGCTGGAGCGGGCCGGCCAGGTGCTGGAGGCCCTGAAGCAAAAGGATTATTCCGCCCTCTCACTGCTGGTTCATCCCCAGTACGGCGTTACCCTGACTCCCTATTCCACCGTGGACCCCTCCCGGGACAACGTCCTCTCTCAATCCCAGACCGCCGGTCTGGCCGGAGATGACCAGCTCTATACCTGGGGTCTGTATGTGGGCTCTGGCGAGCCCATCCGCTGCACGGGGGAGGACTATTTTGCCCGCTATGTGTTCAACGCCGACTACACCGAGGCTCCCCGGGTAGGGATCGACACGGTGCTCATCAGCGGAAACGCGCTGGAGAACACTGCCGACGCATATCCCCAGGGCCGCTTCGTGGAGTACCACTTCCCCGGTATCGATCCCGCCCTGGAGGGCTTCGACTGGTGCTCCCTCAAGCTGGTCTTTGAGCCGTGGAACAACGACTGGTACCTGGTGGGCATGGTCCACGGCGAGTGGACCACCTGATCCCTCCGCTCCTCTATCTGCCGGTTTCGTACCGGCAGATTTTTTTGCTCTGTACGGTTTCTTCCTATTTTTCCCGAAGTTTTTCGGAATGGTGAAAGAATACTTGCATCTACCCGCAGATTGCGTTAAGATGGATTCTGCCATTATATCATGAACAGACGGTTCAAGCCCGGTTCAATGCAGCGTCTATGGGGACCGCGGTACCTTGAAAGGATGGATATTGCTTGAAGATCATCATTGTGGGGGATGGCAAAGTCGGCTTCACGCTGGCGGAGCATCTGTCTCAGGAGGAGCATAACGTCACTGTGATCGACACCAATGACGACGCCCTGCGCCACGCCTCAGAGTCACTGGACGTGATGTGCGTCAAGGGCAACGGCGCCTCCATCTCCGCCCTGAAGGAGTCCGGCGCGGATTCGGCAGACGTGCTGATCGCCGCCACCAGCCTGGACGAGGTCAACATGGTGTGCTGCCTCACCGCCAAGCAGCTGGGCGCCAAATTCACCATCGCCCGGGTGCGCAACGTGGAATACGCTATGGAACTATCCCACATGAAGCGGGAGCTGGGCATTGACCTGGCCATCAATCCGGAAAACGCCACCGCTGTGGAAATCTCCCGCCTGCTCCGCTTCCCCAGCGCCGCCAATATCGAGACCTTCTGCCGGGGCCGGGTGGAGCTCATCGGCTTCCGGGTGAGGGAGGGCGATTTTCTGGCCGACCGGCCCCTGTCCGCCCAGACCAGCAAAATCCGGGAGCTGCCCATGCTGCTGTGCGCCGCAGAGCGGGAGGACGGACAGGTCATCATTCCCGACGGCACGTTTGTGCCCCGGGTGGGGGACCGGCTCTACCTGGTGGGACAGCCTGCCGGTATCACCGCCTTCTTCCGGCTGTTGGGCCGCCACATCCCCAAGCTGCATTCCGCCTTTATCATCGGCGGCGGCCGCATCGCCCACTATCTGTCCAACATTTTGCTCAAGCTGGGGATGCACGTCAAGATCGTGGAGCGCAGTCCGGAGCGCTGCCGTCACCTCAGCGATGTGCTCCCCCAGGCTCTCATCATCCAGGGGGACGGCACCGACCAGGAGCTGCTGGAGGAGGAGAACGCCGGCGCTTCCGACGCCTTCATCGCCCTCACCGACCGGGACGAGGACAATATCATCATCTCCCTCTACGCCATGCAGCAGGGGGTAAAAAAGGTGGTGGCCAAGTCCAACCGGCAGAATTATGTGGGCATCGCCCATGCCGCCGGACTGGACAGCGTGATCTCCCCCAAGCTCATCACCGCCAGCCATATTCTCCAGGTGGTGCGGGGGATGCAGAACTCCAAGGGCAGCGTCATGAACGCCCTGTACAAAATCTGCGACGGACACGCGGAGGCCCTGGAGTTTATCGCCAATGAGACCACCCACAATCAGGGGGTACCCCTGAAGGATCTGCGGCTGAAAAAGGGCATCCTGATCGCGGTATTGGTCCACCAGGGCAAAATCATCATTCCCGACGGCTCCAGTTCCATCTCCGCGGGGGATACGGTGATCCTCATCTCCCGCAATCACGGCATCCTGGACCTCAATGATATCTATGAGGACTCGCTGCTGGATCTGGGGGCTGCGCAATGAATTTCAGACTGGTATTAAAGGTAACCGGAAAGACTCTGATGGTGGAGGCCATCGCCATGCTGCTCCCGCTGATGGTGTGCCTCTACTACCGGGAAGATCCCACCCCCTTTCTCTTTACCATTCCCCTGATTATGGCGATCGGGTTCATCCTCTCCCTTCTGCGCAGCGACGATCACTTTTTCCCCCGGGAGGGGTTCTTTACAGTGGCGCTGATCTGGCTGCTGGTTGGCGCCTTGGGCGCGCTTCCCTTTTATTTCAGCGGCTTTTTTCCCTCCTACATAGACTGCTTTTTTGAGGCGGTCTCAGGCTTCACCACCACCGGCGCCTCCATCCTCACCGCTGTGGAGCCCCTGCCCCGGGGCATCCTGTTCTGGCGTTCCTTCATCCACTGGCTGGGCGGCATGGGTGTGCTGATCCTCACCATCGCGCTGCTGCCCAGCCTGGGGTCCCGCACCCTCCACCTGATGAAGGCGGAGAGCCCCGGTCCCGTGGTCAGCAAGCTGGTACCCAAAAGCAGCCAGTCCTCCAAGATCCTGTACGGCATCTACTGCGGACTGACCGCCATTGAGGTCATCAGCCTGCGTATCGCCGGGATGCCCTGGTATGACAGCATTGTCCACTCCTTTGCCACCGCTGGTACCGGCGGCTTTTCCACCAAAAACATCTCCATCGCCGCCTATGGCAGTCCCGCCATCGAGATCATCATCACCATCTTCATGCTGCTCTTCTCGGTGAACTTCTCCCTCTACTTCCTGCTGCTGTGCGGGAAGGTCAAGCAGGTTCTGAAAAGCGACGAGCTGCGCTTCTTCCTCATTGTGGTCTTTGTCAGCACAGCGCTCATCTCCGTCAACATCTGGAATATGTACCCCACGGGAGGGGAATCCATCCGCCACGCCGCCTTCCAGGTGGGTTCCATCATCTCCACCACCGGCTTTGCCAGCACCGACTTCAACCTTTGGCCGGAGTTTTCAAGGGTTCTGCTGGTGCTGCTCATGTTTATCGGCGCCTGCGCCGGCTCCACCGGCGGCGCCATCAAATGCTCCCGCGTCCTGCTGCTGGGCCGGTGCATCAAGCGGGAGATCCGCCAGGTGATCCATCCCCGCGCCGTCAATGTGGTCAAGCTGGACGGACGGGTGGTGGATGAAACCGCCCTGCGGTCGGTCCAGATCTTCTTCGCCGCCTACATCTTTATCACTTTGGGCGCCACGCTGCTGGTATCGGTGGATAATAATTCCTTCGGCACCACCTTTACCGCGGTGGTCTCCTGTATCGGCAACATCGGTCCCGGTCTGGAAATGGTGGGGCCCATGGGCAACTATGCCCTGTTCTCCGGCTTCTCCAAGCTGATCCTCTCATTGTGCATGATTATCGGCCGGTTGGAGGTTCTGCCCATTCTGGTGCTCTTTAGCGGAAATGCATGGAAACGCTCTTAAGCCACCGGTTCGTTTTTGTCCAAAGCGTCAAATCCAAGGATTTGACGCTTTCTTTTTTGAATACTCTTGCCAAAGGGTTGCATTTTGAGGTATTATAAGGATGTCTGTAAAACCGGGAAGCCTTGCGCTACAAGGGCTTTCCGAAACAAAGGAGTTGGGTAAGATGATCGAAAACCTCTTTTGGCTCGGTCTTATAGGCGCTTTAATAGCGCTTATTTTCGCCGTAGCCCAAGCAAGAAAGGTGCTAAAGTTTTCAGAGGGCACCGAACTCATGCAAAAACTCGCCGCTTCCATCCGTAAAGGCGCTAACGCTTACCTTAAGCGCCAGTATACCACGGTTGCCAAGATCTTTATTGTGGTCTTCGTGATTCTGCTCATTCTGGCCGGAGTGGGTATGCTGGATAACTGGTTTATTCCCTTCGCCTTCCTCACCGGCGGTATCTACTCCGGTCTGGCCGGTTTTGTGGGCATGAAGATCGCCACCTCCGCCAACGCCCGCACCGCCAACGCCGCCCATGAGAGCCTGAACCGGGGTCTGAACGTGGCCTTCTCCTCCGGCGCCGTGATGGGCTTTACCGTGGTGGGCCTGGGCCTGCTGGACGTATCCATCTGGTTCCACGTTCTGAAGTACATCGCCGGCTTTGAGGCCGCCAAGATCGCCCAGACCATGGTCATGTTCGGCATGGGCGCCTCCTTTATGGCCCTGTTCGGCCGCGTGGGCGGCGGTATCTTCACCAAGGCCGCCGACGTGGGCGCCGACCTGGTGGGCAAGGTGGAGGCCGGCATCCCCGAGGATGACCCCCGTAACCCCGCCACCATCGCCGACAACGTGGGCGACAACGTGGGCGACGTGGCTGGCATGGGCGCCGACCTGTACGAGTCCTATGTGGGTTCCATCCTGGCCACCTTTGCTCTGGGCGCCGCCGCCTACGCCTCTGACAATCTGACCTGGAACGCCATGCTGCTGCCCCTGGTCATCGCCGTGGTGGGCGTCATCTGCTCCGTGCTGGGCAGCTTCCTGGTCCGCACCAAAGAGAACGCCACTCAGAAGTCCCTGCTGGCCACCCTGCGGAAGGGCACCTATACCGCCGCTGTCCTGGCCGCTATCATCGCCGCCCCCATCACCTATTTCATTATGGGTTCCTGGGGTCCCTACATCGCCATTCTGGCCGGTCTGGTAGCCGGCTGTGCCATCGGTTATTTCACCGAGTATTATACCTCCGACACCTATAAGCCCACCCAGGGTCTGGCCGACTCCACCGAGACCGGCGCTGCCACCACCATCATTGGCGGTATCTCTCTGGGTATGCTGTCCACCGCCGCCCCCATCATCATCATCGGCATCGCCATCATCGTCTCCTTCCTGGCTGCCGGCGGCTCTCTGACCACCGGCGGCGCTGAGTACGAGCTGCTCTTCTCCAAGGGCCTGTACGGCATCGGCATTGCCGCCGTTGGTATGCTGTCCACCCTGGGCATCACCCTGGCCACTGACGCCTACGGCCCCGTGGCCGACAACGCCGGCGGCATCGCCGAGATGAGCGGCCTGGGCGAAGAGGTCCGCAACCGCACCGACGCCCTGGACTCCCTGGGCAACACCACCGCCGCCACCGGTAAGGGCTTTGCCATCGGCTCCGCCGCCCTCACCGCTCTGGCTCTGCTGGTCTCCTATGTGGACGTGGTCAAGGGTAAACTGGATCACGCCATGGATCTGTCCCTCACCAACCCCGCCGTACTGGTGGGTCTGTTCGTGGGCGCCATGCTCACCTTTATCTTCGCCGCCCTCACCATGAGCGGTGTGCAGCGGGCCGCCCAGTCCATCGTGGTGGAAGTCCGCCGCCAGTTCCGTGAGATCACCGGCATCATGGAGGGCAAGGCCGATCCTGACTACGCCTCCTGTGTGGATCTGTGTACCAAGGGCGCCCTGCATGAGATGGTGATCCCCTCCCTGCTGGCCATCATTGTTCCTGTGGTTACCGGCCTGATCCTGGGGGCCGAGGCCGTTGTGGGCCTGCTGGGCGGCGTTACCGTCACCGGCTTTGTGGTGGCTGTATTTATGTCCAACGCCGGCGGCGCCTGGGATAACGCCAAGAAGTACATCGAGGCCGGCCACCATGGCGGCAAGGGCTCTGACTGCCACAAGGCCGCCGTCATCGGCGACACCGTGGGCGATCCCTTCAAGGACACCTCCGGCCCCTCCCTGAACATTCTGATTAAGCTGTGCTCCACCGTCTCCATCGTGTTCTCCGGCCTGATTACCACCATCCACCTGTTCTAATCAAGCGCATAAAAAAGGACGCCCGAGGGCGTCCTTTTTTATGCGCTTTCAGCTGAGTTCAAACATCCCATGGTAGAGCTGGTAATACTCCCCCCTCTGGGCCAGCAGATCGTCGTGGCTGCCCCGCTCCACGATCTGGCCCTGCTCCAGCACCATAATGGCGTCGGCATTGCGGACGGTGGACAGCCTGTGGGCGATGACGAACACCGTCCGGCCCTCCATCAGCTGGTCCATGCCCTTTTCGATGAGGGCCTCGGTGCGGGTATCGATGGAGGAGGTGGCCTCGTCCAGAATGAGTACCGGCGGATCGGCCACCGCCGCCCGGGCAATGGCCAGCAGCTGCCGCTGGCCCTGGGACAGGTTGGCCCCGTCGGCCGTCACCATGGTGTCGTAGCCCCGGGGCAGGCGGCGGATAAAGGAGTCGGCGTTGGCGATCCTCGCCGCCCGCTCCACCTCCTCCATGGTGGCGTCCAGCTTACCAAAGCGGATATTGTCGGCAATGGTGCCGGTAAAGAGGTGGGTATCCTGAAGCACAATGCCCAGGGAGCGGCGCAGATCGTCCTTCCTGATGTCCTTCACGTCAATGCCGTCGTAGGTCACTCTCCCCTTCTGCACATCGTAGAAGCGGTTAATCAGGTTGGTGATGGTGGTTTTACCCGCGCCGGTGGACCCAACAAAGGCGATCTTCTGCCCAGGTTTTGCGAAGAGGCTGATGTCCTTGAGTATGGGGTGGCCGGCATCATAGCCGAAGGTGACCCCCTCAAAGCGCACATCCCCACGAAGGGGCACGGCATCGCCGTCCGGCTTCCGCCACACCCAGCCCTGCCCCTGTTTTTCCAGCCTCACCTGGCCCTCATCCACCTCCGGCGACTGGTCCATTGCCTCAAAGACCCGCTCGGCGCCGGCCAGGGCGGCCAACAGGAAGTTGCTCTGCTGGGTGAACTGGTTGATGGGCAGGGCCGCCTGCCGCACAAAGACCAGATAGCTGGCCAGGCTGCCCACGTCGGTCATACCCCGCATGGCCATATAGCCCCCCAGGGCGGCCACAATGGCGTAGTTGATATAGGAGATGCTGACCACCGCCGGGACCATGGTGGCGGCGTAACCCTGGGCGCCGGTCCCCGCCTTGCGGAGGGCCTCGTTCTTCTCCCGGAACCGGCGCAGGTTGTCCTTCTCATGGTTGAATACCTTAATCACCTTCTGCCCGGCCACCATCTCCTCGATATAGCCGTCCAGATCGCCCAGACTGGCCTGCTGCTTTTTGTAGTAGGCCTTGCTCCGCTTCCCGCTGAAGCGGATATAGAGGAACATGACCACATAGCATACCGCCACCACCAGGGTGAGCCGCCAGTTAAGAATAAACAGCATGGTCAGGGTGCCCACCACCTGGATAAAGCTCTGGATCGCCATGGCAAAGCTGTTGTTCAGGGCATCCGAGATGGTGTCCACGTCGTTGGTAAAGTAGCTCATCACGTCGCCGTGGCGGCGGGTATCAAAAAAGCGCAGGGGCAGCTTCTGGAGATGGGCGAACAGGTCCCGCCGGATATCGTAGAGCACCTTCTGGGCGGCCTTCACCATGGTCTGGGTGTAGCCCCAGGCCGCCAGGGCCCCCGCCAGGTAGATAAGGGCGGTGAGGATCACGCCCCGCAGCAGCGTCCCCACGCTGCCGTTCGCCAGGTTGTTGACCACCGGTCGGATCATATAAGTACCCAGCAGATTGGCCAGAGCGCTGATACTCACCAGCACCGCCACCGCCAGCAGCAGGAATTTATGCCGTCCCAAATAGGACAGAAGGGTGTGCAGCGTGTAGCCCAAATGCTTGGGTTTCTTGGCGCTGAGCTGTCTAGCCACGCTCCTCTCCTCCTTTCATCTGAGACGCGTAGATTTCCTGATAGATGGGATCGTGCTCCAGCAGCTGCTGATGGGTGCCGGTGGCGTGGATCCTGCCGTCCTCCAGGATCACGATCAGATCGGTGTGCATCACCGAGGTGATCCGCTGGGCGATGATGATCTTGGTCACACCGGTGAGCCTGGCCAGAGCGGCCCTGATCTTCCCCTCGGTGGCGGTATCCACCGCCGAGGTGGAGTCGTCAAAAATCAGGATTTTAGGTCTTTTCAGCAGGGCCCGGGCGATACACAGCCGCTGCTTCTGGCCGCCGGACACGTTGACGCCCCCCTGCCCCAGGTCGGTGTCCAGCCCGTCGGGCATCCGCTCCAGAAATTCATCCGCGCAGGCCGCCCGACAGGCCGCCCACAGCTGTTCGTCGTCGGCGTCGGGATCGCCCCACTGGAGATTCTCCCGAACGGTACCGGAGAAGAGTACGTTTTTCTGGAGCACGATACCCACCGCGTCCCGCAAGGTTGTCAGGTCATATTCCTTTACATTATGCCCCCCCACCTTGACGGCGCCCTCGGTGGCGTCGTACAGCCGGGGGATAAGCTGAACCAGGGTGGTCTTGGCGGAGCCGGTGCCCCCCAGGATGCCCACTGTCTGGCCCGCCCGGATGTGCAGTTCCACCCCGGCCAGGGCGTACTCCCTGGCGTCGGCGTGGTACTTGAAGCTGACCCCCTCAAAGTCCACGCTGCCGTCAGGCACCTCTCCCACCGGCTCCGCCGGATCGGTCAGCGCCGGCTCCTCGTCCAACACCTGGGCAATGCGGTGGGCGCTGGCCAGGGAGCGGGTGAGCAGCAAGAATACGTTGGAGATCATCATAAAGGAGTTCATCACCTGGAGCACATAGCTGAGAAAACCGGTCAGCTCCCCCACCTGAAGGCTGCTGTTGAGAATCATACCGCCGCCAAACCACAGAATGAGCACGATGGCGGTATACATGGTGAACTGGAAGGCGGGCAGGTTGAGCACCGCGAAGTGGAAGGTCCGCTGGCTGGTGTCCATCAGCTCCCGGTTCACCGCCTGGAACTTCTCCTCCTCATATTCCCCCCGTACAAAGGCCTTCACCGCCCGGATGGCGGTCAAGCCCTCCTGCACCACATTGTTGAGGCCGTCCATAGCCTTCTGAAGGCGGCCGTACATTGGGGCAACCTTGCGCACCACCAGCAGCAGGATCAGCCCCAGAATGGGGGCGGTCACCACAAAGATCAGGGCCAGCCGGGCGTTCATCCAGAAGGACAACCACAGCCCCATCACCAGCATCACCGGACTGCGCACCAGGGGCCGCAGCCCGCCGTTGACGGCATTTTGCAGCACCGTCACGTCGGTGGTCATGCGGGTGACCAGGGAGGCGCTCTCAAACCGGTCCAGGTTGGAGAAGGCGTAGTTCTGCACCTTTTCATACTGGGCCTCCCGGATGCGGGCCCCCCAGCCGTAGGCCGCCCGGGCCGCAAACCGGGCATACAGCAGGCCGGTGACCAGGGCCAGCAGGGCACAAATCCCCATCTGGACGCCTTTGAACACGATATAGTGCAAATCCCGGTTCTCCACGCCCACATCGATCAGGTCGGCCATCAGCACCGGGATCACCAGTTCAAAGGCGGTCTCCACCAACACCAGAAGTCCGCCGATCACCAGATCCCGCCGGTAGGGACCCATATAGGACAGCAGACGTCTCAGCTCTCTCATGTCTGTTCCTCCCTCCCCGCCTTCAGGTTATGGTAAGCCCTGCTCAGGTAGTCGGCGAACTGCCGGCGCTCCTCCGCCGTAAAGCCCGCCAGCATCTGTTCCTCCATCTCCCTGCAACGGGTCTGCCAGGCGCCATAGGCCTTCTCCCCCTCCGGCGTGATCTCGACCCGGTCCCGTCGCTTGTTCCGGCCCTGGGCCTGGCGGGTTACAAAGCCGCCCCGCTGCAAGCTGTCCAGCATACGGCATACCGCCGCCGGATCGATTTCAAAGTAGTCGGCCAGCTGCCGCTGGGAGCAGCCCCCGTTGCGCAGCAGATAGCCCAGCAGCTTGGGCTGGCCGGCCCCCAGTCCCACTTCCGCCAGGCAGGGCCGAAGCGCGCCCCGCTGGGCGTGGAAGGCCCGGTAGAGCAGCATATGGAAGGTCCGCTCCATCCTATCACACTCCTTATTGATATATCAATCATTGATATGTCAATTATATCCCCCATGCCGTCCCTGTCAAGTCCCCCGGCGGTCAGCTTTTACTTGCAACCGGACCCATAAAGTGGGATAATATTTCTAACCAAATCCAAAGGAGGCGCCCCCATGGAAGGTAAGAAATCATACCGCCCGGAAAATCTGCACTACCTGAAGATGCTGGCCCGGCAGTACCCCAATGTCCAGGCCGCCAGCACAGAGATCATCAACCTCCATGCCATCCAGAATCTGCCCAAGGGGACTGAACATTTTATCTCCGACGTCCACGGCGAGTATGAGGCCTTCCTTCACATCCTGAATTCGGCCTCCGGCGTGGTGCGGGAGAAGCTGGACGCGCTCTTTGCCACCACCGTATCCAAGGCTGACCTGGACCAGCTGGCCACCCTGATCTACTATCCCCAGGAAAAGCTGGAGGAGATTGAACAGGAGACGGAGGATATGCGGGAGTGGTACCGCATCACCTTCCACCGTCTCATTGAGATGTGCCGGCTGGTGAGCTCCAAGTATACCCGCTCCAAGGTCCGCAAGGCCATGCCTCCCGAGTATGCCTACATCATCGACGAGATGATCCACACCCACTACGAGGACAAGGACAAACGGGACTACTACGAGAATATCATCTCCACCATCATCGACATCGACCGGGCCTCCAACTTCCTGGTGCAGCTGTGCGAGCTTATCAAGCGTCTGGCGGTGGATCACCTCCATCTGGTGGGGGATATCTTCGACCGGGGTCCCCGGGCGGATATCATTCTGGACTCCCTGATGGACTACCACAGCGTGGACATCCAGTGGGGCAACCACGACGTGCTGTGGATGGGGGCCGCCTCCGGCTCCCGCACTCTGGTGGCCACCGTGCTGGCCAATTCCCTGCGCTACAACAACCTGGAGGTCATCGAGACCGGCTATGGCATCTCCCTGCGGCCCCTGTCGGTCTTTGCCAACGAGGTGTACAAGGACTGTGACGTCCACCGCTTCGAGGTCAAACTCACCAACGAGGACGCCGCCCACTACAGCGAGAAGGACAAACTGCTCTCCGCCCGGATGCACAAGGCCATCACCATCATTCTCTTCAAGCTGGAGGGGCAGAAGCTGCTGCGCAACCCCTGCTTCGGCATGGCAGACCGGCTGCTGCTGGACAAGATCGACTATGAAAACAAGTGCATTACGCTGGACGGCGCCACCTACCCCCTGGAGGATACCGACTTCCCCACCGTGGACCCCAACGACCCCTACACCCTCACCGAGGAGGAGAGCGCCCTCATCAATCAGCTCACCAGCTCCTTCGTCCACAGCGAGAAGCTTCAGCGGCATATCCGCTTTCTCTACTCCAAGGGCAGCCTGTACAAGGTATACAACGGCAACCTGCTCTTCCACGGCTGTATTCCCATGACGGAGGACGGTCAGCTCCAGTCCTTCACCATCGGCGGCAAGACCCTGTCCGGCAAGGCCTTCCTGGATTACGCCGACACCAACGCCCGCCGGGCCTATTACAGCAAGCCGGGCACCGAGGAGCGGGAGTTCGGCATGGACTTTTTGTGGTTTCTGTGGGCGGGCCGCAACAGCCCCATTTTCGGCCGCAACCGTATGACCACCTTTGAGCGGCGGCTCATTCTGGACGAGTCCACCTGGACCGAACCCAAAAACGCCTATTATCAGCTCTACAACGACCCGGCGGTGTGCGAGTTCCTGCTGAAGCAGTTTGGGCTGGAGGGTCCCCACTGCCACATCATCAACGGCCACATTCCGGTGAAATCCAAAAAGGGCGAGAGCCCCATGAAGGCGGGAGGCAAGCTGCTGGTCATCGACGGCGGCTTCTGCAAGGCCTATCAGAAGACCACCGGCATCGCCGGCTATACCCTGATCTACAACTCCAACTGCTTCCGTCTGGTCTCCCACGAGCCGTTCGTGGGCCGGGCCAACGCCATTCGGGAAAACCGGGATATCGCCTCCACCTCTGTGGTGTTCGAGCGGCTGGAGTCCCGCCTGAAAATTGCCGGAACCGACGTGGGCCACCAGCTCCAGGAGCAGATCAACGATCTGATTGCTCTGGTCCAGGCCTTCCGCAGCGGCGAGATTGTGGAGGACCACAAGGAATAGCCTCTCTCCACCGCCCTGCGCGGGCGGCAACTTTAGAAAACAACAGCACGGGCCGCTGCACTCGCAGCGGCCCGCTTTGCGATATGAATTATTTAACCCAGGGTCATTCCCAGCATGATGGACACGATGGCTCCGCCAACCAGCGCCACGCCGCACAAAGGCACATAGATAAACTTTCCGATGGGGTGGAACCAGCCTCCCACAGGCTTTTTGGAACCCTGGCTGACGGCATCCACAGCCGTCTTTTTCTTCATCACCCAGAAGAACATGATTCCGGCCAGCATGGCGCCAAGGGGGCAGATATAGACTGAAACCAGATCCATCCACTGGGCGGTCCAGGGCTGAATGAGCAGAGCCACAAGCAGGCCGACGGCATGGATCACAACAACAGAAGCCACACGGTTGAGCCGCAGCTTCTCTTGCAGGAAGGCCACGGGAGTCTCGTACAGGTTGATGATGGAGGTGGTGCCGGCAAAGAGGACGGCGATAAAGAAGAAGGCCCCCACCATCCAGCCGATACCCCCCATGCCGTTAAAAACGCTGGGCAGCGCGATAAACATGAGGCCCGGGCCCGGGCTGCCGACTTCCCCGCCGGTGGTTGCCATGGCGGGAATAATCACGAACATGGCCACCAAAGCGGCCAGAGTATCAAATACGGCCACATTGCGGGCGGAAGCGCCGATGGCCACATCCTTACCCAGGTAGGAGCCGTAGATCACAGAGCCGTTGCCCGCCACAGACAGGGAGAAAAACGCCTGGCCAAAGGCAAACAGCCAAACCTTCCAGTCCAGCAGCCCAATGGGATTCAGGCTGAAAATGAAGCTGTAGCCGCGGCCGGCTCCCGGGAGGGTGGCGATATACACCGCCATAATCAGAAACAGGCCAAACAGCGTGGGGATCATGAACTTGCAGGCCCGCTCAATACCGCCGGAGACGCCCAGCGCCATGATAATGACCGAGACCACAATGGCCACTACGATCCATGCGCCGTTTCCAATGCCGAAAATGCCGTTCTGGAGCATCATGCCAATCCCTTCGCCCAGGGTTTCACTCTCAGGGGCGGCGGCGCCGAAGGTACCGCCGATGGCGGCGGTGTCCTGACCCAAAGCAAACAGTTCTCCGGAAATGGCCATTTTTGTGTACTTGAAGATCCAGCCCATAACCACCGTATAGCCGATGGCCAGGCCCATGGACCCGACCACGGGAAGGATGCCGATGGCCTCGCCCACACGGCGTTTACCGCCCCGGCTCTCCACGGCTTTGCCAAACGAACCCACAGGCCCCGCGCCGCCCCAGCGGCCCAGGGCAAACTCCTCCATCACGCCGGAAGCGCCGATGAGCAGCACAAACAGGAAATACGGAAGCAGGAACGTCAAGCCGCCATACTCAGCCACCATATAGGGGAAGCGCCAGATATTGGCCATGCCCACGGCAGAACCAATACACGCAAGGATGAAGCCCCATTTGCTTCTAAACCCGTCTCGATTGTCAAGATTGCCTGAGGTGGAGCCTGCCATAATAGACCTCCTTGATTCCATCTTGGTTTTGGTCAATCCTTGTGATTGGAAAAAGAGGGCGCTCAACGAACGGATATTGGGTTCGTTGGGCGCCCTCGCTCCTGTTTATCTGCGTTCTTTATTCGGTCATGCAGTTGTCACATGGCCGCCGTACTGCCTGCCGCCTATTTCTCCTGGTTGGGGTAGGGCTCCAGGAAGGCGTGGAAGTGCCGCATGGGCAGGTTGTGCCCCCAGACAATCCGCATATTGGGGATGGATGCCCGATCCTCATAGAGAGCCTTGACAGCAGCAATGACATAATCCAGGTGCTCTTTGGTCAGACGGCTGCGGTCAATGGCAAAACGGACCACGTTGGCCAGCTCGGCCTGCTGCTCGGGAGTTTTCAGGTCATACTCCATGGAGTAGTCCCCCAGCTCGGACACCCGGATACCATAACGGCGGATCAGCTCCAGGGAGAAGCCCTCTCCGGCAAAGGTGGTGTGATCCCGCTTGCCGTCAAAAAACTCATCCATGTTGATGTACACCGCATGGCCGCCGGCGGGCAGGACCACGCCCTTGACCCCCGCCTTGTAAAACCCCTCGGCCAGATAGTTGCACTGGGCCACCCGCTCGTTCATGTAATTGAAGTCGCAGCTCTCATACAGCCCCACCGCCAAAGCCATGATGTCACGGCCGGACATACCGCCGTAGGAGTCGTTGCCGTAGCAGGAGATCTGCTTCACCTTCAGCAAAACGCCCACATCGGTCTTGACGGTGCCGTCCTCATTGAAGTCGGAGAACTTCTGCCAGAACAGACCCCGGTCCCGGAAGGCCAGCATACCGCCCATGTTGGCGTGGCCGTCCTTCTTGGCGGACATGGTGAAGGCGTCGCAGTAAGAGAACATCTCAGTGGCGATCTCGGCAATGGACTTGCCGGCATAGCCGTCCTCGTTCATCTTAATGAAGTAGGCGTTTTCCGCCCAGCGGGCTGCATCGAATACCAGGGGGATGTCATACTTGTGGGCCACCCGGTTGATTTCCCGCAGGTTGGCCATGGAGACCGCCTGCCCGCAAATGGGGTTGTTGGTAATGCAGGTAAACACCAGGGGCACATTCTCGGGACCTACAGCCTGAATCAGCTGCTCCAGCTTGCCGATATCCATGTCGCCCTTGAAGGGGTTTTTCTCATACCTGCCGCCCTCGGGCACCTCGTACAGGATCTCCTTGCGGTACAGGTTGCGGGGTACGGAGCCCATCTGCTTGATGTTGCCCTCGGTGGTGTCAAAATGCCCGTTGGAGGGGATGGTGAATACCCTTCCGGGGTGGCGGGCCGTGAGGATATTCTTTACGATCTCCATCAGTACCGACTCAGCGGCACGGCCCTGCTGAATGATAAAGGTATTGGGGCGCTCCATCTGTTTGGCGCCGCCGTTAAAAAAGCCGCCCTCGTACTCACACAGGTAGACCTGGTCCATCATCTTCTCAACGTCCCGGCAGTCGGTCCGCACCAGGTCGATGATCTTCTTCCAGTTCTTCTCGCCGCCCCGTTCAAAAATATCCCGGAAGGTGTCCAGCAGCACATAGTAGCCGGTGTTGCGGCCGTAGGCCTCGTCGCCCAGGAACAGGGCCGCCCACTGGTGGTTGGTCATGGCGGTGGTGCCCGAGTCGGACAGCATATCCACAGTCAACATTCCGGCTGGAAATGCAAACTCGTTGTAATGGGTGGCCTTCAGGGCCCGCTCACGCTGCTCCACGGTGACGTCAGGTACATCGCGAACGGCGAAGGCAAAGTGATGCGGGGCGGGGACGTTCAGTTTGTACTCTTCCACGGTTCTTTCCCTCCATAATATAAGCGCGTGGCGCTTGCATTTTTTAGAGGATACCCCGGTCGTCGGAAGCCGGACCGGCCGGCTCCAGCAACTGGCGGACAGTAACCTTCCTGAATGACGTACATAGGGCCCGAATATTTACTTTACTGCGGTTACCTCGATCTCCACAAGCGCGTCCTTGGGCAGACGGGCCACTTCCACCGCGGAGCGGGCGGGATAGTTGCCCTCGGTGAAGAAGGTGGCGTACACCTCATTCATCGCGCCGAAGTTGTTCATATCGCTGAGGAATACGGTGGTCTTGATGACCTGGTCCATGCTCACACCGGCCTGCGCCAGAATGTTCTTCACATTGGTGAGGGACTGGCGGGTCTGCTCCCCAATCCCCTCGGGGAAGGCGCCGGTGGCGGGATCAATGGGCAGCTGGCCGGAAGTGATGACCAGTCCATCAATCTCAACCGCCTGAGCGTAAGGACCGATGGCCGCGGGAGCCTTATCGGTATTGACAATTTTCTTCATGGTATTTGCCGCCTCCTTTTAATATTGCAATAGTAATTTATCATGGAGATAATTTTTTGTCAATGATTCTTTGTGCAACTCCTGGGTATATCAATTCAATTCCGGCATTTATTAGGAGCCATAGGGATAAGAATGGGCAGTATCATCAAATTATTTATATTTATGAGGGAAATTTTCTAATCTTCTTTTGACAAGAATCCTGCGATCCGCTATACTGAATATAACGGATTTGGGGGTTGATGGGCATTTTGAACAGCTGACATCCGCTGCCAAAGGTAAGGATAGAGGTGAGCCAATTGGCCAATGCACTGTTGCAGCATTACATCAAATTAACAGAGTTTCTGGGGAATACCCTTGGGCCGGATTATGAGGTGGCCCTCCACGATTTGACCGACAAAAACCGCTCCATCATCGCCATTGCCAACAACCACGTCAGCGGCCGGGAGGTGGGCGCTCCCCTGACCAACGTGGCCCTGCGTATCCTGCGGGATAAAAGCTACGAAAACCAGGACTATCTCCTCCACTACCTGGGTGTATCCGGCAAAGGCAAAACCCTGCGCTCCTCCACCCTGTTTATCAAGCAGGACGGCAAGCTGATTGGGATGCTGTGCATCAATTTTGACGACAGCCGCTTTCAGGCGGTCAGCGAGGCTCTGCTGCGGCTCTGTCATCCCGACAATTTCCTGGGCACCAATTTCCAGGTGGATGAGGCCGCCGCCCATCGCATCACCCCCCCGGAGCGCTTCCACAACTCCATCCACGGCGTGGCCTCCGAGGCGGTGCTGCGGGAACTGGAGCGCAGAAATATCACCGCCGACCGGCTGAATTCCGAGGAACGGATTCAGATTATCAGCGTTCTGGACCGTGAGGGCATCTTCCTGCTCAAGGGGGCGGTAAAAGATGTGGCCGACGCACTGGAATGCTCCCAGGCCAGCGTATACCGCTACCTGAGCATGATCCGCAAAGAGGATATATAACCAAAGTCCCGCCGCGTACTGGCTGTCTATATAAAAAATTCCTCCGTCCAAAGACGGAGGAATTTTTTATGTAATACTTAGTGCTTGCCGCTGCAGGCGGTGCAGCCGCCGCACTGGGGGTGGGACTCGGCCCACAGCTTGTCGGCGGTGGGCTTCCAGTTGTCAGCGTAGGGATGGGTCTTGGAGGTCAGGTGATCCACCGTCTCGGGGGACTGAGGATCGGTGGAGTGGGCGCCGGTCTTATGGACAATCTCCTCAATGCGCTCGGGGTTCTCCAGCATGGGGCAGGGACGGAGCATATTGTCATTGAAGGGCTGGTTGTCATGATAGGCCATGAACAGCGGAGACTGCAGGCACTCCAGCAGGGTCTTCTCGTGGATGTTGGAATCGGAGTAGTGGATGAACACGCAGGGGTCCACATCGCCGTTGGCGTTGATGTGGAGGTAGCGGCGGCCGCCGGCAATACAGCCGCCCACATACTCGCCGTCGTTCTGGAAGTCCATGGCAAAGATGCCCTTGGTCTCACGGAAGTGGCGGATGCGGTGATAGATCTCCTCGCGCTGCTCGGGGGTGGGCATCAGCTCGGGGGCGGCATCGTTGCCCACGGGCATATAGTGGAAGAACCACACGAAGTAGGCGCCCAGATCGATGATCTTGTCGTAGAACTCCTCGCTGGTGATGTCCTTGTAGTTGACGCTGGTGTAGCAGGCGGAGATGCCGAAGGGCAGGCGGTGGCTCTTCAGCAGCGCCATGGCGTTGGTGACCTTCTCATACACGCCCTGGCCGCGGCGGGAGTCGTTGGCCTCCTCGAAGCCCTCCAGGCTGATGGCGGGAATAAAGTTCTTCACCCGCAGCAGATCCTGGCAGAAGGCCTCGTCAATGAGGGTGGCGTTGGTGAAGGACAGGAAGGCCACATCGTTGTGCTTCTCGCACAGGGCAATCAGGTCCTTCTTCCGCACCAGAGGCTCGCCGCCGGTGTAGATGTACATATAGATGCCCAGCGCCTTGCCCTGGGTGATGATGGAGTCGATATCATCGAAGGTCAGGTTCAGCTTGTTGCCGTACTCCGCCGCCCAGCAGCCGGTGCAGTGCAGGTTGCAGGCAGAGGTGGGGTCCAGCAGAATGGCCCAGGGAATGTTGCAGCCGTACTTCTTGCGGTTGGCCTCCTGCTTGGGCCAGCCCACCAGGTTGGCGTTGACAAAGAAGTTGTTGAACACAGTCTTGAGCACATCGGGATCGGTCTGGGTCCAAACCTTCTCGATCAGCTGGTGCCAGCAGGAATCCTTGTCGTTGATGACCTTATCAAACATCTCGCGCTGAGTGGACAGGGTGTCCCCGGAGAACTTATTCACCAGGTCCATCACCTTGCTCATATTGTTCATAGGGTCTTTATCCAGATAATCGAACACCTTGGCCAGGCCATAGCGCTTCAGACTGTCAGGAATTTTCATCTTTGTTTTCCCCTTTCACGGCATAATAATACCTATCGTTGTGTGTCATGATACCTTTTCTGACGAAACTTGAAAATAGACAAAACCCGTTTCTTGTCCAAACTCTATACAAAAACGGCAGTTTGCTTAAAAACATTTCAGGGTTGGGCCTATCTTTTATATAGTTTTTTATATACTATAATATCATATTTAAGATTATATCAGTCCCCGGGCGGCAATCGCTGGTCCTCCCGGTCCGGCGTACCCTCCCCATGGAGGGCCGATGCGATGGAGATTGCATTTCGTCCGTACTTGTGCCGAATGGTATCCATGGTCTTTTCCAGCTTCTCCAGCCGGTCTCGGCTGGGGATGGCTTCGGCCTCAAACAGGTTCACCTGCTCCCCCGCGTCCTGCTCCTCCACCAAATTCTGGGCTGTAATGGTAAGGGCCCGGACCGGCTGACGCTCGTTCCAGCAGCTGTGCAGCAGCTCCATCCCACACTGTATCAAATCCCGGGACACATAGGTAGGGGCATCGAGCCGCTTCTGCCGGCAGATATCATGAAAGGCCGGGTCCCGCACGGTGATCTGAACGGTAGTACACTTGAGTCCATGTTTGCGCAGGCGCGCCGCCACCTCGTCCGCCAGCTCGGACAGGGCGGTGCGCAGCTGATCCCAGCCCAACAGGTTCCTGGGAAAGGTCAGGCCGTTCCCCACCGACTTGGGCCCCGGCATATCCCGGGCGGGGATCACCGGGGTGTGCTCCCTGCCCGTTGCGTAGTCATGGAGGGTGTATCCCCCCTTCCCCAGGATGGCCCCCATGCTCTCCCGGTCAAACCGGGCCAAATCTCCGATGGTGTGTATACCGTAGCCTCCCAGCACCCGCGCCGCCGCCCGACCTACAAAGAGCAGGTCGGTCACCGGCAGCGGCCAGAGCAGCCGCTGAAAATTTTCCCGGGTAATCACCGTGGTGGCGTCCGGCTTTTTATAGTCGCTGCCCATTTTGGCAAATACCTTATTAAAAGATACCCCCACCGATACTGTCAGCCCCAGCTCCCGCCGGATGGTCTTGCGAATCTGGTCAGCCAGGGTCCTGCCGTCCCCGCCGAAGAGGTGAAGGGTGCCCGTCACATCCAGCCAGCTCTCGTCGATGGAGAATGGTTCAACAAGGTCGGTATACCGCTCGTAAATGGCGTTGACTTTCTTGGAGTACTCCCTGTACTTCCAGTGATGGGCAGGCAGCAAAATCAGGTCCGGACATTTCCGCCGGGCCTGCCAGATGGTCTCCGCAGTCTGAACCTTGTACCGTTTGGCCGCCTCATTTTTTGCCAAAATGATCCCGTGCCGGCTCTCCGGGTTGCCGCATACCGCCACCGGCCTGTCCTTCAGCTCCGGATGCTCCAGCAACTCCACCGAAGCGTAAAAGCTGTTCAGATCACAGTGTAAAATGACCCGGTCCATGTCCTTTCCTCCTCCCTGCCCAAAGAATACGGTTTGTCGCTTCATTATATGCTCTTTTTGAAGCAAAGTCAAACATACGTTCCACTTCAATCAGTCGGCTCTGCCCCGGCGGGTTGTCTGTTTCTCTTCTATCCAATATGATATAATAGTAAAAAAGGGGGGCTTGTCATGGACGGAGATACATTGCTGTTCTTCCAGAAGGATATGCAGTCCCTGCCGCTGTACGAACGGTTTGAGCACAAGGTGGTGTCCGAGCTGCCTGACGTAACCATCAAGGTACAAAAAAGCCAGATCTCCTTTTATAACCGTCATTTGTTCGCCTGTGTCTCCTTTATGCAGATTCGCAGGGCAAAGGACCGGCCTGCCCATTTTATCGTGGTGAGCTTTGGCCTGGATCATCCGTTGGAATCACCCCGGATTGACGGTTCCGTGATGCCCTATCCCGGCCGCTGGACTCACCATGTGCTGATCTCCAGTCCGGAGGAAATTGACGACGAGCTGATGGGATGGGTCAGGGAGGCCAGCCTGTTTTCCGCCGCGAAATGATCCCGCTTTGACACCATGAAAAAATGGAGCATCCAGCCGGATGTTCCATTCAGCCTGTCAAAAAAGCCTGGCGGCGTTCGCACCTGCGGGGGAAAACCTCTGCCAAAGTCTTATTCCCGGGCCAGAAGCTCTTTTCTTTTCGCCTGGGTTTTCTTTAAAAAAATAAGTCGGAGCAAGCGACATGACGCCTGCTCCGACCTGGCGCAGCGGGAGGGATTCGAACCCTCGTGGGATTGCTCCCAAACTGATTTCGAGTCGGTTGTCCAATTATACACTTCTTGAAATTTCCAGGCTTTTTCAGGCGGTTTTGTCCGCCGCCTAGCCCTTGCGCCACAGCGGTTTGCGCCGATTGATCCAGCCCCATGTCCTCAAACCCCTGAAATTCGAATAAAAGCCCGTTTTGGCCGTTTTTGGAGAGAACTCAAGCATTTTGGAGAGAACTGCGGAGAGAACTGGGGGCGAAAGTGACCACCTGGCAACACACAGGAAATGGCTTTTTTGATGCGACATTTCTGACGAGGTGATTGCCATGAATTACGAGCCAATTGACTGGGATACTGTCCCCGACGTGATGAGCAAAGACCAGTTCTATAAGCTGTGCCATATCAGCAAATCCACCGCCAGGTACCTGCTCCAGACCGGCAAGGTGCCCTGCCGGTGTACCGGCAAAAAGACCCGCTGCTATCAGATCCGCAAAGAGGATGTGCAGACTTATCTCCGGGGAAAGGGAATCTGCCCGGAGTTATATCTGCCCCAAAACACAAAGCGCAAGACGAAATTTCCGGCTCTGACGTCGAAGGAGCTGCCGGAGAAAACCCAAAAGGCACTGAAAGGATACCTCCTCCGGCTGATGAAGGACTGCCCCGACGTAATGTCAGGCAGACAGGTGGCCAAGTTGATTGGCTACGGTCCCACCACTATCCATCAGTGGTGCCGCAAGGGTGAGTTGTACTACATCCAGTCGGGTGGTAGCTACTATATCCCCAAGGTAGTCCTGATTGACTTTATTTGTTCCATGCGGTTCCGTACGATCCACCGCAAATCCCAATGGCATATCGTCACCATGATGTCCTTCCACAAGGAGATGGATGCCCATACCAAGCAGAAGGAGGGCAAATGATGCGCTATCTGGAGCAATTCTTCTATGGCAATATGGACCCACAGGCGCGGGAAAGCATCCATCCCGAAGCAATGAGGAAGGTGCAGCGTACACTTTCTGAACTGGAGAAATGGCTGCTGGAGCAGCTTGAGGAACCTCAGAGGGATCGTTTCTTGGCGTATACCGACGCCTGGAGCGAGCTGAATGCCCGCTGTGACCTGGACAGCTTTGTCTGTGGCTTTCGCATGGGTGCCAGGTTGATTCTGGATACTTTTATGACGGAGGAGGAATAGACCTATGAGTCAATCTTTGTCCTATACCCAGGTAGGGGACTATTACTACCCTGATCTCTGCTTGCCGGAGACAGATGGCCGAACACTGGGCGAGTATGGTATGCTTTACAAAACCTACCTGAAACAGCACAGGCCCATGCTGTACGACCGTTTGCTGCTGGTTGGGCAGTTGGACAGCCACTTAGCAGAGATGGACCTGCGGGCCGAAGAAATGGTGATTGATATGGTGGAAAAGATGGCAGCCGCCAACGGGGTAGACGAGTGCCTGAAGGAGTCAGACCAGATGGCATGGGTAGGAGCCATGAACAATTTCAGAGCCGCTGCCGAAGAGGTTGTCCTGCGGGAAATGATATACGCAACACCGTAACAAATTAAATCAGTGACTTGCTATACCAGTATTTTTCGGGTAAAATAGGATTATAATCTGATATTATCCGAAATGAGGTGAGGGATATGTACGTTACCCGCCACATGGAGCCGGTGGTTCTGGAGGTCTCTTCCCAGTATCCCGCATTGCTAATTGTGGGTCCCCGGCAGGTGGGTAAGACCACCATGTTGGAGCATCTGATCGAGAAAGAGGGACGGGGACGAACGGTTGTCACCCTGGACGACCTCACAGAGCGTGAGCTTGCAAAGACAGACCCCAAGATGTTCTTCCAG
This sequence comes from uncultured Flavonifractor sp., assembly GCA_944385625.1. Lineage (GTDB taxonomy): Bacteria > Bacillota > Clostridia > Oscillospirales > Oscillospiraceae > Flavonifractor. Next base: position 3,043 of record CALWXZ010000006.1, on the reverse strand, counting down.
CTGCACAAGCCGCCGCTCTTGATCGACGAGGTGCAGTATGCTCCGGAGCTGTTCCCTTACATCAAGATGATGGTGGATCAGCGCCACCAGCCGGGGGACTTCTGGATGACCGGCTCTCAGCTGTTCAAAATGATGGAGGGTGTGCAGGAATCTCTGGCAGGGAGAGTGGCTTTGCTCCATCTGTCCCCCATGTCCCAGAGTGAGATTCTCCATTGTCCTGCCACAGGCCCCTTCCGAGTGGATCTGAATGCGCTGCAAGAGCGGCAGCAGCATTGCCCGGTATGCGATACTCCGACCATGTATCAGCGGATTTTCCGAGGCGGTATGCCCGCGCTGGTCACCGGCCAGTATACCAACGCCAATCTGTTCTATTCCAGCTATATTGATACCTATATGGAGCGGGACGTGCGGCGGCTGTCCTCTGGGATCGACAGTCTGAAATTTTTGCGGTTTCTGCGGGCCACCGCCGCCCGGGCTGGTCAGCAGGTAAACTACAAGGGCATTGCCGATGATGCAGAGATTGACCAGGCCACTGCCAAGAGTTGGCTGCATATTCTGGAGGCGCTGGGAATTATATTTCTGCTGCACCCCTATTCCAATAATCTGCTGAAACGGACGGTCTCCACGCCCAAGCTGTATTTTTACGACACCGGCCTGGTGTGCTATCTGACCCGGTGGACCAGCCCGGAGACAGCTATGGCTGGAGCCATGAACGGGGCGCTGCTGGAGAATTTCACGGTGTCTGAGGTTATGAAGTCCTACCAGAACGCGGGGCAGGAGCCGTTTCTTTACTACTATCGGGACAGCGACGCCAAGGAGATCGACCTGCTGCTGGAGCAGGACGGAAAGCTTTACCCGTTGGAGATCAAGAAGATGGCCACCCCGCCGAAAAAGCTCACAAAGGTCTTTGAGTTGATCGACAAATCACCCCTCCAGCGTGGTACTGGCGCAGTGCTGTGCATGGCGGAAAAGTTGGGGGCCTTTGATGAGAATAATTTGATTGTGCCTATTGGACTGATATAAATAACAGAGTTTCCCCTTCAATCTAGCATGCCAATGGATAGCCTCAAATGATTTCACAAATTCTAAGTTTGCTAGGATTAGGTCATAATTGATATAGCCAGTAAGAAAGTGTCAGTCAAAAGGCTGGCACTTTCTTGCTGTTATGTAATGAGATACCGATTTACATTTGCTTGATTATAGACATAGTCGAAAACAATGGAATCAATTGCATAGACCAGAGAAATAACGAAATTTACCGAATCCTTTGTACTTGCTCTATCGATAGGGTATTGGCATTGATTCACCAAATCAAAGTCTGCTTCATGTGCAATGGAATCACGCCGCTTTACAATCAACTTAAGTTGTTCCTTGAGTACCTGAGTTGAAATACCCATTATACCAGAAACTTCGTCCCAAATTTTTTTATTACACACTATTTTTAATGCCTCAGCAATCTTGTCTGGCTGCTGAAAACTTTTCCATCCTAAATTGGTTCTGATTTCTTTCTCGATGATTGGAAAAGCATCGATTGCGTTGGTATTATTGAGAAATAGACTTACAGAATTTAAGCCAATTGTAAGCTTGTAAAAGGAGGCGGACTGTGGTTTTCTATTTTTCAATATATCCATTGCTTTGTAAATCAACACCGCATGGATAAACTGGTCCAAGGCACTAACTACAAACACAATTTCAGCTCTTAGCAAACCAGATATATCTATTCCTGCTGTAAGCAATTTGGCATTATACTTGAAAATATCATCTAATTTTTTTAGCTCTAAGATATGAAGATTGAAATTGTCAATTGGAGTATTCATTTTCAACCCTCACTATTAATTTGTCAAATTTACAATTTCATCAACCATATCAGAAAAAACTTTATAAAATGTTTGCCTTTTTTCAAGATAGTTCTCCAGCACCTTTCCGCTTCCTAAATGTCTCTCGTCAATGGCAAATACAGGGGTAGATGGCCCATCATCTTCTTGCATTTTTGGAGCTAAACTTTGAAAGTTGGAAATGTACGCCAAACAATATTTTGCTTTTTCTTGAATTGCTCTTTTTTCTCCATCTAATACTAAATCTTGAGGTTCAAAAGCGGGGATAACTGTATTTTGTACCTTTTCGACAACACCATCTATTTTTCCCTGGAATGCTTGCGTGGGGTTTCCTTTTCTAATAGTAAAATTTTGCATCACAATGCCTAAGAATTTAGGATCTTTTTCGGGGAAAGGATAAATGCTATCTCTAAAAAACAATCTAGCGGTTAAGGACCATTTTTTCCATTTTGGAACCGTAGAGGCTAACGTTGATAAGGCCATCTGCGAGAAGAAATCCGGAGCTGTAGGAACGATGAAGTAATCGCTAATAGTCAATAGGTTTTTATTTGTTTCTGACAGACTGGGGTTCATATCAATTAAAACATAATCAATCTGGTATTTTTCGATCATTTTTTGAATAAACGAGTATATTGCACCAGGTAAATTCATCAAAATGGCCATAGATGTAGAAAAATTGTGTGCCATTCCAAGAGAAATATCAAATTCCGTAATATCAATATGTCCCGGAACAAGCCACAAATTTTCTTTAACTTGAACGCCTTCAATTGCTTGGATAGGAATTGGTTGTCCTAAAAATGCTGGATCAAGTGCAGACTTGATATTATTATTGGGGTTTTCTTCATAAAATCTTTCAAAGGAATCTTCACCAATAGCCAGACCTGTTAGATTGCACTGAGAATCGGTATCTACCATTAGGACTTTGTATCCTTTGTCCGAAAGCATCCAGGCTACATGATAAGTTGTAGTTGTTTTGCTAACTCCACCTTTGTGGTTGAAAAAAGAAATTATTTTTGCCATTGTCTATCCTCCTCGTGCTAAAGTGAATATTATAATGCCTTTATAATCTCCATAAACCGCTCCAGAGAATATGCTCCCGGATAATCCGGCTGCTTGGTCTCAAACACCATATAATACTTGTACTGTTTTCCGGCCAGCTTCGCCCACTGGTCACCGATTTTGGCTTTCTCCTTGGACTCATCATTATC